>NZ_CP043504.1:0-319736 GCF_008365275.1 Protaetiibacter larvae | reverse complement strand
GGCCACGTCCTGGAACTTCTTGCCGAGTCGAGACATGTGCGTCGTGGTGCCGTTGTCGCGGCGTTCGATCTTGAGTTCAACGACGAACTCCCGGGCCGTTTCCTCCGTGGGGAAAGTGCGTTGCTTGAATGTGCCTCCCGGCTCCCGCCACCGGCACTCCCACGCCGAACCGTCCTTGCGGGCTACCTCTCGAACGTGCGCCATGTCATGCCTCCTGAGGGGTGCGGGCCGCGCTGGCGTAGGCGCGGCGGACGGTGGACTCGTGCCAGGTGTCGAGGCCGGTCGGGGTGAGTACGCCGTCGGCGGTGAGCGTGCGGGCGATGCTGTCGAAGGAGCGCCCCGCGTCGCGGTCGAGGACGATGCGCCGCAGCACGCCTGCCGGGATCGCTGACTTGCGCCCGTTGTGGAGTCCGCGTGCTTTGCGGGCGGCGAGGGCTTCCTTGGTGCGGGAGGAGATCATCTCGCGCTCGTACTCTGCAAACGTCGCCAGCATCTGCGCCATCGCCCTGCCGCCCGGCGTGGTGAGGTCGAGGGCGTTGTCGAGCACCACGAGCGCCCAGCCGGTGCGGGTTGCGTCGTCGATGATCGCTGCGGCGTGCCGAACGCTGCGGGCGAGCCGGTCCAACTTCGCCACCATGAGCGCGTCGGCTTGGTGGGCGTCGAGCATGTCGAGCGCTCGCCGCAGGTTCGGGTTCACGTGCTTCCCGCTCGCGCCGAGGTCGGCCAGAACCTCGTATGTCCAACCGCGCCGCTCGCACTCGGCTACGGCCTGTGCGGTCTGCGCCTCGACGCCCAGCCCGGACGCGGCCTGTTCCTCGGTGCTGACCCTGACGTAGATCAGGCAGTGCTTCGCGCTCATCGTGTGGCCTTTCGGCGCTGCTCGGGAGTCCCACCCCTACGCGGGGAGCCGGAATCCTTCCGGGTGAGGTTCTGGGTGGCACCGGCTGTGGGGCTGGGCCAGTTCGCACCGTCGCGGCTCGCCCCGTTGACCGTGCGCCACCCGTTCACCCGCTCCCTCGGCAGGAGCGCCACGAGCGGCGCGCACGCCGGACACGGCGGATGGACAGTGGTGAACCCGTTCTGACAGCCCCACGCCAGTTGCGAGGCGCACCGGATGCACAGCCCGAAGTCCAAGCCGCGCTTCTTCACCGCTTCCCAGCCCGACGCCTCGGACGCCGTCTCAGGTGCGGACTTGTGGACGTTCACGGGCCGGTCGCTCACTGGGCACCGTCCGTGAGGTCGATGTGGCGCTGCTGCGCGATGACCACGCCCTCAGCGGTGGCGACCGTCGAACCCTTCAGCGGGCGGCGACGGCTCGGCGCGGGTGCGGCCTTGGTCGCCTTGCCCTTCGGCGCGGGCTTGGGCTTCTCGACCTTCGGCTTCTCGACCTTCGCTGCGCGCTCGGCGCGGCGCTGCTCTCGGGCGACCTTCTCGGCGGCGATCCGCTCGGCCTGTGCCGCGAGCCGCTTCTGGTTGCCGGGCGATTTTTTGAAAGCCCCACGCAGGGCGGAGCCGAGGTAGACGCTCATCGGGTCGACGTCGTAGCCGGTCTGCTCTTTGAGCCAGCGGCAGTAGTCGAGAATCAGCGCGGTCGGCTCGGCGGGGACGCGGTGCGCGAGCGGGGCGGTGGTGGGCTTCTTCGGGGCCATGATCGGTTCCTCTCTGGGTCGGTTGATCCGGCGGAAGTCCGAACCGGACGGTTCCGCCTGAGGAGGAACTCTCCTCGAACAAATATTCGAATGGCAACACGGCCCGGTTTCCGGCGTTTGCGTGGTCGGAGAGCGCGAATGAGGCCCGCGTACTCGCGTGGGCCGTTCGCCCAGGAGCGGCCAATCCTGTGTGGCGCATGGTCATGCCCGCCGCTGGTGGCGCTTCTTCGGGGCCAGCCCCTCGCGCTGAACGAGGAACCGCTCGCGCCCCTTGGTCAGCGCCTCGTCCCGGCTCCGCACCGGCTGTCGGTCGCGCGGGTCGTCCTCGATGCTCGGCTGCGGTGGAGTCGGGGTACTGCGCTCGGCGCGCTGCTCCTGGAGGAACCTCTCGCGTCGGTGCGCGTTGCGCTCGGCGTCGTCCATCTCCGTCTCGCGGGCACGCTGCACCGGCGCGGGTGTCTCCACGATCTCTGCGTCGATGACGTTCGGGTCGGGGAGCGCCGCCTGGCCGGAGAAGAACTCCCACGAGCCGTCCAGGGCGTCATCCCAGTCGGCGGGCTTGGGGCCAGTGATCGGCACCGTGGAGGCGAGCACGACGTTCGCGTAGATGTCCTCGGGCGACTGCTTGATGCCAACGGCGACGTCCACATCCACCGCCTGGCGCGGGTTGAGGCCTGCGCGGTCGAGGATGCCGAAGATCGCCTGCACCTTGGTCGCGTCGGACGCGGTCTTGGAGAGTGCGATTCTCACGAGTTCACCCGCGACCGAATCTGCCGCCATGAGCAGACGGAGGGCTGCTGCGCGCTTCACCTGGGGTGCGGCTCCGCCGTGTGTGCGGCAGACGTTGCTTCCGTTGATGGCGTGCTTCCGACAACGCGCGCCGTTCTTCCTGTGCGCTGTGCACTGCCCTTGGAAGGGTGCGGGCGTTGAAAGGTCGGTCATGTCAGTTCTCCATTTCTCGAGATTCGGTCGAACCCCGCCGGGCGCCGGAAGGAGGTACGCGCTCGGCTGAGGGCTTGTGATCGTCCCGACCGCGTAGGCGTCCGGACTTGGGCCGACCGACGACCCAACCCGCGGCCTACTACTACGTAGGGCCGCGGTCGGGTCGGGTCGTTGTCCCAACCGGGGTCGGGTCGGGTCGGGTGCGGTCGGGTCACTTCTCGGCCCCTTCCGCGAGGTCGGCGAGGGTGTGCAAGGTCGCCTTGCGTGGGCCGGGTTCGGTCGCGACGACGCCTCGCTCGACCATCGACGCGAGCGCGGCCTTGATGCCGTCCGAGCCGACGCCTTGCCCTTGGGTTGCGGCGACGATCTGCGTGGTGGACTGTCGCGGTCGGGTGGCGAGAACGTCGAGAATCAGCGCCTCCGCGTGGCTGGTCTTCACTTCGTGGGCTGTGGTTGCCTCCGAGAGGCGATGCGTGACCTTCGACGTCCAGGCGGCGCGATCCTTCCGCGAGGCGTAGTCCAGAGCCGACATGCGTTCCTCGGTGTCGAACGCGAGCGAGCGTCCGATCTGCACTGGGCGGAGGATCACCGCGCGGGGCGACGTGTTCTTGACCTTCTCCTGCACCACGCCGACCATGTCGCCGTCGATGCGCTCGACGCGGATGTGCGAACCGGACAGCATGCGGAAGTGGTCGGTGCCACGAGCGCGGGAGCCCTCGGCGTTGGTGTGGACGATCACGAGCACGGCGATGTCGAGGTACTTCGCAACGGCGTTCAGGCCGAGCGCGAGGTTGCGGTTGCCGTCCTCGTTCTCGCTGCTCGACATGTAGAGCGCCGCGGGGTCGATCCACACGAGCACCACGCGCTCGCCGGTTGCGGCCTCCATGCCCCGCACCGTGCGGACCAGCGCGGCGGCACCCTCCGGCGTCGAGAGGTCGAGCGGCACGTCGAGCGCGCGGAAGGCGGCCATATCCGGGTTTCCGTGGTGCTCGTTCCACGCGACGATGCGGGCTTGGAGCTGCTGCACGCCCTCGGCCTCTAGCAGCAGCACCGCGCCCGGTGCGACGTCGTGACCATGCCAGGGGATGCCCGCGCGGACGGCGTTCTGCAGGTCCTGCCCGACGAACGTCTTGCCCGAGCCGGGCTGGCCGAACATCGACGTGAACATGCCCACCGGCAGCCACGGCTCCACCACGTACCGCAGCGGGGGAGCGGTGAGGATGTCGTCCTCCGACAGCAGCGCAGCGGTGTACTCGGTCTGCGGTGCCCCGAGGTCGAGGAACGCGGCCTCCATCGCCGTGGCGACCTCGTCCACGCCAGCCTCCGGTGCTGACCGCAGGCGCTCCATCTCCGCGAGCAGCGCGTCCACCTTGCCGCATCGCAGCAGGTAGTCGGACACGTCTGCGCCGTCGCCGCTCAGCCCGAGCCGGGCGAGGTCGAGCACGTGGGCATGAGCGCCCGCGGCCTTCGCGCGGGCAGTGAACTTCTCCGCACCCTTCCGGCCCGCGTCGTCGTTGTCGTAGGCGACCCAGACCTCACGGCCACGGAGCGCCGACAGGTCGGGCGGGGGAGTGCCCGCGCCGCCCGTGCCGGTGACGACGGCGAGGCGACCTGCGGCCTCCTGCCACACCAGCAGCGCGTCGAGTTCTCCCTCGGTCACGACGACCGGGAGCGAGTTGCCGGCCAGCGTCTCGGTGAACGCGAGCACTGCCGGTGATCCGTGGCCGGGCAGGTTGAGCATCTTGCGCTTCGCGTTCGGTGCGTGTGGCAGGTAGCGCCGGACGTTGATGCACCGCCCGCGCACATAGATGGGGATCGTGACGCGCTCGCCGTCAGCGCCTACGTGGAAGTGGGCGAGGGTGTTGGGGTGCAGGCCGCGCTCCTGCGTCAGGAAGTCGAGGAAGTCGGCGCACTCGCCCCGCATGAACTTGTCGTGCCAATCGAGCGGCTTGTGCTGGTCTTCCAACGGCGGCGGCAGAGCGGGCTTCTTCTTCGCGGTCGACTCCCGGCTTGCAGAGCCGCGAATCTTGACGCCCAACTGTTGCGTGAGCGCGAGGATCGACCCGCCCTCGCTGCACTTGCCGAGGCAGTGCCACTTGCCGAGCCTGGGGTTGATCGATGCGGACGGCGTCCGGCTCTCGCCGGGCACCTCGCAGATCGGGCAGAACATCCGCATCTCGCCGTCGCCGGTCGGCTCGGGCTGCGTGATGTAGTCCCCGAGTCGGCTCGCGAGCAGCGCAGCGGGCGTGTAGGTAGTGACGACGGGTGGCCGTCGTCGGCGCACGGTTGCCATGTGCGCGATCTACTTGTCGGCGTCGCTGCGGCTGCCGAGAATCCACGCGCGGATGTCGGCGTCCGTGAACAGCACGGTGAGGCCAGGCTTCACGCCGTGGAGCCGCCCCGCTTGGTGTGCTCGCCGCGCCATGCGCTCGGTCACGCGGTAGGTCTGCGCGACCGGGTGCTCGGGGAGTTCGCGGAACGTCCAGGTGCGCTCCGGCTTCTCCTTTTGCGTCTTCATGTTGTCTCCTTCTCTTGGTGGGTTGGACCCGACCGCGGAGACGACAAAGACCCCGGATCGGGCCACATCTAGTGGCCGTCACTTCGGGGTCCTTTCCCTGTTGACGCAATATGGAGTTGTTGACCTGAGAGACGTTACCCGGACCGCGCCGGGTCCATCCGGCTAGGGTCACGCCCGCTCAAAGCGGCTGAGAGAAGTTTACCGTGGGGCGCGGTGGCGCCGCTCGAACCAGCCTCTCGTCGCTCGGTTTAGCGATTGTGGACATTTGCGTTTCCGGATTCCCAGAAGCGCAACTCGTCGAGTCGGTCGCAGAGCCGAAGCCGGAGCCATTGACGTGTCGTGCCCGAGCAGGGCGTGTCGAGCCAGACCTCGATGAGGTCGCGGCGGTCGAGTTCTTCGAGCAGGTGCCAGCCGCGGGCGGCGTGGATGAGTCCGAACGGGTGGCCGGTGAAGAACACGGCGTGCAGGTTGCGGGCGACGGTGTGGACGCTCATGCGGTCGAGCAGCCCGCGCGCCTCGTAGACGCGCAGCCGTGCGACAGCCTCGTGCAGTAGGCCAGCGCCCTCGACAGATGGGCGGAGTGTGATTCGGGCTGTCGCGCGCTCGGTCGTCGTCAGTAGCCGGGTGGCCTTCGCCGCCTCGCTGCTGATGGTGACCGGCTCGTGTCGCGTGCCGGGTTGCAGAGCGCGCTCGTGGTAGTCGTAGAGCACCGCGCTCGGCGGCGTGCTGGGCGAGGCGAGTAGCCTTCGGTCGTCAACGTGAGTCATTGCGTTGCCTCTCTTTCAGTGGGTTGTTCGGTTGAAGACCCGCCGCCGACGACATGGCTCGAACGGCGGCGGCGGGTCAGCCTTACTGGACCCGAATCCCCGGCTTGAGGGTCGGGTACTTCTGCACGAGCGCGAGCCACGTTCCGTAGACGTCGCTCAGCCGCCCGGCGTGCCACTGGGCGGTGCGCTCGGCCACGTTCAGCGAGTCCGCCAGCGCTTCAGCCTGAGCGCGCACGCGGTTGAACTCGCGCAGCAGGTCGCGAGACACGTTGCCGTCCTCGGCGGCGGCGCGGAACCGCGAGTTCAGATCGGCCACCGCTGCCACGGCCTGACTTGCCAGCCGGTCGCCCTTGTCGGCGTCCGCCCGTGCTGAGGCGACGACGCCGCGCTCGTACTCTGCGACCCGGTCGAAGACCTCGCGGTCCACGCGCTGAACGTTCTCTCGCTCCTCGGCGGTGTTGTCGTACTTGAGGTGCCGCGCCGCGACTCGGGCTTCGTGCGGGTTGGAGATGGTCATCGCAGGCCTCGATCCGCGTTCTCGTTGAGGGCTTCGCGGAGTCGAGTGCGGTTCGCCTCGCGGCGCTCCTGCTCGTCCAGCGCCGAGACCAGCGCATCCTCGGTCGCAGCGATCTCGTCGCGCAGCCCGCGGGCGGTCTGTCCCCAGTGCGCGGCGCGGGTCGCCATCTGCTGGGCGATCGAAGATGCCGCGTGGTGCTCGGGGTAGGGCGGCAGGTCGACGCTCGGCGGCGGTGCCGCTCTCCGCTGCATGCTGCTCATGGTCATGGGTTGTCCTTTCTCTGGGATGCGAGGCCCGGGCCGCGCGTCGGTGTCGGTTCGATCAGGTCGGGGTGGTCAGGCGGGAGCACGCCCTGCGCTGCGAGATAGTGCGCCAGTGCCGCGCGCACGACGCTCGCCTTGGAGACGCCCGTGCTGAGCACGAGTTCATTCATGGCGCGGTCGAGCGCAGGCGTGATGCTCGTTTCCAACGGCACCCACGACCCCGGCTTCGGCCCTCGCTTGGCGTGAGTATTGCTCATGAAATAACTTTACCGGGGTATGCGTTTCGCCCGCTTGAAATGCCCGCTATCGCAATATCCATGCCTGTATGGAGATATGAAATGAGCGATGTGGATTACCCGCGGCGCGCGGCGGAATGTGGGCGCGAGGGACGATAGAGGGCATGACCGACAAGCCCAACTACCGGCAGCCCGGAGGCACTCCGACTGAGTACGGCGGACGCTCCGGCGACAACCGGCGCACTCCCACCGGGCGTCTGCTTCCCGGCTCCACCGGCCAGCAGGCAGCCGATCTCCGCCGCGAGGCGATCCGCACCGCCAACCCGTCCCGCCGAGGATACGGACAACGCCTCAGCCGGTAGCCGCCCGGCGCATGTCGATCAGCGCGCGCACTCGGAATGCGACCTCGGCTGGATCCTCATGGCTCCAGGCGCGGAGCGGGTACCAGCCCTGCGCTCGCAGCAGCTTGTCTGTGTCCGCGTCTCTGCGACGGTTGGCCTCGATCTTTGGACCCCAGTACTCGACGCGGGACTTCGAGGCGACGTGGTGTTCGGGGCACCCGTGCCAGAAGCACCCGTCGATGAACACTGCGACTCGTTCCCGCCGAAACACGAGGTCGGCGCTGCGCCGGAGGCTCGACAGTGGTCGAGCGTTGACCCGGTATCTCAGTCCAAGCGCATGCGCCGCGCGACGCACCGCCAACTCCGGTTTGGTGTCGCGGGAGCGGTTGCCTTGCATCACGTGGCGCACTCGCGGCGATACTGATGTCGGAGGCTCGGGGTGGACCATCACTCCTCCCTATCGAACACATCTGCGATCTTTGCACCTGGCCGACCCCAATACTCCAACGCCAGTGGGTGGCCAGTAGGGTTACCCTATGCGGGGCACTGGGACGGACACATCTGCACCTTCGGCACGTCGGCCGGTCGCTGTTGACCTGTTCGCTGGCGCTGGTGGACTTTCGCTCGGACTCGAACAGGCGGGCTTCGACGTCGTCGCCTCAGTGGAGTACGACCCTGTCCACGCCACCACTCACGCATTCAACTTCCCGCTCACCGAAGTCCTCTGCGACGACATCGGGAAACTGCCCGAGTCGACGCTTCGGCGGTCGGTCGAGCGGGGATGGGCCAACCATCACGGCGACGAGCCGTGGGACGGCGAGGTTGATCTTGTCGCCGGTGGTCCGCCCTGCCAGGGGTTCTCGTGGATCGGCAAGCGCCAGGTCGACGACGCGCGAAACGACCTGATCTTCCACTTCTTCCGGCTCGTGAACTCGCTTCGTCCGCGCTACTTTCTCATGGAGAATGTTCCGGGGATTGCCTCGGGCGAGCACAAGGAGTTGCTTGCCGACCTGATCCGCCGCTTCGAGAACGCCGGATACGTCGTGCCCAGCCCGCACATCCTCAATGCGGCTGACTACGGCGTGCCTCAGGACCGGCGGCGCTTCATCCTGCTCGGATACCGTGCGGACGTTGACCCGGTGGCGCACCCGGCGCCCGTCGTGCGCCCCGCGCGTCCGGTTCGCAGCACGCTGCGTTCGAACGTCGAGCCGTTGCCCGCGGGACCGACGGTTTGGGACGCCATTGGCGACCTTCCGGACCTCGATCAGTTCCCCGCGCTAGCGACCAGCGACGTGACTCCGCTCACGCGCGCGCAGCAGAACAAGATGGACCTTGCAGCGTCCGAGTACGCACGCCGCCTCCGCGGACTTGAGGACGACCCAACCGACTTCGCCTATCGGCGCAAGTGGGACCCTTCGGTTCTGACTTCGAGTTGGCAGACGCAGCACACCGACGTGTCTATTTCCCGGTTCGCTGCGACGGAGCAGGGCTCGACAGAGAAGGTGAGCCGTTTCCTACGTCTGGCTGAGGAAGGACTGTGCAACACCCTCCGGGCGGGCACCGGAGGCGAGCGCGGCGCTCACACGTCGCCTCGACCGCTTCACCCGCGGAACGCGCGAGTCCTCTCCGTTCGCGAGGCTGCGCGACTCCACTCCTTCCCCGACTGGTTCCGCCTCCACTCGACCAAGTGGAATGGCTTCCGGCAGATCGGCAATGCGGTCCCGCCAATCTTCGGTCGCGCGTTGGGTCGCGCCGTGATCGAGGCTCTGGGTGTGCAGCCGGCCAAGCCCGACGAGGTTCTCGAGCTCACTGACGAGCACCTTCTGTACATGGCAATGGGCGAGGCGACGAAGTACGCCGGAGCGTCGCACGACTCGATTCCGAAGTCGCGCCGCCGCTCGAAGCCCGAGCCGCGGCTTGCCGAGGCCGTCTAAGAGATTCCAGGGACAGGCGGCGTAAACATGAACGTCGCCTGAGAGACGGCAGTCAGCGTCTCGTCGGCAGATTCGACAGGGGCGAACTCCACGGCCCAGACCTCGGAGTCGCCGACGATCTTCAGTCCAAAGGGAATGACTCCGACGACGTCGGAGAGTTCGCCGCCCTGAGACGTGACAGTCTCGAACAGACTGTAGGAGGCGCGGGCGATCTGAGGAAGGTGCAGCGGCTCGCGGCGACCCTTCGCCTCTACCGAGAGCAGCCAGACGCCGTCGTCGCAGGTCACGCTGTATACGGCGTCCGATTCTCCGCCGCGCATCTTCACGCCGGTCTGCAAGAAGGAGACTTCGCGCACCTCTCGCTCAGACACGACGGCGAAGAAGGTCTCGATAGCAAACAGACGAGCAGTGACCTGCGCGAGCCAGTTCTCGTCCCGACGTCCGAGCGCTTTCATGGCCTGGGCCATGGACAGCGACTGGATGGTGAGCGGCACGACGTTGTGAGGATCGAACACCAGGATGTCGGGGAACGGCTCGGTCTGATCTTCTGCGACTGGCGTGAAGGCGAAGCACGCCTGGTCACCGGCGCCGATGGCATCCGTCCCGGTGAAGCCAGCCTCGAAGACCCTCGTCGGCCAGTTGTCGTTCGGTGTCGGGCTGCGCGTGAGGTCCTTCCAGAAGTTGGCCGGATTCGCGACGCTCAGCCGTGCGCCGGTCGCCTCGATACCCTCGCGGATGTCGTTGAACGTCACAATCGGGTCGCGCAGAAGCCGGGCCGCAGAGTCGTACTTTCGATTGAAGAAGATCCACTCGATGACTTGCGGCTTCTCGCTGGGCATGTGGAGATTGTGGCAGCCGCGCCGGTGTCCTTGCAGCCCCGCGGTCTGGGGGCATGCCCGAAGCCCCTCCGAAAACCCCTCCGTCTGAGTCGCGCCGCGCTGATCCGACCGGGTCCGAGTCCGTCCGCCTCCTACCCCTCGGAACACCCGGAAAGTCAGGGCAAGCCGGGCCACGGCGGCTCACGGCGGCTCACGGCGGATAGAGACGGAGCAGGCGGGGATGGCCGAAGCGACCGACTGTAAATCAGCCGGCTCAGCCTTCGGGGGTTCGAATCCCTCACTCGCCACCCTTGTGATGAGTCGGGACATGTGCGACAGGTGAGTCGCGACATGTGTGACGTTCACGTGGAAGCCCTGGGCCATCGGCCTGGGGCTTTCTTCGTGTTGCGCCAGTAGCTGTGGGTCGGTTCGATCTGGTTGGTGGCGATGACTTCGCCGGTGTCGAGGTGGATGACGGTCACGGTTTCGTGGTCGGCGATCGCGATGATGCGTTTGCGGTGGTGCTCGATGCCGATGCCGAGGTGGTGCATGCGTCCGGCGAGGCGGAAGGAGACTTTGCCGCGGTCGTCGACGTGGTCGTAGCGCAGTCGGTAGTGGCCGGATTCGATGCGTCGGGCGGGGAGGGCTTTCGGGGTGTCGCGGTAGGCGTCGCCGGGGGTCATGCGGTCTCTTGCGCGGTGGGGGCGGTGTTCGTTGTAGTGCTGCCGGAAGGCATCGAGTTGGTGCTGCAGCTCAGCCGGCGTGCGCGGGACGGGCTGAGCTGCGAGGAAGCGTTTCAGGGTCTGGTGGAAGCGTTCGATCTTGCCCTGGGTCTGCGGGTGGCCTGGGTGGCCGTTCTTCTGCTGGATGCCCAGCAGCGGCAAGGTGAGCTCGAACGCGTTCTTCCCGCCGACGAAGCGGGCGGTGTAGACGCTGCCGTTGTCGGTGAGTGTGGTCGCCGGCGGGCCGTAGGTGTCGATCAGGCGCAGGAAGTCGACGATCACGTCGTCGCCGGTGACGCGGCCGATCGCGGTGCAGCCCAGCAGGTAGCGGGAGTGGTCGTCGAGCCAGTTCAGGATTTCGATGTCGGTGCCGTCGGCCAGGTGCCAGTGAGTGAAGTCGGACTGCCAGGTGCCGTTGGGTTGTGCGGCCTCGAAACGGACGAACGAGTTCTTCGGGCGCTTTCTCGGTTCCGGGGTGACCAGGCCGGCGCGGGTGATGATCCGACGAATCGTCGCAGTCGACGGGACTGCATGTCCTGACTGCTCGAGATGCCAGGCGATCGTGATCGGGCCGGCATCCATCCCGGTGGCAGCGAGCTGACGGCGCAGTTCGATGATGCGCTGCCGAACCTCGTCGCTGGTCTGGTTCGGGTTCGATAGCGGGGCTCGGGAGCGGGGCTCGATCGCCTCCAGGCCCCCATTCCGGAACCGGGTCAGGAGCCGGTGCAGGTGCTGCCGGCTGATGCCGTAGCGGCGGGCGGCTTCCGACACCGTGAGCTGTCCGGCGGTGATCTGCAGGACCGCGACCTGATGCTTGTTCGACATCCATCGAGGCTGTCGCCCATGACGCGACTCATGTGTCGCGCATCACCTGTCGCCCATGTCGTGAATCCGGACACCTCACTCGCCACCCTCGTTCAGAGCCCCGCTTCGGCGGGGCTCTGTGCGTTCCGGTCGCCATCCTCGCGGCCCGCGTTCGGGGGCATGGCGAGCACGCCTCGAGCATCCCTACTCTGACGATGATCCCTGCCCGTGATCCATCGTTCGCGCCTGCTCTGGCGCTGAGGAGCCCCATGCCGTCGTCCCGCATCGCCTCGCTCGCCCTCGCCGCGACGGGAGCGCTCGCTCTCGTGGTCGTCGCGGGGGGCGCGGGCGCCTCCGCCGCCCCGTCGACGTTGCGCGAGGTGCGCTTCGAGGTCACCGACGTCGCAGCATCCGGCTTCACCAGCTGGACGGTTCCGGCGAACATCTGCGCGATCGACATTGAGGCCGCGGGCGGCGACGGCGGCGCCTCCTGGTCGGCGGCTGCCGGCCGCGCGACGGTCGGACGCGGCGCCGTCATCACGACGCGCACCTCGGTCTCCTCGGGCGAGGTGCTCACGATCGCGGTCGGCGCGACCGCGCAGATCGCGTTCGTCGGCAGCGCCGCCAGCAACGGGGGAGCGCCCGGCGGCGGCTCGACGCCTCCGGGAGCGCTCGGCGGCGGCGGGGGTGGCTGGAGCGGCGTCGCGACCGGAGCCGTGCCCGATGCCGGCAACATCGTCATCGTCGCCGCGGGCGGCGGTGGCGCGGGGAACGAGTCCGGTGCCCACGGCGGCGACGCGGGTGCGCCGGGCGCCACCGTGGGGGCTGCGGGCGGTGGCGCCCCGGCGTCCGAGTCGGCGGGCGGTCTCGGAGGAGCCGGCGCGCTGAACGGTGGGCCGGGCGGCTTCCTGACCGGCGGCGAAGGCGCGAACGGCGGCGGTGGCGGCGGGGCCGGATACTTCGGTGGCGGTGGCGGCGCCGTCTACGCCACCAACGGCGGTGGCGGCGGCGGATCGAGCTTCCCCTTCGCGGCGAGCCCGGATCGCCTGAGCTACGGCATCAAGTCGGGCTCCGACCAGGCGGACGGCTGGGTCGTGATCAGCTTCGACCCCGCCGACCCCGCCGACACCTGCGGTACGCCGGTCGCCTCCGCGATCGACGCGGCCGGCCACCCGCTCGCCGGGCAGGAGCTCGCGCTCGGCTCCGCCTTCACCCTGCAGGGCAGCGACTGGCCGGTCGGCGAGGTGCTCACGGTGACCTTCGAGTCGACGCCCGTGGTGCTCGGCACCGCCACCGTCGGCCCCGGCGGCACCTTCTCGTTCAGCGGCACCGTGCCGACGAGCGCGGATGCCGGAGCGCACTCGATCGTCATCACCCCGGCATCCGACACCCTCTCGGCATTCCGTTTCGCCCTCGCGGTGCCCGCGCTCGCCCCGACGGGCGCGGACGCGGCCCCGCTGCTCGGGATCGCCCTCGGGCTGGGTGCGCTCGGCATCGTGCTCGTCGCTGCGCGAGCCCGCCGGTCGTCGGCCGCCTGACCGGCTCTCGGCCTCGAAGAGGGCGGCCGCCACGAGGCGGAGGGCCCATCGGGACACCGAGGCACCGGTTCCTGCCAGGCTGGGGGGCATGAGCCTCGAACTGCTGGAACTCGCCCGCCGTATCGCCGTCGAGGCGGGGGAACTCGCGGCGTTGCGGCGCGGTGAGGGCGTCGAGGTGGCCGCCACCAAGTCGAGCATCGTCGACGTCGTGACGGCGGCCGATCGCGAGGTCGAAGAGCTCATCCGGGCCCGGATCGCAGCGGCTCGCCCGGATGACGCGATCCTCGGCGAGGAGGGCGGCACCACGGGCGGCACGAGCGGCATCACCTGGGTGGTCGACCCGATCGACGGCACCGTCAACTACCTCTATGGCATCCCGCACTACGCCGTCAGCATCGCGGTCGTGGAGGGCGAGCCCGACCCGCTCAGCTGGACGGTGCTCGCGGGTGCCGTGTTCAACCCCGCACGCGGGGAGCTGTTCACCGCGGCACTCGGCGGTGGCGCGCACCTCGACGACCGCCCCATCCGGGTCGCGGACGCGGTGCCGCTGCCGCTCGCGCTCCTCGCGACCGGCTTCGCGTACGACGCGGGGATGCGCGAACGTCAGGGCGAGGCGGTCGCCCGGCTGCTGCCGCAGGTGCGCGACATCCGCCGCTTCGGAACCGCCTCGCTCGACCTGGGCGCCGTCGCGAGCGGGCGCATCAACGGCTACTTCGAGCGCACCCTGAGCCCCTGGGATCACGCCGCCGGCACCCTCATCGCCCGTGAGGCGGGCGCGACGGTGAAAGGGCTCGGCGTCGATCGGCCGAGCCGCGACTTCCTGATCGCGGGGCATCCGGAGCTCGTGGCACCGCTCGAGGAGCTGCTGCTGCGGCTCGGCGCCTGACGCCTCCGGCGGGTGCCACCGGGGGCCGGACTGGCCGCCCCGGAAGGGCTTGGGTACCATCGAAAGCACCCAGGGCCCGCGAATCGTGTCGCGCGCGGAGCCCGTCGACCCGAACCCCGACCGGCGGGGACGACCGGAGGAGGGCGCATGAATCACGTCGCGCCCGTCGCCCGCACCCGCCGCGAGCGTCGCGACGACGAGCGTCGCCGCGTCGTCACCGGACGCTCCGGCACCCGCCGTGCCGTCGGGTCGCGCGTGCTGTCGTTCGGTGTGCTCGCCGTCGTCGGGGCGTTCCTCGTGGGGGTCTCGGTGCCCGCCACGGCGCTCGGCGTGATCACCCCGGCGGATGCCGCGGGCACCGCCCCGGCACTCGCGGCGGCCGTCACCGAGCCGGGTCAGGAGGTCGACGTCCACGGCGACCTGGCCGAATCGGTCGAGGCCCGTGACGGCTTCGAGGTGAAGTCGTGGGCCGAGGTGCTGCGCGAGAAGTACGGCCCCCGCAACTACAGCTACACCGTGGGGTCCGGCGCGATCCGCTGGCCGTTCCCGTACGCGGTGCCCATCTCATCCGGTTACGGGCAGCGGGTGGCCGCGTGCAACGGCTGCTCCACCGACCACAAGGGCATCGACTTCGTGCCGGGCCTCGGCGCGCCGATCTACGCGATCGCCGACGGCGTCGTCGTGGAGCACGAGGAGAACCACTGGAGCTTCGGCAACACGGTCGTGCTGCAGCATCAGATCGACGGTCAGGTGGTCGAGACCCGCTACGCCCACATGCAGCTGTCGTCGTCGCCGTTGCAGCTCGGCGACACGGTCGCCGTGGGCGACTTCATCGGGCTCGTCGGGCAGACGGGTGTCGCGACCGCCCCGCACCTGCACTTCGAGGTGATCGTGGAGGGCGCGCACGTCGACCCCTTCGTCTGGCTCACCGAGCACGCCAGCTGAACCGGCGGGGCGCACCCGGCGTCAGTCCGCGACGAGCCAGACCGTCGTGTCGCCCGGGATGCGGTCGGCGCCGAGCGGTCCGCTCGCCAGGACCACGCGCCCCGCGGGCAGCGGCGTCGTGCCCGCGCCCGTGTTGGCGACGACCGTGACGGCGCCGTTGCGCAGCACGAGCACCTCCGGGTCCTCGCTCGGCAGCCACTCGACGGTCCCCGAGCCGAGCCCGTGCGCGCGTCGGGCGGCGAGCGCCGAGCGGTAGAACTCGAGGGTCGACTCCGGAACCCCCTGCTGGGCGTCGCGCGCGTAGCTGGGCCAGTAGACGGGCTGCGGCAGCCAGCTCTCGGCGGTCGGGCCGAAGCCCGCGCCGGGGGCGTCCGCCTCCCAGGGCAGCGGCACGCGGCATCCGTCGCGCCCGTAGGTCTTGCCGCCGGTGCGGAAGAAGCTCGGGTCCTGGCGGGCCTCGTCGGGAAGGTCGATCACCTCGGGGAGCCCCAGCTCCTCGCCCTGGTACAGGTAGGAGGAGCCGGGCAGGCTCAGCATGAAGCCGGTCGCCGCGCGGGCGCGGCGGAGGCCCACCACCTCGTCGGGGTGCGACTCCGACTTCGGCCCCAGCCCCTGGCCCTGCGGCGGCGGGGGCGTGAGCCCGAGGCGCGTCGCGTGACGGATGACGTCGTGGTTGGAGAGCACCCAGGTGCTCGGCGCGCCGACACCGCCGAATGCGGCGAGCGAGCGGTCGACGACCGCGCGGAGGGCATCGGCCTCCCACGGTGTCTCGAGGTAACTGAAGTTGAAGGTCTGGTGCATCTCGTCGGGGCGCACCCAGTTGGCGAGCTTCGCGAGCGGCTCCACCCAGGCCTCGCCGGCGAGGATGCGGCCGGGGCCGTACGCGGCCAGCACGGCGTGCCAGTCGCGGTAGATCTCGTGCACGCCGTCCTGCGCCCAGAACGGGGCGTCGGTCTCGTTGCCGCCCATGCTGCCGCCGTCGACCGCGGGCGGCGTGTAGTCGGGCAGGCCGGGAGCCTTCGCGAGCCCGTGCGCCACGTCCACCCGGAAGCCGTCGACGCCGCGGTCGAGCCAGAAGCGCAGCACCCCGCGGAAGTACTCGCGCACCTCGGGGTTGGTCCAGTCGAAGTCGGGCTGCGAACTGTCGAAGAGGTGCAGGTACCACTGGCCGGGCGTGCCGTCGGGTTCCGTGACGCGCGTCCAGGCGCCGCCGCCGAACACCGACTCCCAGTTGTTGGGCGGCAGCTGTCCGAGTGCGCCCTTCCCGTCGCGGAACAGGTAGCGGGCGCGCTCGGGGGAGCCGGCGGGTGCGGCGAGCGCCTCCTGGAACCAGCGGTGCGCGCTCGAGGAGTGGTTGGGGACGAGGTCGATGAGCACGCGCAGGCCGAGTTCGTGGGCGGTCGCGAGCATCGCGTCGAAGTCGGCGAGGGTGCCGAAGATCGGATCCACGTCGCAGTAGTCGGCGACGTCGTAGCCGGCGTCGGCCTGCGGCGAGGTGAAGAACGGAGAGAGCCAGATCGCGTCGACGCCGAGCTCGGCGAGCGCCGGGAGGCGGTGTGTGATGCCGGGCAGGTCGCCGATGCCGTCGCCGTCGGAGTCCGCGAAGGAGCGCGGGTAGACCTGGTAGATGACGGCGGTGCGCCACCAGTCGTCGCGGTCGGTGGCGCGGGGGGTCGTCGAGTTCACGGGGGGATCCTTCGATCGGTCGGGCACGGCTGCTCCTCGAATGCTACTTCCCGAAATCTCCCCGCAACCGGGGTCGGATATCGTGCCCGCATGTCGCTTCCCGACGCCCTCGCGGGTCACGCTGCGCCGCCCCTCGCGGGGCTGCCGCACCACGACGGATCGCCGCTGTACGTCTCGACGCAGCATCCCGGACTCGGCCAGGCGGTGGGGGTGCGCGTGCGGGTGCCGCGGCGTTTCGGCGCGCTGCGCCAGGCGCGGGTGCGCTCCAACCCCGACCGCGAGCCGCGCTACGCCGAGGCGCGCATCGTGCACGAGACCCCGGATGCCGTGTGGTGGCAGGCGGAGCTCGTGGTCGAGAACCCCGTCCACGGCTACCGCTTCCTGCTGGAGGACGCGGCAGGCGGCACCTGGTGGCTCACCTCGAAGGGGCTCTCGCACATCGAGACGCGCGACGTGGACGACTTCCGGCTCGTGACGCATCCGGCCCCGCCCGCGTGGGGCGAATCCATGGTGATGTACCAGGTGTTCCCCGACCGTTTCGCGCGCTCGGCCGCCGCCGACGAGCGCACCCCGCCGGAGTGGGCCCTGCCGGCGGCCTGGGGCGACGAGGTGATCCATCAGGGGCCGGGCACCGGCGAGCAGTTCTTCGGCGGCGACCTGGCGGGCGTCGAGGAGCATCTCGACCATCTCGACTCGCTCGGGGTGAACCTGCTCTACCTCACCCCGGTGTTCCCCGGGCGATCCAACCACCGCTACGACGCGCTCTCCTTCGACCACGTCGACCCGCAGCTCGGCGGCGACGAGGCGCTCGTGTCGCTCGTGGCGGCGGCGCACGCCCGCGGCATCCGCGTGATCGGCGACCTCACCACCAACCATTCGGGCGACGCCCACGAGTGGTTCCGGGCGGCGTACGGCAACCCGGAGGCGGCCGAGAGCGCCTTCTACCTGTGGCTCGACGACGGCCAGACCGACTACGTGTCGTGGCTGGGATTCCGCAGCCTGCCGAAGTTCAACTGGGGCTCGGCCGAGCTGCGCGCGCGCTTCATCGAGGGCCCGGATTCCGTGGTCGCCCGGTACCTGCAGCCCCCGTTCTCGCTCGACGGCTGGCGCATCGACGTGGCCAACATGACGGGCCGGCACCGCGAGGAGGACCTCAACGAGGAGGTGCGCCGCACGGTGCGCCGCACCATGGTGGAGGTGAACCCCGACACCCTGCTCGTCGGCGAGTCGACCAACGACGCCGCGATCGACTTCACCGGCGACGCCTGGCACGGCGCCATGACCTACGCCAACTTCACCCGGCCGCTGTGGAACTGGCTCTCGGTGCCCGGCAGCCCGGCGGGCGGCGGCCTCGGCATGACGCTCGGCCGAACGGTCGACTACACGGGCCGCGACTTCTACGCCGCCCACCGCGAGTTCGCGGCGGCGTTCCCGTGGCGCATCCGCCTGCACACCATGAACGCGCTCGACACGCACGACACCCCGCGTTTCCTCACCTCGGCGCGCCCGGGTGTGCTGCCGGCGGCCGTCGGGCTCGCGATGACGCTCCCGGGCATCCCCGTGGTGTGGGCGGGTGACGAGTTCGGCCTGACCGCGGCCGACGGCGAGCAGGCTCGCACCCCGATGCCGTGGGGTAGCGTGGAGCGGTCGGCGGACACGATCGGGCTGTACCGCCGGCTCATCGCCCTCAAGCGAGAGCATCCCGCTCTCAACGGGGGCGGGATCCGGTGGCTGCTCGCCACAGACGATGCCGTCGCGTTCGTCCGGGAGACGGCCGAGGAGTGCGTCCTCGTGCTCGCCGCCCGCGCGGCCGCCGACGTCGACCTCGCGGGTGAGCTGCCGGATGACGCCGAGCTCCTCGAGGGCGCGGTGTCGTGGAGCGCGGGGCTCGTGCATGTGCCCGGTCCCGCGTTCCACGCCTGGCGTCTGCCGGGGGTCGAGCTGCCCTCCTGGGAGGGCCTCCCCGCGTCCTTCGGACCCTCGGCCGGATGATAGGCTGTCGCGGTGCCGCGGCGAGATCCGCGGTCCGCCCCGATAGCTCAGTGGTAGAGCACTTCCATGGTAAGGAAGGGGTCGTCAGTTCAATCCTGACTCGGGGCTCTGTTCGTCGGAGCGGGGCTCCACCCCTGCGCCGGCGAACTCGTGGCTGAGTAGCTCAGTTGGTGAGAGCGCACGACTCATAATCGTGAGGTCGCGGGTTCGAGTCCCGCCTCAGCTACTTCTCCAGTGTGTTACTTCGCCTGATTGGTGTCATTCGGCATCCGGGTGATGGGTAACACGCTTCCGGTTGATGGGTAACGCCGGTTTCGGTTGATGGGTGACACTCCCGAGTATGCGGGAGTTGAGCGTGTCAGAGCAGCGGTATCAGGCCGTGCTTGCCGTTATCAAGGACGGGGCGACGGTGACGGAGGTCGCGGCCCGGTTCGGGGTGTCGCGGAAGACGGTCCATCAGTGGTTGGCCCGGTATGAGGCGGACGGCCTCGAGGGTCTCGCCGATCGGTCGCATCGGCCGCGCTCCTCGCCGTTGCAGATGCCCGCGGTCGTCGAGGTCGCGCTCGTCGACCTGCGGCGCAGGCATCCGTCATGGGGGCCGCGGCGGCTGGTCTATGAGCTGGAGCGGTCCGGGCTCGAGCCGGTGCCGTCGGAGTCGGGGGCGTATCGGGCGCTGCTGCGCTTCGGGCTGATCGATCCGGCGGCAAGGCGACCGCGGGATCGGAAGTGGAAGCGGTGGGAGCGGGGTCGGGCGATGGAGTTGTGGCAGATGGACGTCGTCGGCGGGTTCCTGCTCGACGACGGGCGGAAGGCGAAGGCGCTGACCGGGATCGATGACCACTCCCGGTTCTGTGTGAGCGCGTTCCTGATGCTGCGGGAGAGCGCGAGCAGTGTCGCCGAGGGCCTCCGGCTCGCGCTGGAGCGGTATGGGCTGCCGGGCCAGGTGCTCACCGATAACGGGAAGGTGTTCACGGGTCGGTTCAACCAGCCGCCCGTGGAGATGCTGTTCGACCGGATCCTGCGTGAGCAGGGTGTGGAGCATCTGCTGACCCAGCCGAGATCGCCGACGACCACGGGCAAGGTCGAGCGGTTCCATCGGGCGCTGCGCACCGAGTTCCGCACCGACCGGGTGTTCGCGTCGTTGGCGGCCGCGCAGGCCGAGCTCGACGCCTGGGTCGTCGACTACAACACCCGCAGGCCGCATCAGGCAATCGGCATGGTCCCGCCCGCCGAGCGGTTCCTTGCCGCCTCGACGGCGCCCGCGGTGCCGATCCGGCCCACATCGGACACGGCCCGACCGATGGCTGCGCGGGGCGACGGGGACTGGGTCGCGAGGCGCGCGAACGCGGTCGGGGTGATCACGGTGAACTGGCAGCAGATCGTCCTCGGCAAGGCCGCCGCGGGACGGGACCTCGACGTGTGGGTCACCGACGAGGTGATCCAGGTCTATGACGGCGACCAGCTGCTGCGCACCCAGCTACGGCAAGGTTCCGGCGACGTCCGCAAGAAGCGTGCCTCCATCCCCGGAGGCCGATCTACAGTGAAGACGAGTGGCACCCATCACCCGGAGTAGGTGTGTCACCCATCAACCGAAAGCAGACACAGCTACTTCTCCAGGAAGGCCCCGCTCCGGCGGGGCTTTGTTGTTTCGACGGCCTCGCGCTGTACGGCGATTCGCCGTACAATCGCACAATGGCCTCCGCACTCAAGAACGATCGCCTCGAGCTGCGGCTGACCGCCCAACAGAAGCGGACCATCGAACAGGCGGCGACGATCTCGGGTCAGTCGGTGACCGAGTTCTCGGTACCGCGGCTGGTGGAGGAGGCGACCGAGGTCATCAGGCAGGAACGCGAGCTGCACATGTCCGCGGAAGCCTGGGAGGCGTTCAACGCCGTCCTCGACCGTCCGGCGGCACCGGTCGCCCGATTGGCCGAGCTTCTGCGTCGGCCCTCGGTGTTCACGGATTGACCTCGTTCGCCCGGCCGCGATCACTCGCGCTCGACGATGAGGTCTCCGCCTTCCACAGCGGCGTCCCGAGTCTGGACGACTGGTTGACGCTTCGCGCGATCAAGAACGAGGCGGCCGGAACCTCGCGGACCTTCGTGTCGATCGAGCGCGAAAGCGGGCGGATCGCCGGCTACTACTGCCTCAGCTCTTCGTCGATCTCGCGAGTCGATGCCGGGAGCCCCCTCGGACGGAACGCGCCCGACCCGATCCCGGTGATCCTCATCGGCCGACTCGCCGTCGACGAACGCTTCACCGGACAGGGGGTGGGGGCATCGCTGTTGCAGGACGCGGTTCTCAAGGGGATCGAGGCATCGCATCTCGTCGGCTCGCGCGCCTTCCTCGTCCACGCCCTGAGCGAGGCCGCCGCATCCTTCTACGCCCGTTTCGGGTTCGCGGCGGTCCCGCATTCGCAGCGGGTGATGTACCTGCTCACCCACGATGCCGAGGCGACGATCGCCGGAATCACCACGCGGGGGTGAACAGCGCGCTCCGCTCAGACGTCGCGGCGCCGGAACGACCAGGCAGCGGCGAGGGATGCCGTGAGCACCCATGCGGCCGTGCCCAGGACGCCGGTGGAGATCTGCTCCACCCCGAGGGCGTCCCACGGGGTGGCGAGCACAAGGGTGAAGCTCGTCGGCAGCACGGCCCCGAGCGCAGGACCGACCATCGGCACGAGCGGAAGCAGCCCGGGCGCGAGCAGGACGAGTCCGAGCGCGATGCCGGCTGCCGCAGCGGTGCTGCGCACGAGGAAGGCGATGCCGCTGGCGACCACCGCGATCGCGGCGATGCCGGTGGCCGCGCCGAGCGCGGTTTGCAGGAGCACGCCGTCCACGGCGAGGGGATGCCCGAATTCCGCGAAGACCGGCGCGGTGATGCCGAGGGTCGCCGCCGTCGAGGCGGCGCCGATCGCCAGACCGAGGAGCGCGCTGAGCGTGAGCTTGGCGAGCACGATCCGCCCCCGCCGCTGCACGGCGGCCGCCGTGGCGGCGATCGCGCCCGTCGAGCGGTCGCTCGACACGATGAGCACGCCGAGCGTCGCCGCGAAAGCCTGCGTGAACAGCACGCCGTAGCCGATCATCGCGAGTGCGGGGCGATCGCCGAAGGAGCGCGCGATGATCTCGGCGGAGCTCACCCCCTCGTCCGCGTCGCCTGCGACGACGGCCGCCGCGACGACCGCGGCGAATCCTGCCGACAGGGCGACCGCGAGCACGGCGGTCCAGACCGTCGAGCGCGTGCTGCGGAAGGTGATCCATTCCGCGCGGAGCATGCGGGGTGCGGTCACCCCGAGCGGGGCGGTGAGGATGGACATGGCGGGTCCTTTCGAAGGAGCGCGGGTCACTCGGCGTTCGGGTGGCCGGCGGCGAATGCGAGTCGGGTGCGGGTGAGGGCGAGGTAGGCGTCCTCGAGCGAGTCGTGCGCGGCCAGCAGTTCGGCGAGGCTCGCGTCGGCGAGAAGCCGCCCCTGGCCGATCACGAGGATGCGGTCGGCGGTGAGGGCCAGCTCGGCCATCAGGTGCGACGACAGCAGCACGGTGCGGCCCTCGTCGGCGAGCCGCCGCAGCAGCTCGCGGATCCAGATGACGCCGTCGGGATCGAGCCCGTTGATCGGCTCGTCGAGCACGAGGGCGCTCGGGTGCCCGAGAAGGGCCGCGGCGATGCCGAGGCGCTGCGACATCCCGAGCGAGAACCCGCCGACGCGGCGGTGCGCCGCGGAGCCGAGCCCGGCGAGCTCGATGACCTCGTCGACCCGGCGGCGGGGGATGCCCTGGGTGGCGGCGAGGGCACGGAGGTGCTGGTCGGCCCGGCGGCCGGGGTGCAGTTGCCGCGCGTCGAGCAGCACGCCGAGCTCGGCGAGAGGCATCCGGTGCTCGCGCATCGGCCGACCGTTCACGCGCACCTCGCCCGCGGTGGGGCGGATGAGCCCCGCGATCGCGCGGAGGGCGGTGGTCTTGCCGGCGCCGTTGGGGCCGAGGAAGCCGGTGACGGTGCCGGGCTCGGCACGGAACGAGATGTCGTCGACGGCGGTGAGCCGTCCGAACTGATGGGTGAGGTGCCTGACTTCGATCACGGTGGGGTGCTCCTTCGTCTGTGCAGAGCCCCCGGGGGGCTCACGACACGACGCTAGGAAGGCGGCGCACGCCCGGCATCCGACCGCGGTATCCGATCGGAGGGCCGCGTGGTACCGCGGTACCGCCCCGTGGGCTACCGCTCGTCGTCGGCCGCGCGGGCGGCCGCGAGCAGCCGCTCGAGACCCTCGGCGACCACCGCGAGTTCGGCATCGGGCAGTCGCCCGACCTCGTCGTCGATGGCCGGCAGGTACACCTTCCGGGCGGCCTGGAACCTGCGGAGGCCTTCGGGGGTGAGGGCGGCGAAGGAGGAGCGACCGTCATCCGGGTTCGCCTCCCGGACCACGAGGCCGGCCCGGCTCAGCTCGTCGACGAGTCGGCTCACCCGGGTGCGGCTCAGCACGACCCGCTCGCCGAGCTCGCCCATCGTGAGGCGGCCGTCGGCGAGCCAGAGCTCGAGCAGGACGTCGTACCAGGTGAGCGGCAGGCCGGTGGCGCGCTGCACCGTGCGGTCGAGGCGCGGCAGCACGAGCGCCTCGAATCGCAGGAGGGAGTCCCAGATGCGTTCCGCGTCGCTGTGCACACCACGAGCCTAGTGGATTGCGTGCATACGCACATATGTGATAGCGTGCGCACGCACATAAATCACGAAAGGTTCGCCATGACCCGTCTTCTCCACCTCTCCGCCTCCCCGCGCGGCGAAGCATCCGAATCCCTCGCCCTCGCCCGGCGCTACCTCGACACCGTCCGCGCCGCCCGCCCCGACGTCGTCATCGACGAATGGGACCTCTGGGACGGCAGCCTGCCGTCCTTCGGCCCCGACGGCGCGGGCGCCAAGATGCGCATCTTCGCGGGGGAGGACCCCGTCGGCCCGCAGGAGGTGGCGTGGCACCGCGCGCGGCTCGCCTTCGAGCGCTTCGCCGCCGCCGACCACTACCTGTTCAGCGTGCCGATGTGGAACGCCTCGGTGCCGTACATCCTCAAGCAGTTCATCGACGTGGTCAGCCAACCCGGCATGGTGTTCGGCTTCCACCCCGTCGACGGCTACTCCGGCCTGCTGCGCGGCCGCAGCGCCAGCGCGATCTACACGGGCGCCGTCTACGGGGAGGATCGCGGGCCGGCGTTCGGCAGCGACTTCCAGCAGCCCTACCTCGAGGACTGGCTGCGCTGGACGGGCATCGACGACATCCGCGCCGTGGCGTTCCGCCCCAACCTGGCGACCGCGGATGCCGATGCCGGTCGTCGGGCAGCCCAGGCGGACGCGGTGGCCGCCGCCCAGGAGCTGCTGCGCCGCATCGCCCGGGCCTCGTAGGGGCTTGTCGTGAACGCCACCGCCCGGCCGATCCGGGTCGTGCTCGCCGACCGCGACCCCCTCGTGCGGCTCGGCCTGCGCACGCTCCTTGAGAGCGAAGGGGAGTTCGACGTCGTGGGCGAGGCCTCCGACCCCGCCGCGGCGCTGGCGTTGGCGAGGGAGCGCGAGCCCGAGCTGGTCGTCGCGACGCCCCGGCTTCTCGAACTGCTCGGCGACCGCGCGCGTCCGGCAGCGGATGAGGCACCCCACGGGGCGCGCGCCGGGGCGGAGCGCGATCCCCGCCTCGAGGAGCTCACCGACCGCGAGTTCGAGATCTTCCGGCTCATCGCGCACGGCTGCAGCAACCCCGAGCTGTCGGCGCGGCTGTACCTCGCGGAGTCGACGATCAAGACCCACGTGGGTCGCATCCTCATGAAGCTCGGTGCCCGGGATCGGGTCGAGCTGGTGATGCGCGGCTACGACACCGGGGTCGTCGGTGTCGGTGGTCCGTGGCATTCTGACGATGCGGATGCGACACGCCGAACCACAACATCTAGGGGAATGACAAAGGTGGAATTCCCGTTATATAGTGAGAACCCACCGCGGGAGATCCCACGGTCCACCACGAAAGCTTGAGGGAGGTTGCCATGAACGACGTCGACACCGTCGGTGGCTACGCAGTTCCGGTCGACCCGATGGACGACCTCTACTGCGAGTCCTGCCAGTAAGGCAGCGCCACCAGAAACTCCCCGGAACCCCGGCAGACCGCGACGGTCGCCGGGGTTCCGTCGTCTCCCGGCCCCTCGTGCGCAGGCGCCGCGACAGTAGGCTCGACGGGTGAGCGTCAACCCCGAACTGCAGGGCCGGAGCTACGCGGCGACCGCCCCCTACCTCGTCGGCCGCGAGAAGGTGCGCGAGTTCGCGCGGGCCGTCCTCGCGACCAGCCCGCTGCACCACGACGTCGCGGCCGCCCAGGATGCCGGCTATCCCGACCTGGTCGCACCGCCCACCTTCGGAGTCGTCGTGCAGGAGCACGCCCTGGCCCGGCTGCTGGGCGACCCGGACGCCGGCATCGACTTCGCGCGCGTCGTGCACGGCGACCAGAGGTTCGCCTTCAGCCGGCCCATCGTCGCCGGCGACGAGCTGAGCGCCACCCTCACCGTCACGAGCGTGAAAACCCTGGGAGGGCACACCATGATCACCGCCGACACCCTCGTCGAGGATGCCGTGGGCGCGCATGTGGTCACCGCCACCTCGAGCCTCGTCGTGCGAGGCGAGGAATGAGCGCGCCGCTCGCCTCCTCCCTCGCCCTCGGCGAGGTCGTCGCCGAGGCGGAGTTCGCACTGAGCCGCGACACCCTCGTGCGGTACGCGGGCGCATCCGGTGATTTCAACCCCATCCACTACCGCGACGACGTGGCCGCCTCCGTGGGGCTGCCCGGGGTGATCGCCCACGGGATGCTCACCATGGGTCTCGCGGTGCAGCCGGTGGTCGACTGGCTGGGCGGCGACGCCGGGCGCGTGCTCGACTACCAGGTGCGGTTCACGCGCCCGGTGATCGTGGATCCGGTGGACGGCGCGGCCGTCACCGTGGTCGCCAAGGTCGGGCGCATCGACGAGGCCGGCGCGCGCATCGACCTCACCGTGACCTTCGCGGGCGAGACCGTGCTCGGCAAGGCCCAGGTGGTCGTGCGACTGGATGCGTGATCCGGTGACCGATCTCGCCGACTACACGACCCTGCGGGTCGGCGGTCCCGCGCGCGAACTGCTCGCACCGGCCACCCGCAGCGAGCTCGTCGAGGCGACGCTCGGGGTCTGGGCGTCAGGCGAGGACTGGCTGCTGCTCGGCGGCGGCTCGAATCTCCTGGTCGCCGACGAGGGCTTCGACGGCACCGTCATCCGCACGGCCACCCGCGGCGTCGACATCGCGATCGACGCCGACGGGCGCCACGCGCGGGTGCGCGCGGAGGCGGGGGAGAGCTGGGACGGCCTCGTCGCCGCCACCGTGGAGGCCGGGCTCGCCGGCATCGAGGCGCTGAGCGGCATCCCCGGAACGGTGGGGGCGGCACCCGTGCAGAACATCGGCGCCTACGGGCAGGAGCTCGGCGAGCGCCTCGTCGGCATCGACTTCCTCGACTACGACACGGGCGAGGTGCTGCGCCTCGACGCCTCGGCGCTCGGGCTCGGCTACCGCACGAGCGCGCTCAAGCGCGGGCGGGCCGGTGTGGTGCTCGCGATCGAGCTCGACCTGGATGCGGGCGGCTTCTCCACACGGATCGCCTACGCGCAGCTCGCCGCGGCGCTGGGGGTGGCGCTCGGCGACCGGGTCCCCCTCGCGGATGCCCGCCGCGCGGTGCTCGCGCTGCGCGCCTCGAAGGGGATGGTGCTGGACGCCGCGGATCCCGACTCGGTGAGCGCGGGATCCTTCTTCACCAACCCGATCGTCACCGAGCACTTCGCGCGCGGGCTGCGGGTGGATGCGCCGCGCTGGCCGATCGGCCCGGAGGAGGCGGAGCGGGTGCTCGCACCGGGCGAGACAGTGCCGCCGCTCGGCACGGGCGACTACCGCGTGAAGCTCTCCGCGGCGTGGCTCATCGAGCAGTCGGGGATCGCCCGCGGTTTCGCACTGCCCGGCTCGCGTGCGGCGATCTCCTCGAAGCACACCCTCGCCATCGTGAACCGCGGCGGCGCGACCGCGCGCGAGATCGCCCAGCTGGCGGGCTTCGTGCAGACGCGCGTGCTCGCCGAGTTCGGCGTCATCCTGCATCCGGAGCCCGTCTTCGTGGGCCTCACCCTCTGACCGGCCGCATCCAGCTGCCCTCCTGAACCCCAGAAATGCAGGAGACTCGGCCGGATGTGCCTGTGGGTGCGGGCCGGCGCCCGTGCTCCGGCCAACTTCTCCTGCATTTCTGGGGCAGAGGGAGGCGGCGCACCGCGACCCCTCCACCATCCGGTGGATGCGGCGCTAGCTGCGGCGCTTCTGGGCGCGGCGGATGACGGCCGCGAGCGCGAGCAGGGCGATCACGCCGCCGACGGTGACGACACCGATGACCGACCAGCCGAGCGGGGTGAGCCCCAGCACCCACGCGAGCGCCTCGTCGCGGCGGGCCGGGGTGCTCGAGATCCAGATGGTGGTCGCGGCGAGCGCCACGAGCACGAGGCCCCAGAGCGCGGCCCCGATCCGGATGCGGGGGCGCGGCAGGCGCGCGGCCGCGGCATCCGGGGTGGGCTCGTCGAGGGTGTCGAACGGGGTCGTGTCGGGCATCAGAGTGCTCCTTCGCCGGTCGCGCCGGGCTCGGTGGAGGGGATGGGGGTGGGCTCGAGCAGGTTCGTCTCCGTGTCGTGATCCCACTGCATCCACTGGTCGGGCAGCGGGTCGAGCGTGGCGAACACCTCGCTCTGCCCCCAGCCCCGTATCGAGAGCCACGCGCTCGAGCCCAGCCAGACCCGCAGCACGAGGTCGGGGTCGCCGTCGCCGATCGTGATGACACGGCGGCTCTCGCCGACGCTGTAGCCGGCGAATCGGCTGATGTCGCCGTCCATGCGGGCCTGGTCGATGCCGACGGCCGCCCGCGAGGGCGACGTCGAGACCACCTCGAGGCGCACGGTCGAGCCCTCGGCCATCTCGACGTTGATGTTGCCGCTCGCCTGCCAGAGGTCGACGACCACCGGCTCGTCGTCGCGATCCTGCACATACATCCAGGTCGTGCCGAGGATCTGGGCGAAACGTCCGCCCTGGACGGTGTTGATGCCGGAACCCGGCAGCAGCACCTGACGGTCGTGCGGCAAGACCACCGCGGCGAGGAGCGCGAGCACCGCGAGGATCGAGAAGAAGGCGAGCGCCCCGCTGCGGCGCCGGGCCAGGGCGACCACGAGGGTGCCCGCGCCGAGCACGAGCACGAGCACGGCGGCGCCGATCATCCACTCGGCTCCCGTGGTCGCGGGCGATCCGGATGCGGCGAGCGCGGCGAGCGCGCCGGCGACCAGGGCGACGCCCAGCACGAGGAACACGACCCCGGCGCTCGCGCGGGGTCGCGTCAGCTTGCGGATGCGCGCGCGTTCTCGGGCGGCCTCGGCGGCGGCGAGGGCGCGCTGATGCGCCTCGGCCTGGCTGCGCTCCCGCTCGCTGCGACGCTGCTCCGCGACCCACGCGGCGCGCTGCTTCTGCCAGGCATCCTGGCTGCGCTTCCAGTCGGCGAGCTCCTCGGTGGAGGCGTCGGCGGGCGGTGCGGGGGGCTCGCCGGGCGCAGCCGCCGGGTTCGTCACGGTCGGGGTCGTGGCGGCGAGGGCGGCTGCGGCGGGGACGGCATCCGCATCCGCCGGCTCCGCTTCGGCCGGTGCGGCGTCCGCCGGGAAGCTCGGCACCGTCTCCGGCCGGTCGTCGGTGGTGGCGGGCGTGGTCGGGATGTCGGTCGCCGCGGAGCGCCGGGCGAGCCACACCACGAGCACCACGACCGCGACGATGACGGCGGCCGTCCACACCACCCGCAGGATCGCGCCGAGCCAGCTCGGGTCGCCCCAGTAAAGGGATCCCGCGAACCAGAAACCCTGTGCGAGCGGCAGGAACGACAGCAGGAAGAGCCCCGCGATGCCGGGCAGCGCCCGGGTGATGCGGCCGTGCCCGAGCTCCTGGGCGTGGATCGTGCCCTCCTGGTCGGGCAGCAGGAACCAGGCGACCGCGTACAGCAGCGCCACGGGGGCGCCGAGCACGGCGACCACCACGACCACCCCGCGCACCAGGATCGGGTCGATGCCGAGGCGCTGGGCGACGCCGGCGCACACGCCGCCGAGCCATCCGTGCCGGCGGGGCACGTCGAGGCGGCGGAGCCATCCGAAGAACGGCGACTCCTCGCGCGGCGGCGTGCCGTCGGCGGCTGCCGGATCGGGATCGGTGTCGGGCTGGGCTTCCGCCTCGGGCTCGGCTGCGGGCTGGGGCTGGGCTGCGGGCTCGGCCTTGGTCTCAGCCTCGACCGCAGCTTCGACCGCGGCCTCGACCCTGCCGCCGGGCTCGGCGTCGGGCGTCGCGGCGGCGTCGCCGTCGAGGTCGGCGGGGGGCTCGCGAGGTGGCGTGCGTCGGGGCATGACTCGATCGTCGTCAGCGGGCGCGTCGCCCTCTATGGGGTGAACCCCTGATCGTCCCCTGATCCCGGATGGCGGGGACGCTCGGGCGTGCTTGGATCGACGCATGACCGCAGCCGTCGCCCGTCCGCCGCTCGTGCGGCCGCGCGAGGTGCTGCTCGGCGGGGTGAGCGCGGGCGTGGCACGCCACCTCGGCATCCCGCCCGCCGGGGCACGCTTCGCCTTCCTCGGGCTCGCGCTCGTCGCGGGGGTCGGCGTTCTCCTCTACCTCTGGCTCTGGGCGTTTGTGCCGCGCGAGGATGCCGGCACGGATGCTCCGGGGGGACGCGTCGTGCCGGTGGGCGCCGTGCTGCTCGTGGCGTCCACGGCGTTCGCGATCATCGGCGTCGTCACCACCTGGTTCGCGTTCTACCCGGTGCCTCCCGGCATCCTCGAGAGCACGGTGCTCTCGGTGGGGGCGATCGCGTGGACCCTGTTCGCCGACCGCCACGACCCGCGGCACGCGCGCTCGGCACCCGTGGTGCGGGCGTTCGCGGCGACGCTGCTCATCGTCGAGGGCGGGCTGGTGTTCGCGGGCGCGCTGTCTCGCGGGCTGCCCATGCCCGCTGTGCTCGGGGTGCTGCTGGTGCTGATCGGGGTGGCGGTGCTGTTCATCCCGCGCCTCATCACGCTGTGGTCCGAGCTCGGCGCCGAACGCACCGCCCGCGCGCGGGAGGAGCAGCGCGCCGAGATCGCCGCGCACCTGCACGACTCGGTGCTGCAGACGCTCGCCATCATCCAGAACCGTGCCGGCACCGGCACCGAGATCGCCCGCATCGCGCGCGCCCAGGAGCGGGAGCTGCGCGACTGGCTGTTCGCCGGCAGCGACCCCTTCGCCGACGACCTGGCCACCGAGCTGCGCACGATCGCGCGCGAACTGGAGCTCGAGCATGCGGTGCGCATCGAGGTGGTGACCGTGGGGGACGTGGGCGAGGTGGCGAGCGCGGCGCTCGCCGGGGCCGCGCGGGAGGCGCTCGTGAACGCGGCCCGGCACGCGGGCGGCGAGGTGGCGGTGTACGCGGAGGCGACCCCGGAGTCGGTCGAGGTGTTCGTGCGCGACCGCGGTGCCGGCTTCGACCCGGATGCGGTGCCGGATGGGCGTCTCGGCATCCGGGAGTCGATCGTGGGGCGCATGGCGCGAGCCGGGGGGAGCGCTGTGGTGACGAGCGGGGCGGACGGCACCGAGGTGCAGTTGCGACTGCCCCGCCGCGCCACGAGCGCCCCGGCATCCGGGAAGGGGGCGGAGGCGTGACGCGCGTCATCATCGTCGACGATCATTCGATCTTCCGCTCGGGCCTGCGAGCCGACCTGGGCGATGCCGTCGAGGTGGTCGGGGAGGCGGGCGACGTGGACGCCGCGGTGCGGGTGATCGACGAGCTGCGCCCCGAGGTGGTGCTGCTCGACGTGCACCTGCCGGGCGGGGCGGGCGGCGGCGGCGCGGAGGTGGTGCGGCGTTCGGCCGCCCTGCTCGGCGAGGTGCGGTTCCTGGCGCTCTCGGTGTCCGACTCGGCGGAGGATGTGGTGGGGGTGATCCGCGCGGGTGCCCGCGGCTACATCACGAAGGCGAGCTCGGGGGCGGATGTGGCGTCCGCGATCCGCACGGTGTCGGCGGGGGACGCGGTGTTCTCGCCGCGGCTCGCCGGTTTCGTGCTCGACGCCTTCGGCACGGCGGCGGGCGCGCCCGCGGTGGCGGCGACCGACGACGAGCTCGACCGGCTCTCGGCGCGCGAGCAGGAGGTGATGCGCCTGATCGCCCGCGGCTACGCCTACAAGGAGGTGGCGTCGCACCTCTACATCTCGATCAAGACGGTCGAGACCCACGTCTCCTCGGTGCTGCGCAAGCTGCAGCTCTCCTCGCGCCACGAGCTCACCGCCTGGGCGCTCGAGCGCCGCCTCCTCTAGCCGAGCTGTTCATGGCGCGGCTGGAGCCGCGACCCGACGGCGGGAGTAACGCCTCCCGCCACGCGGTCGCATCTCCCGCCGCGGCAGCTCAGCCCGATACGAGCGGGAGGGCGACGAGCACCGCGAGGGTGAGCATCACGAGGGCGATCGCGCCGTCGAGGATGCGCCAGGCGAGCGGGCGCGCGAAGAGCGGAGCGAGCGCGCGGGCCCCCAGCCCGAGCGTCGTGAACCACAGCGCGCTGCCGGCCACCACCCCCGCGCCGAACAGCCAGCGGGCATCCCCGTGCCCGTTCGCGATCGACCCGATGAGCGCGATGTCGAGGTACACGTGCGGGTTGAGCCACGTCACCGCGAGGGCTGTCGCGATCGCGGTGAGCAGCGTGCGGCTGCGGGAGGCGGACCCGTCTGCCGCCACCTCGAGGCGCGCGGCATCCACGCGCAGCGCCCGGCGAGCGGCGAGCGCCGCATACGTCGCCAGGAACGCGGCGCCCGCGATCCGCACCGCCGTCATGAGCCACGGCACCGCGCTCAGCACCCAGCCGGTGCCCGCGATCCCGAGACCGATGAGCGCCACGTCGCTCAGCACGCAGATCGCCACGATCGCCACGATGTGCTCGCGTCGCAGCCCCTGGCGCAGCACGAAGGCGTTCTGCGCGCCGATCGCCACGATGATCGACAGCCCGAGTCCGAGTCCGGCGAGCGCGGCGGCGAGGGATGCGGCGAAGGTCACGCTGTCGAGGCTAGGTCGAGCCGCGGCATCAATCCAGTTCAGGATTCTGGATCACCATTAGCATCACTACAGATGAATCTGGATCGTGATCTGCTCGCCACCCTCCGCGCCGTCGTCGACGCGGGCACCTTCGATGCCGCTGCGCGCAGGCTCACCGTCACGCCGTCCGCCGTCAGCCAGCGCATCAAGGCCCTCGAGCAGCAGCTCGGCCGCGTGCTCGTCGAACGCAGCAAGCCGGTGCGTGCCACCGAGTCGGGGGAGGTGCTGCTGCGCCTCGCGCGCGAGATCGCCCTGCTCGAGGCGGATGCCGCGGCCGCCCTCCGCCTCGAGGGCACGGATGAGGCGAGCTTCACGACCATCCCGCTCGCCGTCAACGCCGACTCGCTCACCAGCTGGTTCCTGCCGGCGATCGCCCCGGTGTGCATCGAGCGGCGGATCACCGTGGACATCCACCGCGAGGATCAGGACCGCACCGCCGAGCTGCTCGCCTCGGGCCGGGTGATGGCGGCGGTCACCTCGCAGGCCGAGCCGGTGGCCGGTTGCACCTCGACGCGTCTCGGCGCCATGGTCTACCGCCCGGCCGCGTCGCGCGCTTTCGCCGCCCGCTGGTTCCCGGAGGGGGCGGATGCCGCGTCCCTGGCCCTCGCCCCCGTGGTCGACTTCGACCACGACGACGAGCTGCAGTCCCGATTCCTGCGCCGGATGAGCCGACGGCGGATCGACCCGCCGCGGCACTTCATCTCCGGGTCGAGCGATTTCCTGCAGGCGATCACCCTCGGTCTCGGCTGGGGGATGCTGCTCGGCGCGCAGCTCACGCAGGCGGCCGATGAACTCGTCGAGCTCGACCCGGATGGCCCCGGCTTCGCGGTGCCCCTCTACTGGCAGCAGTGGAAGCTGCGCTCGCCCGCCCTCGACGCGGTCGCGGCCGCCGTCGTGACGACCGCCCGCGCGGCGCTCAGCCCCTGAGCGGGGCGTCGGGCGCGGTCGGGCGGAATCCGCGGAACAGCAGGTAGAGCGCCAGCAGGATCTCCCACGCGAACACCGGCACCGCGCCGAGGCCGAGCCACGGCATGAGCGGCTCGTCGAGGTCGAGCACTTTGAGGGCGTTCACGAGGAAGACGACGGGCCCGCCGACGATCCCGAGCATCCCGATGAATCGCGGTACGAGGCCCGAGCGGAACATGATCCAGGCGAGCAGCACCGTGTTCACCCCGCAGACGAGGCCGGGGCCGATCACGAAGGTCCAGTCCTGGAAGCTCGTCACCACGCCGGCCAGCGTCTCGAGCCCGGTGTGATCGACGCCGTCTGCGGCGAGGGCGGTGCGGATGCTCGCGAGGGTGAGGATGGCGACGACGCCCGCGAGGATCACCGAGGCTTCGAGGGTGCGCAGCGCCACGTAGCCGAGTGCGGCGCCGGGATTGTGCCGCGTCACGGCGGGGTGCACGACGAAGGCGGTGGCCGCGACCGCGACCGCCAGCACGACCTCGAGGAGGGCTCCGACGAGGAGGGGCGTGTCGTCGCCGAGGCGCGTGGGGTCGGTCACCACGGGGGTGTAGAGGATGCGGGCCCCCACGGAGGTCACGTGGGTGACGAGGAACAGGGCTCCGACGAGGGCGGCGGTGCGGCGGGTGGCGGTCATGTGCGGAGGCTCCTTCTCGGTCAGGTGTACGGCGTACACCTTCGCGAGAACCATAAGGTGTACGCTGTACTCCTGTCAACGCGGAGCGCGAGAGGACGTCGCCGGTGGAGAACGCATCCGAGGCCGCCGCACCGCACCGGCTCAACCGCGAGCGCGTCGTCCGCGGGGCGATCGAGCTGGCCGACCGCATCGGCAGCGAGGCCCTCAGCATGCGCAGCCTCGCGAAGGAGCTCGGCGTCGTGCCGATGGCGCTCTACAAGCACGTCACGGCAAAAGAGGAGCTGCTCGACGCCATGGTCGACGCCCTCATCGACGAGATCGACCGCGCCCCGGCCGGCCCCGACTGGCGAGGCGCCATCCGCTCCACGGTGCTCTCGGCACGGCGGATGCTGCAGCGCCACCCGTGGGCGCGCCGCGTCTTCGAGACCCGCACCCGCAAGACCCCCGCCGTGCTCGACTACCTCGACGACATCGCCGGCATGTTCCTGGCGGGCGGATTCACCGGCGACCTCACGCATCACGCCATGCACGCCCTCGGGAGCCGCAGCTGGGGATTCACCCAGGAGATCTTCGACGACGCATCCGCGCCGGCCGAACAACCGCACAGCGAGCATCCGCAGCCCGCGCCCGCCGCCGCTCCCGACGCCGCGACGCAGGAGGCGATGCTGCGGGAGTTCGCCGCGCGGTACCCGCACCTGCTCGCCGCCGCCGCCACCGCGTCCCACGACGACGACAGCGTGGTGAGCGAGGGCTGCGACGACCAGTTCGAGTTCGAGTTCGCGCTCGACACCCTCCTCGACGGTTTCGAGCGACTGCACCGGGCCGGATGGTCATCCCGGGCCGCGAGCGGGCGCCCCGCGGGGATGCCGTACACTTGACCAGGTTGCCCAATCAGCCAAGCTTCGCCATGCCCAGAGCACGGCGGACAAGGCGGATCAGGCGACGTAGGGCGGTGGCTCAATTGGTAGAGCAGCGGTCTCCAAAACCGCAGGTTGCAGGTTCGAGTCCTGTCCGCCCTGCGAGTCCGGCGTGTGTGATTGCGCCGGATCATCGGCCGAAAGGTAGTGAAGAGTGGCACGCAAGGTGATCGACGAGCCCAGCGAGGACGTCGTCGCGACCGCCAAGCGCGAGCGCGCCGAGCGCCGTTCCCCGTTCGCGCGGATCGCCCTCTTCATCCGGCAGGTCATCGCAGAACTCAAGAAGGTCGTCACGCCGACCCGCCGCGAGCTGTTCAGCTTCACCGGTGTCGTGCTCGTTTTCGTGGTCATCATGATGGGACTCGTCTACGGGCTCGACTACCTGTTCAGCTGGCTCGTCAACTGGGCGTTCGGCAACGGCACGCTCGGCTAGGCCGATCCGCTGCCCGTGACGGATCCGACGCAAGGAAAGAAAGACACCGTGACTGAAGAAGAGCGCGACCTCGACATCGACCTCGCGACCGCGGCCGAGCAGTCCTCCGAGGAGGACGAGGCCCAGGAGGGCAACGTGCTCGCCGAGGAGGAGGCGCGCGCCGAGTCCGCCGAGCACCGCGCGCTGCACATCGTCGACGAGGGCGACGTGGAGTCGGAGCTCGAGAGCGCGCTCGACGCGCTCGAAGCCGCCGCCGACCCGGAGGCCGACGCCATCATCGACGACGCCCTGGAGATCGACTCCGCGGAGGAGGCGGAGGCCGCCTTCGCCGCCACCACCGACGAGGAGACGGTCGAGGAGGAGGGCGACGCCCCCGAGGTCGACCCCTACGAGGAGTTCCGCGCCGAGCTGCGCTCGAAGCCCGGGAAGTGGTACGTCATCCACTCCTACGCCGGTTTCGAGAAGCGCGTGAAGCAGAACATCGAGTCCCGCCGCACCTCGATGGCCATGGAGGACTACGTCTTCGAGGTCCAGGTGCCGATGGAGGACGTGGTCGAGATCAAGAACGGCCAGCGCAAGCTCGTGAACCGCGTGCGCATCCCCGGCTACGTGCTGGTGCGCATGGACCTCAACGAGGACAGCTGGTCGGTCGTGCGCCACACCCCCGGGGTGACCGGCTTCGTCGGCAACTCGCACAACCCCACCCCGCTGCGGTTCGAGGAGGCCTTCAACATGCTGAAGAGCCTCGTGCAGGTGGTGGAGGCGCCGGCCAAGGGCGGCACCACGGCGAAGGGCGGCAAGGCCGCCCCGCGTGTCATCCCCGCCGAGATCGACTTCGAGGTCGGCGAGACGATCACCATCAAGGAGGGCTCGTTCGCGGGCCTGCCCGGCACGATCTCCGAGATCAAGCCCGAGAGCGGCAAGCTCACCGTGCTCGTCTCGCTCTTCGAGCGCGAGACGCCGGTCGAGCTGTCGTTCGACCAGGTGACGAAGCTCTAGCCACTCGCACTCTCGTTGATCGAGTAGCCCGCGCAGCGGGCGTATCGAGATCCCCGGAAGGCCGTCCGCACCCGCGGGCGGCCTTCTGTCGTTTCCGCAACTCAGGATTCCGCGTGCCCGACGGCCCGCCGCGGTCCCGTTCTGCCCATATCTCCTGAGTTGCGGATCCCGCGGTTTTCGCAACTCAGGAGATCCTGCCCGGGCGACGGCATCCGCGCCCCGAATCCCGGCCGCTCCTGAGTTGCGGATTCCGGCGGGTCGGGCCGGGTGTCAGTTCGCCCGCCGGCGCCCGTCCTGCGGTGCCATCGGGAACATCTCCGGCGTGACCCCGTCCAGCAGCGACCCCGGCTCCACCCCGACCGCGGTGGCGAGTCGCACGAGCGAGTGGATGCTCGGCATCGCCCGCCCGTTCTCGTACGCCCGGATGTTGGACGAGTCGATGCCGCTCACCGCCGCGAGCTGGTCCTGCGTGAGCCCCGCCTGAAGCCGCTGCGCTCCGATGAGCCCTCCGATGTGGGCGGCAGCGGCGGAGGGAACTCGGGGCACCCGACAAGCCTCAGGGTGCCCGGGCATCCATGCCAGGGCGCATGTCCCCGGGTACTTGTACACTCCACTCTGTGTCGACAACGGGGGATCGGGCAGAGCGCCTCGTCAAGTCGCGTCAGCGGGTCGCCGACCACGGCGAGGTCTTCACGCCCGCGTGGCTCGTCGACGACATGCTCGACCTGGTTGCGGCGGAGGCGGAGCGCATCGACTCGCGCTTCTTGGAGCCTGCGTGTGGTTCCGGCAACTTCCTGATCCCGATCCTCGAACGCAAGCTCGCCACGGTACAGGCGCGCTACGGCCGCAGCGACTTCGAGCGCCGCCACTACGCGCTGCTCGCGCTCATGTGCGTGTACGGCATCGAGTTGCTCGCCGATAATGCGGCCGAGTGCCGCGAGCGGTTGCTCGACACCTTCGTCCGCTTCCTGAAGGCGGATGCCGAGGGCGTGTGGCAGCGCGCGGCTCGCGCCGTGCTCGCGGTCAACATCGTCGAGGGCGATGCGCTCGACATGACCACCGGCGAGGACGAGCCGATCACCTTCCCCGAGTGGGCGTACCTCGGGCGCGGCAGGTTCCAGCGCCGCGATTTCCGCTACGACGCGCTCACCCAGCGTTCCTCCGCATCCGTCGGTCTCTTCACGCACTTCGAGGAGCACGAGATCTTCGTGCCGGTCGCCGAGTACCCGCCCGCCACCGTGCAGGAGCTCGCGGCATGACCGAGACGCCCGCGAAGGCGCCGCTCGCTCTCGCCGCCCACAACCCCGACGTGCTCACCTGCATCGCGAACCTCTCCAACGACGAGGTGTTCACGCCGCCGGAGTTCGCGAACCGCATGCTCGACACCCTCGAGCTCGCGTGGGCCGAAGCCCACGACGGCGCGAGCATCTGGGCGGATCCGACGGTCACCTTCCTCGACCCGTTCACCAAGTCGGGGGTGTTCCTGCGCGAGATCACGGCACGGCTGACGAAGGGGCTCGAGGGCGAGATCCCCGAGCTGCGCGAGCGCGTCGACCACATCCTCACCAAGCAGGTCTTCGGCATCGGCATCACGAGCCTCACCGCTCTGCTCGCGCGCCGCAGCGTCTACTGCTCGAAGGATGCGACGGGTGAGCACTCGATCGCGAGCTCCTTCGACCGCGACTGGGGCAACATCTGGTTCGAGCGCACGGAGCACACCTGGGCGGGAGCGAAGTGCGCGTACTGCAGTGCTCCCCGCGACCGGTTCGATCGGGACGATGCTCTCGAGACCCACGCCTACGCCTTCGTCCATACGCACGACGTCGCAGCGCGCCTCGCGCGCATGTTTGGAGCTGATGTGAAGTTCGATGTCATCATCGGCAATCCGCCCTATCAGATGGCCGGGGGCGCCGGCGGGTCGAGCGATTCGTCGATTTATCAGCTGTTCGTCGAGCAGGCGATCCGGATGGAGCCGCGATTCCTGAGCATGGTCATCCCCTCGCGTTGGATGGCCGGCGGCCGTGGCCTCGACGCGTTCCGCGCGATGATGCTCACCGAGGGGAAGGTCCGCAGCCTCGTAGACTTCCCGGATGCCGGCGAGGCGTTTCCGGGCGTGCAGGTCAAGGGGGGAATCTGTTACTTCCTGTGGGACGATGTGCACGCGGGAATGTGCGACGTCGTGCGCGTCGAGGGCGGGATCGAGCACCGTCAGCCGAGCCGCGACCTGGGCGAGTTCGACGTCTTCGTCCGGGACGAACGGGCCATCGGCATCCTCCACAAGGTTCTCGGTCGGGACGAGAAGTCGGTCGTGGAGCTGGTGTCGGGCGACACCCCGTTCGGCATCGCGACCAACTTCACGGCGTTCGTCGCGGCGCCGGGACCCGGCACGGTCGCCCTGCATCGCATCGGCCAGGGGCGCCGGACGGTCTCGTATGTCGAACGCGAACAGGTTCGAAAGAACACCCAGCAGATCGATGCCTGGAAGCTGCTCGTGCCCAAGGCCTACGGCGCCGGCGAGAGTTTTCCGCATCAGATCCTCGGCCGCGAGATCGTCGCGTCGCCGCCCTCCGTCTGCACCCAGTCGTACCTGACGATCGCCCCCTTCGCGTCGGAGGCCGAGGCGACGAGCTTCGCGAGCTACTACCGGACGCGGCTGTTCCGGTTCCTCGTGTCGCTCCGCAAGATCACTCAGGACGCCCTTCGCTCGACCTACACCTGGGTTCCGCGCCAGAGCTGGGACCGGATCTGGACCGACGCGGAGCTCTACGCGAAGTACGGCATCACGGACGACGAGATCGCGTTTATCGAGAGCGTGGTCCGGCCGATGGAGCTCAACCCCGATGCCTAAGCCCGAGTCCGAGCTCTTCGTCCCGAAGCCCGAGTCCCGCCTCCGCATCTACGCGTGGTCGAGCGACGAGGTCGCCGAGCGCTGGCGCGGATGCCTCAAGGTGGGACAGACGACGCAGGACGTGAACGACCGCATCCGGCAGTCGCAGGGGCAGGCGCGCGTGGCGTACACAGTGGAGGTCGACGAACTCGCCGAGCGCCCCGACGGCAGCACCTTCACCGACACCGATGTGCGCGCCCGGCTCGCCCAGAAGGGCTTCGAGAACGTCGTCTACGAGTCGAGCCGCGAGTGGATGCGCTGCACGGCCGCCGACGTTCTCACCGCCATCCAGGAGCTGCGCGCCAACACGAGCTACAGCGGCACCCATCACGACGACTTCCCGATGCGCGAGGAGCAGCAGCGGGCCGTCGACAAGACGTACGCCTACTTCCAGGACCGCTGGGCGCACGACTCGGATGCCGTGCCCGAGTTCCTCTGGAACGCCAAGATGCGCTTCGGCAAGACCTTCACCGCCTACCAGCTCGCGAAGCGGCTCGAGGCGAAGCGGGTGCTCGTGGTCACCTTCAAGCCGGCCGTCGAAGACGCCTGGCAGAAGGACCTCGAGTCGCACGTCGACTTCGGCGGCTGGCAGTACCTCTCGCGCGCGAGCGGAGGCGACCCGACGGATGCCGACCCCGAGCGCCCGCTCGTCTACTTCGGCTCGTTCCAAGACCTGCTGGGGCGTGACGCCGCCGGCAACTTCAAGGCGCGCCACCAGTGGCTGAGCGAGCTCGCGTGGGATCTCGTCATCTTCGACGAATACCACTTCGGGGCCTGGCGCGACACCGCGAAGGAGCTCTTCGAGGGCGAGGACGACGCGGCCCGCAAGAAGGAGACCGAGCTCGAGTTCGGCGCCGCCCTCGACACCTTCGCGGAGGAGCTCGAGGTGCTCCGCAGCGATGAGGACGCCTTCGTGCCGATCCGGGCGCAGGCCTACCTGTACCTCTCCGGCACGCCGTTCAAAGCACTCAAGACGGGCCGATTCATCGAGGAGCAGATCTTCAACTGGACCTATACCGACGAGCAGCGGGCGAAGGCGCAGCGCGCGGTCGAGCATCCGGGCGAGCACAACCCATATGCATCACTGCCCGAGATGCGGCTCTTCACCTACCAGATGCCCGACGAGCTCACCGCGGTCGCCAGCCAGGGCGAGTTCGACGAGTTCGACCTCAACGCCTTCTTCGAGGCGACGGGTGCCGGCGCGGCCGCCGAGTTCGTGCACAAGGACGACGTGCAGAAGTGGCTCGACATCATCCGGGGCAACTATCTGCCCACCCAGATCGACGCGCTGAAGACCGGCAGCAAGCCGCCGTTCCCGTACTCCGACACCCGGCTGCTGCCGTACCTGCAGCACTCCCTCTGGATGCTGCCCCGCGTCGCGTCATGCTCGGCGATGGCGAACCTGCTCGCCGAACCGCAGAACGCGTGGTGGCACGACTACACCGTCGTCAACGTGTCGGCCCCGGGGATCGGCGTCGGGCTCGACGCCCTGCCGCCCGTGCGATCGGCGATCGGCAACGGGCGCGACACCAAGACCATCACGCTGACCGTCGGCAAGCTCACGACGGGCGTCACCGTGCCGCAGTGGTCGTCGATCCTCATGCTGCGCAACCTCAAGGCGCCCGAGACGTACTTCCAGGCCGCGTTCCGCGTGCAGTCGCCGTGGGTCATCAAGAACCCGAACGGCGACGACCCGCGGGCCGAGGAGATCCTCAAGCCCGTCTGCTTCGTCTTCGACTTCGCGCCCACACGCTCCCTGCGCCAGGTTGCCGAGTACGGTATCGGCTTGGATCCCCAGGAGCGGAACCCCGAGCGCGCCGTCGAAGAGCTCGTGAAGTTCCTCCCCGTGCTCGCCTACGACGGATCGCACATGACGCAGGTGGATGCGGGCGGCATCCTCGACATCGCCATGGCGGGCACCTCGGCCACGCTCCTGGCGCGCAAGTGGGAGTCGGCGATCCTCGTCAACGTCGACAACGTCACGTTGCGCAAGATCATGTCGTCGCAGGCGGCGATGGATGCCGTGATGAACATCGAGGGATTCCGTGCGCTCGGCTCATCCGTGTTCGAGACGGTCGTCAACAAGTCGGAGGCCGTGAGCGACACCAAGAAGCAGAAGGGCGACACCCTCTCGCCGAAGGAGAAGAAAGAGCTCAGCGAGGAGGAGAAGGAGTACAAGTCCAAGCGCAAGCAGATCCAGGAGAAGCTCATCAAGTTCGCCACCCGGATCCCCGCGTTCATGTACCTCACCGACTACCGCGAGCACACCCTCCGCGACGTGATCACCAAGATCGAGCCCGAGCTCTTCAAGACCGTGACCGGCCTCAGCGTCGAGGACTTCGACTTGCTCGTGTCGCTGGGCGTCTTCAATCCCGCCCACATGAACCAGGCGGTGTTCGCGTTCCGGCGCTACGAGGATGCCTCGCTCGCGTACACCGGCATCGAGGTGAACGGCGGTCGGCGCAATGTCGGCCTGTACGACACGGTGGTCGCGGTGCCCGCGGGGGAGGCCGCGGGGTGAGAGCCAAGGCGCACCGCCGAGCGGTGGCCCAGCGCGCTGAGACCAAACCACTTCGAGACGTGCTCGCCCGCCTGGACGAACTCATCAAGCAGGCGCCTCACCTGTCTGCCCGCGAGGCCGCTGCGTGGTTGAGTGCCGTGAACACCCGGCTCGCGTCGGCGCAGCGCCTCGTCGACCAGATGTCGGTGAGCACGGATCACTCCGAGCTGGCGCGGTACCAGGCACGGATCGCCGACCTCACCGCGATCGCAGAGGCCACCGCCGGCGAGCGCGATGGTCGGCGCCGAACCCGCCCAGAGAAAGTCAACCCGGGTGTGCCGGCGGCGGATGTCGCGGAATCCCGGGCTCTTCGAGGGCAGCTTCTCGACCTGCTCGCGCGCGCTGAGAACGACGCGATCCCGAAGACAGGCCCCCAGAAGCACGAATGGGTCATGGCCGTCAACGCGGCACTCGCGACTGCTCGAAAGCACGCGCGGCGGGCGCCGAAGACACTACTTGCAGCAGAACTCTCGCAATTCACGGCGCGAGTCGACGCCGCCCTCGAGCGGCTGGGGGCGCCAGGCAAGGCGCGAAAGCCCAGCCTGGCGAAGTCCTCAACTCCAGCAAAGGCGAGGACGCGAGAGGGCGTTTGGGAGGTCGTCGGTGGCGTGAGGCACCGCGTCTCTGCGGGTCGCGTCATGATGTGCGGGGTCATCACACCGAATCGAACCAAGCTGTCGGCGGCGGATGCCCGCGACTGTCCCGACTGCGTGGCACGCAGTGAGCATGCGACTGAACGCAAACGCAAGAAGCGGTCTTGGGGCCCGAGGTACTGGACCGTATCCGGCGGCGCTCCGGGGCTCGGCAAGCGCCGGTGATCGTTGTGGCGCACGAGCACCCCACGTCACGACGCCACGACCCCGAAGCTGATCCGGTGCCGCTCGTTACGCGAATCCCGCAGCACCTCAGGTTCGCGGGCCGGGCTCGGCGCCGCTCGCCGTTGGCCCCGTTGACGCCCATGATGTAGCCCGCGCAGCGGGCGCGACTCGAGGCCATCATGCGGCCACCCCTCCACAGATGTGTGTTCGGCCAGTTGCCCACGAATCGTTGGTGGCGATAGCATACTCGTTCGATCGATGGGATGATGGATCATGCCCTCGATCCCCGCCCTCCTCGCCACCATCGGCGACACGACGACAGCTGTGGTGTTGCCGGTGGTGGGGGTGCTGTCGGATCAGGAACTGGTGGACGGGCAACGGCTCATCGCCCAGGTGCGTCGGCGGCTGGATGCGGTGGCTGCGGCGGTCGCGGGGGAGATCGCCCACCGGTCCCGCCGCGAGCTCGGACACGACGGACTGGCCGCCCGCCGAGGTCAACGTTCCGCAGAGGGGCTGATCTCCCAGTTGACGGGCGGGTCCACCGGGGAGGCGCGTCGCTTGGTGAAAGCCGGCGAGTTGCTTCCCGTGGACGTTTCCCGCCCAGATGCGTCATCGGATGCGGCCCCGGTCGCCCGATGGCTTCAGCTGATCGGGGACGCGGTCGCGAGTGCGGTGATCTCGGTGGATGCGGCAGAGGTGATCCGCACCCGCCTCACCCAAGCCGCCAGCGACTCCGATGACATGGCCCGCCTGGACGCGCTCGCGAACGCCGCGGAGACTCTCGTCCAGGCGGCGCCGCTGCTGACCCTGGAGCAGCTCGCGACCCGTGCCGGGCGCCTGCGCGACGAACTCGACCTCGCCGGCATCGCCGCCCGTGAGGAACAGTTGCGTGACAAGCGCTCCCTGCGGGTCTCGAAGCAACTCGACGGCATGACCCGCATCACCGGACTGCTGGATCCCGAATCGGCCGCGGTCGTCGTGCCGATCCTCGACGCCGCCACCTCACCCCGACGCGGCGGACCGAGGTTCGTGAACCCGGAGCAGGTGCAACGCGCGGAGGATCTGATGCGGGACCAGCGCACCACCGAGCAACTCACCCTCGACACCCTCGTCGAACTGGTGCGGATCGGCTCCCGGGTGGATGACGGGAGACTCCTCGGCGACCGCACACCCGCGGTGCGGATCCTCGTCACGAAGCACGACCTCGAACTCGCACACGATGCGGACGGACACCGGGAGGGTGCAGCGTTCTTCGAAGGACAAGACCCCGCGGTCTCGATTCAGACGGCGGAACGGTTCATCTGCGCGGGCGGTGCGATCCCGATCCTGTTCGACGGAGACGGCAAAGCCCTCAACCTGGGTCGGGAGCAGCGTCTCTTCACCCGGAAGCAACGCCTCGTCATGGCTGCCCGGGATGGCGGGTGTCTCATGTGCGACCGGCCACCATCCTGGACCGAAGCACACCACATCAACCACTGGGATCAGCATCACGGCCGTACCGACATCGATGACGGGGTGCTGCTGTGCACGTTCTGCCACCTGAAAGTCCACAACAGCGGATGGCGCATCACCCGACAGGGCAGTGACTACTTCCTCGTCCATCCCGATGACGACGGCATCCGCAGGCGCACACCCCTGCCCTCGAAGAGCCCCGCCCACGACCGCCTCCGCGCCGCATGCTAGGTCCAGGCCCGGAAGGTGTGTCACCAAGTACCCGGTGGTACACTTTCCCGCGTGCCCACCATTCGTCGTCGATACCAGGTCACCGAGACCGACGAGGTGGCGCGCGCGCTGGACGCTGCCGAGCAGCGTTGGCCCGGCGAACCTCGCTCGCGCCTGCTGGTTCGCCTCATCACCGAGAACGGCGAGGCGGTCGCCGAGGTGAACGAGGCGGAGCTCGCACGGCGGCTCGCGGCGATCGACCGCTACGCGGGCAGCTTCGCAGGTCTCTACTCCCCGGGATACCTTGAGGAACTCCGGAAGGATTGGCCCGAGTGATCGTCCTCGACGCGAGCGTCATGATCGCCGTGCTCGACTCCGCCGATGCGCATTCAGGCGCCGCACGGGAACTGCTTCGATCCCATGCCGCTGACCGCCTGGTGGCCCACCGCATCAACGTCGCAGAGGTTCTTGTGCAGCCGGTGCGCGCCCAGCGCGCGGCGCAGGCTTCGGCGACCCTCGCGCACCTCGGGATCGAGTACGACGACGAACCGGATCACCCTCTCGTGTTGGCAGAACTGCGTGCGAACACCGGGCTTCCGATGCCGGACTGCTGTGTCCTGCACCTCGCGATTCGCGAGCGTGCCGCGATCGCGAGCTTCGACGAGAGGCTCGTGCGCGCGGCGCGAGGGCTCGGACTCCAGATCGCGGGGAACTGAGCACCTCGGCTGCTGATCTCGATACACCGCGGCTGCGCCGCGGAACTCGATCGGCGAGGTGTGACCCCCTCGCCGCCGCTCGACGAGCGACGCGGACTACTGCTTCGAACCGGTGAACAGCAGCACGCCGCCGAGGCCGATCATCATGCCGCCGCCCGTGGCGCGCAGCCGCGCGATCCGCTTCGGCGAGGTCGCGAACCAGGCGCGGGCGGTGCCGGCGGCGAGCGCCCAGCACGAGTCGCAGATCAGCGCGAGGGTGAAGAACACCAGCCCCAGCTCACCCAGCTGCAGCGGGATCGAGCCCGCGTGGTAGTCGACGAACTGCGGCAGCACCGCCACGAAGAACGCGATCGTCTTCGGGTTCGTCACCCCCACCACGAAACCCTCCGCGAGCAGCCGCCACGCGGATCGCGGCGCCCCGGAGTCCTCGGCCGCCGGCACGTTCCGGTGCCGGATCGCCTGGATGCCCAGATACACCAAGTAGCCGGCCCCCACGATCTTGATGATCGTGAAGATCACCACCGACTCCGCCACGAGCGCACCCACCCCGAGCGCCACGAGTGTCAGCAGCGGCAGCATCCCGAGCGCATTCCCGACCACCGAGAGCACCCCCGCGATGCGCCCGTAGGCGATCGAGCGTCCGATCACGAACAGGATGCTCGGGCCGGGCAGCAGGATGAGCAGGATCGCGGCGATCGCGAAAGCACCGAGGTTCGCGGGAGGGACCATGACTCGAGGGTAATGCGTGTACCATAGTCAGGTTGCCCAGGCGCTTCCGCGCCCGCGCGACCGCAGACCGCATCCAACCGGATGGCGGGAGAGTGAGGCACTGGCCGCAACGGCACAGACCTCGTTCGACGAGAGAAAGAGAACATGGCACCGAAGAAGAAGGTGACCGGCCTGATCAAGCTCCAGATCAAGGCTGGTCTCGCCAACCCGGCCCCGCCCATCGGCCCGGCCCTGGGTCAGCACGGCGTGAACATCATGGAGTTCTGCAAGGCGTACAACGCGGCCACCGAGGCTCAGCGCGGCAACGTCATCCCGGTCGAGATCACCGTGTACGAGGACCGCTCGTTCACGTTCATCCTCAAGACCCCGCCCGCCGCCGAGCTCATCAAGAAGGCCGCCGGCGTGCAGAAGGGGTCGTCGACCCCGCACACCGTCAAGGTCGCGAAGCTCAGCCGTGCGCAGGTCCGCGAGATCGCCGAGCTCAAGCAGGTCGACCTCAACGCGAACGACATCGAGGCTGCAGAGAAGATCATCGCCGGCACCGCCCGGTCGATGGGGATCACGGTGGAGGCGTAATCATGGCTCAGAAGTCCAAGGCCTACCGCGCCGCCGCTGAGAAGATCGAGGCCGGCAAGTTCTACGGTCCCGGCGAGGCTGTCGCCGTCGTCAAGGAGACCGGGTCGAAGAAGTTCGACTCCACCGTCGAGGTCGCGCTGAAGCTCGGCGTCGACCCCCGTAAGGCCGACCAGATGGTGCGCGGCACCGTCATCCTGCCCCACGGCACCGGCAAGACCGCCCGCGTCATCGTGTTCGCCACCGGCCCCGCGGCCGAGGCCGCGATCGCCGCCGGCGCGGACGAGGTCGGCGGCGCCGAGCTCATCGAGAAGGTCGCCGGCGGCTACACCGCCTTCGACTCGGCCGTCTCGACGCCCGAGCTCATGGGTCAGGTCGGTCGTCTGGGCAAGGTGCTCGGCCCCCGCGGCCTCATGCCGAACCCCAAGACCGGCACCGTGACGCCGGATGTGGCCAAGGCCGTCTCCGACATCAAGGGCGGCAAGATCGAGTTCCGTGTCGACAAGCACGCCAACGTGCACTTCGTCATCGGCAAGGCCGGCTTCACCGCCGACCAGCTGAACGAGAACTTCAAGGCCGCGCTCGACGAGATCCAGCGTGCCAAGCCGTCCTCGTCGAAGGGCCGCTACATCCAGAAGGGGTCGCTCTCGACCACCTTCGGTCCCGGCGTGCCGCTCGACGTGGCTTCCTTGTAAGCACAGATCATCTCCGAAAGGGCCCGCCGCGTGCGGGCCCTTTCGCTTTGCCCGACGCGGGCGGATGATCGACTCGACGGATCGGCGCATCCGGCGCCATCCCCGACGAGGAGGTCGGCCCATGGCCAAGATCATCATCCTGACCGGTGACGCTGCGGAGACCCTCGAGGTCTTCTACCCCTACCAGCGCCTGCAGGAGGCGGGCTACGAGGTGCACATCGCGGCGCCCGAGAAGAAGAAGCTGCAGTTCGTGGTGCATGACTTCGTCGACGGCTTCGACACCTACACCGAGAAGCTCGGCCACACCTGGGATGCCGACATCGCCTTCCGCGACGTCGACCCCTCCGACTACGTCGCGCTCGTCGTCCCCGGTGGCCGGGCGCCCGAGTACATCCGCAACGACGAGGACGCCAAGCGCATCGTGCGGCACTTCATGGAGGCGGATGCGCCGGTCGCCGCCCTCTGCCACGGCCCGCTGCTGCTCGCCGCGGCGGGCACCCTGAAGGGACGCACCTCCTCCGCCTACCCGGCGCTCGCGGTCGACGTGGAGACGGCGGGCGGCTTCTTCGAGAACGGCGGCGCGGTCGTCGACGGCAACCTGGTCACCGGCCGCGCCTGGCCCGACAACGGTCCCTGGATCGGCGCGTTCCTGCAGGTGCTGGAGCACCGGCTCGCCCCCGTCGGCTGACCCCGCACCCCCGGCGCCGGTTCGGGCAGCGCTCGCGGAATAGGGTGAGGGTGTGCGGGTGCGAGCGGCGGACGGGACGGATGCCGCCCCGCTCGCCGCCCTCGCGGCCCTCACCTTTCCGCTCGCCTGCCCGCCGCACGTGACCGCGGAGTCGATAGCCGCATTCCTCGCCGCGAACCTCAGCGAGGCGAGGTTCGCGGACTATCTCGCCGATGCCGCGAGGGATGTGCTGCTCGCCGAGGTCGACGGACAGCTCGTCGGCTACGCGATGCTCGTCGCGGGGGAGCCGGCGGATGCCGACGTCGCCGCCGCGGTCCGCATCCGCCCCACGGTCGAGCTGAGCAAGTGCTACGTGCATCCCGACCACCACGGCGCGGGGGCCGCGAGCGCGCTGATGGGTGCGGTCCTCGACGCGGCGCGCGAGCGCGGGGTCGCGGGCGTCTGGCTGGGGGTCAACCAGCTGAACGAGCGCGCCCAGCGCTTCTACGGCAAGCATGGGTTCGCGCGCGTCGGCACCAAGCGTTTCCTCGTGGGCGACCGCTACGAGGACGACTTCGTGTTCGAGCGCCCGCTCTGACGGCGCGAGACGCCCGCGACGAGAGGTCGACACCGGCACGCGGGTGCCTCCCGTGCCGCCGAGATGTCCCGCGACCTCAGCCTTCGGCGACGGTGAGGACGATCTTGCCGCGGGTGTGGCCCGACTCGATGAGGGTGTGGGCCTCGGCTGCCTCCTCCAGGGGCAGCACCCGGTCCACGTACACCCGCACATCGCCCGACTCGATGAGGCGCGTGATGATGGCGAGGGTCGCTGCATCCGGCGCCACCCGGTAGCCGGTCGCCCGCACCCCGAGCGCGTCCGCCTCGGCCGCCATCGTCGGGAACGAACCCGTGGGGCCGTTCACGTACAGTCCGCCGGGGCGCAGCACGCGCAGCGAGCGCGAGCCGGTGTCGCCACCCACATTGCCCACCAGGTCGATGACCGTGTCGACCGCGTCCACGGCCTCGTCGAAGGCGCGCTCCGTGTAGTCGAGCACCTCCGATGCGCCGAGCTCCCGCAGGAACGCCGCGTTGCGGGCGGACCCGGTGGCGATCACGTGCGCCCCGAAGTAGGCCGCGAACTGCACCGCGAAATGCCCCACCCCGCCGGCGCCCGCGTGGATCAGCATCCGCTGCCCCTCGTGCGCCTTCGCGGTCTCGACGACCATGCCCCACGCCGTGAGCCCGGCGAGCGGCACCGCGGCCGCCTCCACGTGCGAGAGCGACGGCGGCTTGCGCGCCACGCTCAGCGCGCTCACCGTGAGGTATTCCGCGTAGGCGCCGCTCATCCGCGGCACCATGCCCATGCCGTACACCTCGGTGCCCGGCTGCAGGGGGAACGACTCGTAGGGCGCCTCGACGACGACCCCCGAGAAGTCGTTGCCGAGCACCACGGGCGTCGCCGTGACGCCCGGCCAGGCGCCCTTCCCGGCGCGGGTCTTCGCGTCGATCGGGTTGACGCCCGCGGCGATCACCCGGATGAGCAGCTCCGCATTCACCCGGGTGGGAACGGCTGCCGTCGTGGTCTCGAGGACTTCCGGTCCGCCCGGCTCCGCGAAGGTCACGGCCCGCATCGTGGTCATGTTCTCTGGCCCTTCCGCCTCGAAACATATTCAACGCGGGACATGAGTCACCGATGTTTCGCGGATGTCACCGTGCTGCTAACTTCACCGGATGCCCGGTCCGGCTCAGCGGTGCATCGCGTCGAGCAGCTGGTCGGCGAGCCGCACCAGGCGGTGGATCTCGTCGTCGTCACGCTCCACCCAGCGGGTCTCGGGCACCCCGCTGACCGGCACGAAGTCGTCGTGCTGCTCCCACACCACGAGGGTGCGTTCGGCGCCCAGCACGTACTGCTGCCACCACACCTGCCGCAGGTAGTGCCGGGGGATCGTGCGCCAGGCGCTGCGGGTGGTCTTGATCTCGCACAGCTCGAGCGCGCCACCGCGCTCCCGGATGCCGTCGGGTGTCGCGAGGTGCGCTCGGTTGCCGTCGGCGTGGAAGAGGGCCGTGTTGCCGCTCATCCCCGCGTGGTGGCGCGCCACCCACCGGCCGATCTCGGGCTCGCGCTCGGTGCCGTGGCGCGTGTAGGCGTTGCCGGAGAAGCTCGAGCCGAGCAGCTTGTCGGTGGCGACGGCGCGGATGGCCTTCTCGCCGGAGAGGCGGGCGACGTCCGTGGCGGTCACCCCGCGGGAGCGCTCGCGCAGCCACGACACCCGATCGGAGGCGTCGGCGACCACCCGATCGCGGTACGGCACCGGCGGGGTGTCGAAGAGCGCGAGGGTGGGGTGCACCTGGACATTGTCGCCTACGGGTGCGACGGCGCCGCTGATTTCGAGGAGCGACGCGCAGGGACGCGTCTCGAGCCCACGGGCATCGGAATCTCCAAGACGCCGCATAGGAAACATTCAGCCCCGCGGCGAGAATCGACACCGTGAGCACCCCCGCAACCGCACCGCTTCTCACGCGCCCCGACGGCTCGCCCGTGCGTGCGCTCGTCGTCGACGACGAGCCCGCGCTCGTCGAGCTCATCCAGCTCGCGCTGCGCTACGAGGGATGGCAGGTGGAGACGGCCACCGACGGGGCCTCCGCCCTCGCCAAGGCGCGCAGCTTCGCCCCCGACGTGGTCGTGCTCGACATCATGATGCCCGGCCTCGACGGTCTCGAGGTGCTGGGGCGGCTGCGCGCGAGCGGCAACGATGTGGCGGTGCTCTTCCTCACCGCGAAGGATGCCGTCGCCGATCGCATCGTGGGTCTCACCGCGGGCGGCGACGACTATGTCACGAAACCGTTCAGCCTCGAGGAGGTCGTCGCACGGCTGCGCGCCCTGCTGCGTCGCAGCGGGCACGCCGTCTCCGGCTACACCGACCCCGTGCTGCGGGTGGGGGATCTGACCCTCGACGAGGAGAGCTATGAGGTGACCCGCGCGGGCCGTGCGATCGAGCTCACCGCGAAGGAGTTCGAGCTGCTGCGCTATCTCATGCGGAACCCGCGCCGCGTGGTCAGCAAGCTGCAGATCCTCGACCGCGTCTGGAGCTACGACTTCGAGGGCCGCTCGAGCATCGTGGAGCTCTACATCTCCTACCTGCGCAAGAAGATCGAGGCCGACGGCCCGCCGCTCATCCACACCGTGCGCGGGGTGGGCTATCTCATCAAGCCGGCCGCATGACGCGAGGTGCGCCCTGGTCGATACGTCGGCGCCTCGCGCTGGGCGTGGTGGCGCTCGTGGCGCTCCTCGGCATCCTGATCGGCACCGTGAGCGTGATCGCGCTGCGTCAGAACCTGCTCGAGCGGCTCGACGGCCAGGTGCAGGACGTCATGCGCTCATGGGTGGGTCCCGGCAGCGGCGCGCAACTGCCGGGCGGCTCGGATCTGCTGCGCACGGGTCTCGTGGTGGGGGTCGCCGTGCCCGGCCAGAACGCGCGCGGCATCGTCACGACGAGCTCAGGGGATGCGACCGAGCTCACGGCAGCGCAGCTGGAGCGGCTGTTCTCGACCCGCTCCCGGCAGCCCGCGACGATCGACATCCCGCGGCTGGGCGCCTACCGCGTGGTGCTGGAGAGCACCGCCGACGGCTCGGTTCTCGCGGTGGCCCTCTCGATGGACGACGTGGACGGCACCACTCGCGACCTCGCGCTCGTCTTCGCCCTCGTGACGGCCGGCGCGCTCGTGATCGCGGCCGCGGGTGCCGTGGCGATCGTGCGGGTCGCGCTCCGGCCGCTCGGCCGGGTCACCGAGACCGCGACGCGCGTCACCGAGTTGCAGCTGGCGTCGGGCGACGCGACGATCCCGGAGCGGGTCCCGGATGCCGAGGCGGACCCGCGCACCGAGGTCGGGCAGGTCGGTGCCGCGCTCAACCGGCTGCTGGGGCACGTCGAGCACGCCCTCGTGGCCCGCCAGGCCTCGGAGGAGAAGGTGCGGCGCTTCGTGGCGGATGCGAGCCACGAGCTGCGCACGCCGCTCGCCTCCATCCGCGGCTACGCCGAGCTCACCCGCCGCATCGACGACGAGCTGCCCGCCGACGCCATCCGCTCGCTCGACCGCATCGAGTCGGAGTCGATCCGCATGACGGCGCTCGTCGAGGAGCTGCTCGAGCTCGCCCGGCTCGACGAGGGGCAGGGGCTCGTGTTCGGCGAGGTGGAGCTCGTGCGCCTTGTGACGGATGCCGTCGGCGACGCCTACGCGGCGGCCCCCGACCACGAGTGGGAGGTGGTGGCACCGGATCCGCCGCTCACGATCGAGGCCGACGCCGCACGCATCCACCAGCTCGTCGTGAACCTGCTCGGCAACGCCCACCGGCACACGCCGGCGGGCACCGTCGTGACGGTGACCCTCGCCTCCGATGCGGACGAGGCGACCCTCACCTTCGCCGATGACGGTCCCGGCATCCCGGAGGAGCTGCGCCCGCGTCTGTTCGAGCGCTTCGCCCGCGGCGACGCCTCCCGTTCGCGCGCCACCGGAAGCACAGGCCTGGGGCTCGCGATCGTCGCGGCCGTCGTGGAGGCGCATGGCGGCCGGATCGAGGTGTTCAGCGTGCCGGGCGACACCCGTTTCGTGGTGCGGCTGCCGCTCCGCCGCCCGGATGCCGCAGACGCGAGCCACCTGCCAGACTGAGCGCCATGCGATCCGCCGCCCGAGCGTTCGTTCCCCTGGCTCTTGCCGCCCTCACCATGCTGGCCGCCGCGCCCGCGGCCGCGAGTGTCGGCTCGGTGCCGGCCGATGTGCGCGAGTACGTCACGCAGGGCGGGCTCGCGGCGAGCCTCGACGACGTCTACGGCACCGCGGCGGACGGCAGCGGCATCCCGTTCGACGAGACGACGACGCCCGGACCGATCTCGAGGATCTTCACCTGGACGGATGCGCGCCTCGCGGGCGAGCTCGAGGGCGACCCCACGCGGATGCTGAACGAGTGGGCGGTGCCGGTGTCGCTCGGCGAGGAGCCGGTCGGGGTGGCGATCGTGTGGATCAACCCCGAGGGCGACGCACCCGAGCTCGCCGAGTTCACGGCCGACGCGGCGGCGGCCGCCGCGCTCGCGGCGGTCCCGGATGATGCCCGTCTCGTGCACGATCGAGCCGCCGAGGCGTGGTTCGCCGTCGTCGCCGAGGTGGCCACGCCGCTCGTCACCGGGCGGTCGGGGGTGACGGCTCCGACCGAGGTGGCGAGGCTCGCGCTCGTGGCGCCCGAGGCGGTGCCCGAGGCCGCGGCGGCGGACCCGAACGCGGGGCTCGGCTTCGCGATCGCGACCGTCGTCGTGCTGCTCGCGATCATCGTCGTGGCGCTCGCCCTGCTTCCGCGCGTGCGCGCCGCGCGACATCCGACGGAGGCGCCGGCATCCCTGCACGGTGCAGGCGAGGTGTCGCCGCCGTCGGAGTTCGCACCGCCCGAGGTGTGATAGCCTGGGCATGCCGAAGACCGCTGGTCTCCGCGTGCCCGCTTGCGGGCCGTGGACGAAGCCTCGTGAGAGGGCCCGCGCAGGCGTGTGAAGTAACCGAGTCGGGATCTCCGGCCGGATCTGCTCCGTGCGCATGCGCCGGAGCTTTTTTCATGGGGCAGCATCCTTCGGCGTGACATCCACAACGACAAGGAGCGCCATGGCGAACAAGGAAACCACGGTCGCCGAGCTGACGGAGAACTTCCGCAGTTCGAACGCGATCGTGCTCACCGAGTACCGCGGTCTCACCGTTGCCCAGCTCAAGCAGCTGCGCGGCAACATCCGTGAGAACGCGAGCTACGCCGTGGTGAAGAACACGCTGACCAAGATCGCCGCGAAGGAAGCCGGTGTGGAGGGTCTCGACGACCTCCTCGAGGGCCCTTCGGCGATCGCGTTCGTGCACGGTGACACCGTCACCGTCGCGAAGGCTCTGCGTGACTTCGCCAAGGCAAATCCTCTGCTCGTGGTCAAGGGCGGGTACTTCGACGGTGCCCCTCTGACCGCCGCCGAGGTGGGCAAGCTCGCCGATCTCGAGAGCCGTGAGGTGCTGCTGGCCAAGCTGGCCGGTGCCTTCAAGGCCTCGCTGTTCGGAGCTGCCTACCTGTTCAACGCGCCGCTGTCGAAGGCCGTCCGTACGGTCGACGCACTGCGCGAGAAGCAGGAATCCGCGAGCTGACGCTCGTACCCAGACATGTCCGGCGGATCCCCGTCGGAGTCACAACCCCGGGGCGCGAGCCCCACAGCTAAGGAGAATCACATGGCCAAGCTCAGCACCGACGAGCTGCTCGAGGCGTTCAAGGAGCTTTCGCTCATCGAGCTGTCCGAGTTCGTCAAGAAGTTCGAGGAGACCTTCGAGGTCACCGCCGCCGCTCCGGTCGCCGTCGCGGCCGCCCCCGCCGCCGGTGGCGCCGGCGGCGAGGCCTCGGAGGTCGAGGAGAAGGACTCGTTCGACGTCGTCCTCGAGGCCGCCGGCGACAAGAAGATCCAGGTCATCAAGGAGGTCCGCGCGCTCACGAGCCTCGGCCTCGGCGAGGCCAAGGCCGTCGTCGACGGTGCCCCGAGCACCGTCCTCGAGGGCGTCAACAAGGAGGCCGCCGAGAAGGCCAAGGCTCAGCTCGAGGAGGCCGGCGCGACCGTCGTCCTCAAGTAAGGACCTCACGCACCAGCACGAAGGGCGCCGCACCCCACGGGGGCGGCGCCCTTCCGCATCCCTGCCGCGATCCCCCAGGCGAGTCCGAATCGTGACCTGAATGGGGGACACCGCTGTTGCCCCTCCTCATCCCCGCGCCTAGCGTGGAAATCAGTATCGGCTTACTCAAAGAGGAGGAACCATGCGTTCACGAGTGAATCGCCGGTTGATCGCCGGCGTGGCTGCGGTGGGGATCGCGGCCCTCGCCCTCGCCGGATGTACCGGCGACATCGCAGACGACGGCGAGACCGGCGACTGCGGACCCTACGAGCAGTACGGCACCTTCGACGGCGCGAGCGTCACGATCTCGGGCACGATCCTCGACCTGGAGGCGGACCGCCTGGTGGAGTCCTGGAAGGACTTCGCCGCCTGCACGGGGATCGACATCAGCTACCAGGGCACGAGCGAGTTCGAGGCGCAGATCGCCGTGCTCGCCGACGGCGGCAACGCCCCCGACATCGGCATCGTGCCGCAGCCGGGTCTGCTGCAGCGGCTCCAGGCGGGCGGCTGGCTGATCCCGGCATCCGACGCCGTGGTGGCCAACATCGACCAGTGGTGGGACCCGGCCTGGAAGGCCTACGGCAGCGTCGACGGCACCGTGTACGCGGCGCCGCTCATGGCGTCCATCAAGGGCTACATCTGGTACTCGCCGAGCGAGTTCGCCGACAAGGGCTACGAGATCCCGAAGACGCTCGACGAGCTGACGGAGCTCTCGGAGAAGATCGCGGCGGAGGGCGACCACCAGCCGTGGTGCGTGGGTCTCGAATCCGGTGAGGCGACCGGCTGGCCCGGAACCGACTGGGTGGAGGACTACGTGCTGCGCCTGTCGGGACCGGAGGTCTACGACCAGTGGGTGACCCACGAGATCCCGTTCAACGATCCCGCGATCGTCGAGGCCTTCGACGCCGTCGGCGACTACCTGAAGAACCCCGACATGGTCAACGGCGGATTCGGCGACGTCTCCACCCAGATCAGCGAGGCGTTCCAGACGGCGGGTCTGCCGATCCTCGACGGCGAATGCTCGCTGCACCACCAGGCCTCGTTCTACGAGACGTTCTGGAACCCGGACGGCGGCACCTCGAACACGGTCGGATCGGATGGAACGGTGTACGCCTTCCTGCTGCCGCCGGAGAACGAGGGCGACCCGCAGGCGGTGACCGGTGGCGGCGAGTTCCCGGTGGCGTTCCGTGACGCACCCGAGGTGGAGGCGGTGCGCGCCTACCTCTCGAGCGACACCTGGGCCAACATCCGGGTCGGGCTCGGCGGCGTCATCAGCGCCAACAAGGGCGTCGACCCCGACAACGCCTCGAGCGAGCTGCTCAAGCAGTCCATCGAGATCCTGCAGGGCGACACCACCTTCCGCTTCGACGGGTCGGATCTGATGCCCGGCGCGGTCGGCGCGGACTCGTTCTGGAAGGGCATCGTCGCCTGGGTCGGCGGTCAGTCCACGCAGGACACCGTCGACGCCATCGAGGCGAGCTGGCCGAGCAGCTAGTAGCGCTCGAGGCGACCTTGGTCGCATGATCGAGGGGCGGGGGCCGCGCGCCGGCCTCCGCCCCTCGAGACACCGCCGCTTTCACCGACGAAAGGCAGACGCTCGATGACCACCGCCGACCTGCTCGGGAAGATCCTGCAAATCGTCATGGGGCTCGTGGTCTTCGCCGCGATCGTCGGGCTGCTGATCTTCTTCATCGACAAGGCGCCCAAGAGGGGCCGCGACTACTGGCAGCTCGTGGGCTTCCTCGCCCCCGCCATGATCCTGCTGGCGATCGGGCTCATCTACCCCGCCATCCGCACCACGGGCCTCGCCTTCCTCGACAAGCAGGGCGTGTTCAGCTGGGACAACTTCGTCTGGGCCTTCACCCAGCCGGCCGCCGTGCGCACCCTCATCAACACGATCATCTGGGTGCTGCTCGTGCCCACCCTCTCGACCGTGCTCGGTCTCGCCTACGCGGTGTTCATCGACCGCTCGCGCGGCGAGCGCGTCTTCAAGGCTCTCGTGTTCATGCCCATGGCGATCTCGTTCGTGGGCGCCGGCATCATCTGGAAGTTCGTCTACGAGTACCGCTCCGCGGGGCGCGAGCAGATCGGCCTGCTCAACGCGATCGGGGTGGCGTTCGGGGGCGAGCCGGTGCAGTGGCTGCAGACCGACCCCATCAACACCATCCTGCTCATCGTCGTCATGATCTGGATCCAGACCGGATTCGCCATGGTGATCCTGAGCGCCGCGATCAAGGGCATCCCGACCGAGCAGATCGAGGCGGCGGAACTGGACGGCACCAACGCCTGGCAGCGCTTCCGCAACGTGACCATCCCCGGCATCCGCGGGGCACTCGTGGTCGTGCTGACGACCATCTCGATCGCCACCCTCAAGGTGTTCGACATCGTACGCACCATGACGCAGGGCAACTTCAACACGAGCGTCATCGCCAACGAGATGTACACGCAGGCGTTCCGGGCATCCGAGATCGGGCGCGGTTCGGCGCTCGCGGTGATCCTGTTCGTGCTCGTCACTCCGATCGTCATCTACAACGTCAACGTGCTCCGCAAGCAGAGGGAGATCCGATGAGCGCCGAGGTCGTGCCTCCCGAGGTGGCCGGCGCCGAGGTCGCCGAGCCGAAGACCCACCGGGTGAAGAGGCGGCTCACCTCGCGCGGTGCGACGGTCGCGGCGCTCGTCATCGCGCTCGTGTGGACGATCCCCACCTTCGGGATCTTCGTGTCGTCGTTCCGGCCGGCCGAGCTCATCCAGGACACCGGCTGGTGGACGATCTTCCAGAACCCCGGCTTCACGCTCGACAACTACAAGGACGTGCTGCTCTCGCCGTCGCAGTCCTCGCCGCAGCTGGGCGCGTACTTCGTCAACTCGCTCGCGATCGCGATCCCGGCGACGATCTTCCCGCTCACCTTCGCCTCGATGGCCGCCTACGCCTTCGCGTGGATGCGCTTCAAGGGCGTCGGCGTGCTGTTCATCGTCGTGTTCGCGCTGCAGATCGTGCCGCTGCAGATGGCCCTCGTGCCGCTGCTGCAGTTCTTCTCCACCTGGCTCAAGCCGGGCCAGCAGTGGCTGCACGACATCATCCCGATCATCCCCGAGCAGAACTACCTGCCGGTGTGGATCGCGCACACGATCTTCGGGCTGCCGCTCGCGATCTTCCTGCTGCACAACTTCATCTCCGAGATCCCGAACGAGGTGATCGAGGCGGCTCGGGTGGACGGCGCGAGCCACGGGCAGATCTTCTTCCGGATCGTGCTGCCGCTCGCGGTGCCGGCGATCGCCTCGGTGGCGATCTTCCAGTTCCTCTGGGTGTGGAACGACCTGCTGGTGGCGCTCATCTTCTCCGGCGGCACCCAGGATGTGGCCCCGCTGACGCAACGATTGGCGGAGCTCGTCGGATCGCGCGGGCAGGAATGGCATCGCCTGACGGCGGGTGCGTTCGTCTCGCTCGTGATCCCGCTCATCGTGTTCTTCTCGCTGCAGCGCTACTTCGTGCGCGGCCTGCTCGCCGGCTCCACAAAGGGCTGACCATGGCGCGGCTGGAGCCGCGACCTTCTGGCGGGAGAAACGCCTCCCGCTGCGGGGTCGTAGCTCCAGCCGCGCCATGAACCGCCAGGCATAGGCTCGCAGCATGAGCATGGGGATGGGCGGCGGCCGCGGCGGTGGGGGCGGCCGCGGGGTCGGCAACCGGGATGCCGAGGTGCAGCGGGCCGAGAACGCCACGGCGCCCCGCATCCCGAACCTGCTGCGGCGCATCGGCGAACTGTTCGCGCCGTTCCGGGTGCCGCTCACCATCACCATCGTGCTCGTGCTGGTCTCGGCGGGCCTCGGGGTGCTGCCGCCGCTGCTCACCCAGCGCGCCTTCGACGAGGGCCTGTTCCCGCCGTCCGGCGTCCCGGACGTGCCGGTGCTGCTGTGGCTCGTGGGCGGGATGGTCGCGTTGTGGCTCGTGTCGGCGGCGCTCGGCGTCTGGCAGACCTACCTCACGGCGAAGGTCGGCAACTCGGTGATGGGCGTGCTGCGGGTGCGGCTGTTCAGCCACCTGCAGGCGATGGAGCTCGGATTCTTCACGCGCACCAAGACGGGCGTCATCCAGTCGCGGCTGCAGAACGACGTGGGCGGCGTGGCGAGCGTGCTCAACAACACCGTCTCGAGCGTCGTGGGCAACACCGTGACGGTGGTGGGCGCTCTCGTGGCGATGCTGCTGCTCAGCTGGCAGCTCACGGTCGTGGCGGTCGTGCTGCTGCCGGCGCTCATCCTGGCCCAGCGGCGGGTGGGGCAGGTGCGCGCGCGCATCGCCACGCAGACGCAGGAGTCGTTGTCGGAGATGACGGCGATCACCCAGGAGACCCTCTCCGTGTCGGGCATCCTGCTCGCCAAGACCTTCAACCGCCAGCCCGCCGAGATCGGGCGCTACGCCGCCGAGAACGACCGGCAGATCGCCCTGCAGGTGCGGCAGCAGATGAGCGGCCAGTGGTTCTTCGCCGTGGTCGGGGTGTTCATGTCGGTGGTTCCCGCGGTCGTGTACCTCGTGGCCGCGTGGCTGATCCTGCAAGAGATCCCGGTGACCGCCGGCACGATCGTGGCCTTCACGACCGTGCAGGCACGGCTCATGTTCCCCCTCATGGGCCTGCTGCGGGTGGCGCTCGACCTGCAGACCTCGCGGGCGCTGTTCGCGCGCATCTTCGAATACCTCGACCTCGTGCCCGCGATCACCGACGCCCCCGACGCGCGGGAGGTCGACGCGTCTCGGGTGGGGGCGGTCGAGTTCCGCGAGGTGACCTTCCGCTATCCGGACGCCGCCCCCGATGCGCCGGGCACCCTGCAGCAGGTGTCGTTCCGGATCGAGCCCGGGCAGTACGTGGCCTTCGTCGGACCCTCGGGGGCCGGCAAGACGACCGTGTCGTATCTCGTGCCGCGACTGTACGAGGCGAGCGAGGGCGCGGTCCTGTTCGCGGGAGACGATGTGCGGGCGCTGCGGCACGCATCCCTCGTCGACCACGTCGGGGTCGTGAGCCAGGAGACCTACCTCTTCCACGCGACGATCGCCGAGAACCTGCGGTACGCGAAGCCCGACGCCACCGACGGCGAGCTCGAGGCGGCGGCGCGCTCCGCCAACATCCACGACACGATCGCGTCGTTCCCCGACGGCTACGACACCATCGTGGGGGAGCGCGGCTACCGGCTCTCGGGCGGCGAGAAGCAGCGGGTGGCCATCGCCCGGGTGCTGCTCAAGGATCCCGCGGTGCTCATCCTCGACGAGGCGACGAGCGCGCTCGACACCGTGTCGGAGCGCATCGTGCAGTCGGCCCTCGACGAGGCATCCCGGGGTCGCACCACGATCGCGATCGCGCACCGGCTGTCGACCGTGGTGGATGCCGATGTCATCCACGTGGTGAAGGCGGGCCGCATCGTCGAGTCGGGCACGCACGGGCAGCTGCTCGCCCTCGACGGCGAGTACGCGCGCCTGTTCGCGGAGCAGCTCGCGGCGGTGAGCCTGCCCGTCGCGTCGTCGCCGCCCCCGTCAGATTCCGCAACTCAGGAGCCGCAGCAGATCCGGGCGGCTGCGCCCCCGTTTCCGGCAGAAGATCCTGAGTTGCGAGAGGGGGACTTCGGGTAGGGGTGTCGACAGACCAGCACCCCGCACCCCGGTAACACACGGGAGGCCGCGGGTAGGCTCGACGGCATGAAGTACGCCGAGACGGTGCTCGACCTCGTGGGCAACACCCCGCTCGTGAAGCTCCACTCCGTGACCGACGGGATCTCGGCGACCGTTCTCGTGAAGGTCGAGTACGTGAACCCCGGCGGCTCGTCCAAGGACCGCATCGCGCAGCGCATCATCGACGCGGCGGAGCGCGAGGGCAAGCTGAAGCCGGGCGGCACCATCGTGGAGCCGACCTCCGGCAACACCGGCATCGGTCTCGCGCTCGTCGCCCAGCAGCGGGGCTACCGCTGCGTGTTCGTGTGCCCCGACAAGGTCTCCGAAGACAAGATCAACACCCTCCGCGCCTACGGTGCCGAGGTGGTCGTCTGCCCCACCTCGGTCGCGCCCGAGAGCCCCGACTCCTACTACTCGGTGAGCGACCGGCTGGCGCGCGAGATCCCGGGCGCGTTCAAGCCCGACCAGTACTCCAACCCCAACGGGCCGCTCAGCCACTACGAGACGACCGGCCCCGAGATCTGGCGCGACACCGACGGCAAGGTCACGCACTACGTCGCGGGCGTCGGCACCGGCGGCACCATCTCGGGGGCGGGCAGGTTCCTCAAGGAGCAGAACCCCGCCATCCGCGTGATCGGCGCCGACCCCGAGGGCTCGGTCTACTCGGGCGGCACCGGGCGGCCCTACCTCGTGGAGGGCGTGGGGGAGGACTTCTGGCCGACCGCCTACGACCCCACCGTCGTGGATGAGATCATCGCGTCCTCCGACGCCGAGTCGTTCGAGTACACCCGCCGCCTCGCGCGCGAGGAGGGGCTGCTCGTCGGCGGATCCTCGGGCCTCGCCGTCGCGTCCGGCCTGAAGGCCGCCCGTGCGCTCGGACCGGATGACGTCATGGTGATCCTGCTGCCCGACGGCGGACGCGGCTACCTCGGCAAGGTGTTCAACGACCGCTGGATGCGCTCTTACGGCTTCCTGCCCGCCGAGGAGGAGAAGTCGGTGGCGGACCTCGTGGGCACCAAGGCGCCCGAGGTGGCCGGTCTCGTGCATGTGCACCCGAGCGACACGGTGCGCCACGTGATCGACAAGATGCGCCGCTTCGACATCTCCCAGATGCCGGTGCTGTCGGCGGAGCCGCCCGTCGTGATGGGCGAGGTGGTGGGCTCGATCGACGAGAAGAGCCTCATCGACGCCGTGTTCTCGGGCCGTGCGCAGCTCACCGACGCACTCGCCGAGTTCGTGCGTCCCGCGCTGCCGCTCATCGGCATGAACGACTCCATCACCGCCGCGCGCGAGGCGCTCACCGCCTCGGATGCGCTGCTCGTCACCGCCGACGGCAAGCCCGCCGCCGTCGTCACCCGGCACGATCTGCTCGCCTTCCTGAGCGAGTAGTCGGCCCGCACCGTCTTCGAACACAGAGAGTCCCCATGAGCCCCGACCAGTCCGCCCACGACTTCGACTTCGCCACCCGCGCCATCCGCGCCGGCCAGGCGTTCGATCCGACCACGGGCGCCGTCATCCCGCCGCTGTACCTCACCACGACCTTCGTGCAGGACGGCATTGGCGGTTTCCGGAGCGGCTACGAGTACACCCGCGGCGGCAACCCCACCCGCACCTCGCTCGAGACGCAGCTCGCCTCGCTGGAGGGGGCCGACCGCGGGTTCAGCTTCGCCTCGGGGCTCGCCGCCGAGGACACCCTGCTGCGCGCGATCCTCACCCCGGGCGACCACGTGCTCATGGGCAACGACGTGTACGGCGGCACCCACCGGCTCGTCACCTGGGTACATGTGCCCTGGGGCGTCGGGCTCAGCACTGTCGAGATGGGCGAGCTCGATGCGGTGCGCGCGGCGATCCGCCCCGAGACGCGTGTGGTCTGGCTCGAGACGCCGTCGAACCCGCTCATGAAGATCACCGACATCGCGGCCGTCGCCGAGATCGCGCATGCCGCGGGGGCGGTCGTCGTGGTCGACAACACCTTCGCGAGCCCCTACCTGCAGCAGCCGCTCGCGCTCGGCGCCGACGTGGTCGTGCACTCGACCACCAAGTACCTCGGCGGACACTCGGATGTGCTGGGCGGCGCGGTGCTGCTGAACTCGGGTATCGAGGTGCGGGGCGAGGATCTCGCCGACCGCGTGGCCTTCCTGCAGTTCGGGGTGGGCCCGGTGTCGGGTCCGCTCGACGCCTGGCTCACGACCCGCGGCATCAAGACGCTGCACGTGCGGATGGATCGGCACTCCGCGAACGCGCAGGCGCTCGCCGAGGCGCTCGTCGGGCACCCGAAGCTCGCGCGGGTCTACTACCCGGGCCTGCCGGAGCATCCCGGGCACGAGCTCGCCGCGCGGCAGATGCGCTCCTTCGGCGGCATGCTCTCGATCGAGCTGCACGACGAGGCGTCGGCTCGGGGGTTCGCGGAGTCGACGCAGCTGTTCCAGCTCGCGGAGTCGCTCGGCGGCATCGAGTCGCTCGTGTGCTACCCCTCCGAGATGACGCACGCCTCGGTGCGCGGCACCGCGCTCGAGGTGTCGCCGGCCGTCGTGCGGCTGTCGGTGGGGCTCGAGGGCGCCGACGACCTGATCGCCGACGTGCTCGACACCCTCGCCCGCGTCTGAGTCGAGGGCTCCCGCCGCGCCAGATCGGCACAAAGGGATGGAGCGATGGCGGAAAATCGCTGGAAGGCGCGTTCGCGCCACGACACGATGGATGACATGAGCAGCACCACGACGCACCCCGCCGCCGCGCCGCCCTCGGCCGGCACAGGGCGCGTGGGGCTGCCGACCGCATCCGCCCTGTACATCGCCGCGGTGCTCGGCACCGGCATCCTCGTGCTCCCCGGGCTCGGGGTCGAGGCGGCGGGACCCGCCTCGATCCTCGCCGTCGCGATCGTGCTCGTGCTGTCGATCCCGCTCGCCGGAACCTTCGCGGCGCTCGCCGGACGCTACCCGGACGGCGGCGGCGTCGCCACCTTCGCGCGCCTCGCACTCGGCGAGACCGCCGCACGCGCCACCGGATACTGGTTCCTCTTCGGCGTCGGCTTCGGCGCCCCCGTCGTGGCGGCGCTCGGCGGCGAATACCTCACGGCCACCCTCGGCATCGGACGCGGCTGGGTCGCCGTGATCGGCATCGGCTTCCTCGTGGTCGCCCTCGCGCTCGGGCTGCTCGGCCTCAAGGTCTCGGGTGCCGTACAGCTCGGCCTCTCGGCGCTGCTGGTCGCACTCGTGGTCGGCGTCATCGCCACGGCCGCGCCCGCCGTCCAGCCCGCCAACTTCACCCCGTTCCTGCCCCACGGCTGGGCGGGCGTCGCCCTCGCGGTGAGCCTCTTCGTGTGGGCGTTCGCGGGCGGCGAGGCGATCGTGCACATCGCGCACGAGTTCCGCAACCCGCGCCGCACCATCCTGTGGGCCACCGTCATCGCGCTCACCGTCGTCGGGGCCGCCTACCTCGCCCTGCAGTTCGTCACCGTCGGCGTGCTCGGCGCGGGCGGCTCGAGCAGCGCCGTGCCGCTCATCGACCTCGTCGCGGTCAACCTGCCCGGGCTCGGCCCCGCCGTCATCGGCGGCATCGCGACCCTCGTCGTGCTGGGGGTGCTCAACGCCTACATCCCCGCGTTCGCCAACCTCGCCGCGTCCCTCGGGCGTGACGGACACCTCCCGCGCTGGCTCGCGAAAGGCGCCGAGGGGGGCGCTGTGCCGCGCCGCGCGCTCGTGCTCGTCGCGGCGATCACGCTCGGCTACTCCGCGGTGTTCTTCGGGTTCGGTCTCGACCTGCAGACCTTCATCCTCATCCACACGAGCTCGATGGTGGCGGTCTACGCGATCGGCATGGTCGCGGCCGTGCGGCTGCTCACCCGATTCAGCGTCGGCTGGTGGATGGCGGTGGTCTCGGTCGTGCTGACCCTGGCACTGCTCGCGCTCGCCTGGTCGCATCTGCTCGTCCCCGCCCTCATCGCCCTCGCCGCCATCGCGGTGACCGTCATCCGGAGGATCCGTGTCCGCAGTTGAACCGCAGTACCGTGCCCATTTCGACGCGAGAGTCGCGTTCGCGAACGGCGGCGGGCTGAGCGCCGAGGGCTTCCGGATCGACCTGCCGCATCCCGAGGTCGACGCGAGGGACGTGGGGCGGCTGTTCGTGCAGCACCTCGGCCTCGCGCTCGTCGGCTCGGTCGAGATCACCGGCCTCGAGATCGTGGAGGAGCGGCATCGCGGAACGCGCGGCGTCGAGACGGCGGCCCCGGCACCCGGGCGCCGCGTGGTCGACCTCAGCCACGTGATCCGCGAGGGGCTGGTGACCTACCCCGGACTGCCGGCACCCGTCATCACCCCGCACCTCACCCGCGAGGACTCGCGCGGGCACTACGCCGAGGGCACCGAGTTCGCGATGGACATCATCACGATGATCGGCAACACCGGCACCTACCTCGACAGCCCGTGGCACCGCTACGCGGGCGGGCCCGACCTCGCCGGCCTCGAGCTCGCGAGCCTCGTCGACCTGCCCGCCGAGGTGTTCCACCTGACGGACCTGACCACGCGCGGCATCCCCGCCGAGGTGCTCTTCGACCGGGAGGTCCGCGGCAAGGCGGTGCTGCTGCACACCGGGTGGGATCGTCTGTTCGGCACCCCCGAGTACGGCGTGGATGCGCCGTTCCTCACGGCGGAGGGGGTGAGCTACCTCGTGGAGCAGGGCGCTGCGCTCGTCGGCATCGACTCGCTCAACATCGACGACGTGGTGCCGCATGGTGAGCGCCCCGCCCACAGCGGGCTGCTGGGGGCCGGCATCCACGTGGTGGAGCACCTCACCAACCTCGGCGCGCTGCCGCCGTCCGGGGCGCGCTTCACGGCGGCCCCGCCGCCGGTCGAGGGCTTCGGCACCTTCCCGGTGCGGGCCTACGCGACCCTCCCCTGATCCCTGGCGCGGTTTCGGCTCGATGGCGCGGTTTCGCGGGTGCCATCCGGCCGAAACCGCACCAGCTGGCACGTCGTCTCAGGTCTCGTCCAGCAGCCACGCGAGCTCGCGTCGCAGCAGCGCGACACGCTCCGCGCTGTCGTACGAGCGGGCGTCGTGGCCGAGCGCGTCGTAGACCACCCGAGCCGCGTCCACCCGGTGCGCCCAGGCGAGCGGATGCCGTGCGCCGGCTTCTTCGTGCTCGGCGAGCACCGCGATCCCCGGCTGCAGGGCGAGGTCGGTGTAGCGCTCGTCGAGCACCGTGAAGTCGCCGAGGCCGGCCGTGATCGGGTGGTCGGCGACCAGCACCTCGGCTTCGCCATGCTCGGGATGCCAGCTGACGTCCCGCACCCAGCGCCCGCCGAGCAGCGTCTGCCACGCCGCGTGCTCGGGCAGCATGCCACCGCTGGCATGAAGCGCGAGCAGGGGCCGGCCGCGCTCGAGGTGCGCGCGGACGAGCGCGAGCAGCTCGTCGTCGCGGGGGTTCGCTTCGTCGCCGCTCCCGGCCTGCAGCACGAGCAGCCCGGCATCCGGCAGCCTCGCGGCCAGTGCGTCGACCGTGTCGACGGTCGTGAGCGGGAGGTCCTCGCTCGCAAGTGCCTCGGCGAGCCGCTCCGCCGACTCGGCGAACGGATGCCAGGGGTCGCGGTAGTCGCCGCCGCCCGCGAAGAGAACCGCCCGGGTCACGACCTCAGGATGCCACGGCGGCGCGCGCCGCGTACTGCTCGCGGATGAGCGGCACGGGGGCGGCATCCGGGCGCGCGAGGGTCGCGACCGACCAGCTCGGCCGGGCGCCCGTGAGCGCCCACGCGGCCTGCACGGTGGCGCCGAAGGCCACGTACTCGCCCGGTTCCGGCACCTCGACGGGTGCGTCGAACACTTCGGCCGCGATCTGCGACACCGCGGGGTTGGCGGCCGCGCCACCCACCAGCAGGATGCGCGAGGCGGTCACGCCGAGGCGGCGCACGGCATCCAGGCCGTCGGCGAGTCCGCACAGCATCCCCTCGATGGCCGCGCGCGCGAGGTTCTCGCGCGTGGTCGCGGCGAGGGTGAGGCCGAAGAGGGTCGCCGTGGCGTCGGGCAGGTTCGGGGTGCGCTCGCCCTCGAAGTAGGGCTGCAGCACGAGGCCTCCAGATCCCGGCTCCGCGGCGAGTGCGAGCTGCCCGAGACCGTCGTGGTCGACGCCCAGCAGCGAGGCGATCTTGTCGAGCACGCGGGCGGCGTTGAGGGTCGCGACGAGCGGCAGGTAGACGCCCGAGGCGTCCGCGAAGCCGGCGACCGTGCCGGTCTCGTCGGCGGTCGCGGTGTCGGTCACCGCGAACACGGTGCCGCTCGTGCCGATCGACACGACGACGTCGCCGGCCTGTGCGCCCAGGCCGAGCGCCGCCGCCGCATTGTCACCCGCACCGGCACCCACCACGAGGCCGGCCGGGATTCCGGGAAGCGCGACCGTCGCGCCGATGGACTCCGCGGGGCCGGCGACGCGGGGGAGCACCGCGTCGTGGCCGAGGGAGGCGATGAGCAGTTCGCGGTCGTAGTCGCCGGTCGCGGGGCTCCAGTAGCTGGTGCCGGATGCGTCGGAGCGGTCGGTCGCGAGGGCCTCGAGGTCGGGGCCGAGCGGGCTCTCGTCGGCGGGGCCGTAGCCGCGCAGGCGCCAGCTCAACCAGTCGTGGGGGAGCGCGACCGCGGCGACGCGGGCCGCGTTCTCCGGCTCGGCGTCGCGCAGCCAGCGCAGCTTGGTGGCCGTGAATGACGCGACGGGCACACTGCCGGTGCGACGGGCGAGCTCGGCGGCGCCGAACTCGGCGATGAGCTCGCGCGCGGCCTGCGCCGAGCGGGTGTCGTTCCAGAGCAGGGCGTCGCGGATGACGCGACCGTCGGCATCCAGTACGACCATGCCGTGCTGCTGGCCGCCGATCGAGATGGCGGCGACGTCGTCGAGTCCGCCGGCATCCGCGATGGCGGCGAGCAGCGCGTCCCACCACGCGGCGGGGGGCACCTCGGTGCCTGCCGGGTGCGTGGCACGCCCGGTGCGCACCACCTCACCGGTCTCGGCGTCGCGCACGACGACCTTGCAACTCTGGGTCGACGAATCGACTCCCGCGACGAGCGTCACAACACAACCTTCCTCTCGCGAGATGTCACTTGTTGCAGATTTCCGGGCTCGGAAGTGCAACAGGTGACATCTCGCGGGATGGGTGGAGAGGGATCAGCGGGCGCCGAGCAGGTGCTCGGTGGCCAGCTGCTGCAGCTTGACGAAGCCGAAGCCCTTGCCGTTCAGGTACGACTCGGCGTCGAAGTCCTCGAAGGCCGAGCGGTCGGCGACGAGGTCGGCGACGGTCTCACCCGGGTTGAGGGTCGGCTGCTTGAGCTCGTTGACCTTGGCGGCTTCGAGCGCCGCCTGCACCTCGGGGTCGGCGCGGAAGGCCGCGGCGCGCTCCTTGAGCAGCAGGTACGTCTGGATGTTGGCCTTGGCCGACTCCCAGACACCGTTCTCGTCCTCGGTGCGCGAGGGCTTGTAGTCGAAGTGACGCGGGCCGTCGTAGGCCGGGCCGCCGTTCGGGCCGCCGTTCTCGAGCAGGTCGACGAGGGCGAAGGCGTTGTGCAGGTCGCCGTGGCCGAACACGAGGTCCTGGTCGTACTTGATGCCGCGCTGGCCGTTGAGGTCGATGTGGTAGAGCTTGCCGTGCCACAGCGCCTGGGCGATGCCGGCCTGGAAGTTCAGGCCCGCCATCTGCTCGTGGCCGACCTCGGGGTTGAGGCCGACGAGCTCCGGGTGCTCGAGCTCGTTGATGAAGGCGAGCGCGTGTCCGACGGTCGGCAGCAGGATGTCGCCGCGGGGCTCGTTCGGCTTCGGCTCGATCGCGAAGCGGATGTCGTAGCCCTTGTCGATCACGTACTGACCGAGGAAGTCGAAGGCCTCCTTGTAGCGCTCGAGGGCGACGCGGATGTCCTTGGCCGAGTCGTACTCGGCGCCCTCGCGGCCGCCCCAGGCGACGTAGGTCTTGGCGCCGAGCTCGACCGCGAGGTCGAGGTTGCGCAGGATCTTGCGGAGCGCGAAGCGACGCACGGAGCGGTCGTTCGAGGTGAGGCCGCCGTCCTTGAAGACGGGGGCGCTGAAGAGGTTGGTGGTCGCCATCGGGATGATCAGGCCGGTGTCGGCGAGGGCGCCCTTGAGGCGGTCGATCTGGGTCTGACGCTCGGCGTCGGTCGATCCGAAGGCGAACAGGTCGTCGTCGTGGAAGGTGAGGCCGTAGGCGCCGATCTCGGCGAGCTTCTCGACGACGTGCACCACGTCGAGGGGCTTGCGGGTCGGTCCGCCGAAGGGGTCGGCACCGTTGTAGCCGACGGTCCAGAGTCCGAAGCTGAACTTGTCGGCGCGAGTGGGGGTGGGCATGAGACGTGCTCCTGGTTCGACGTTGAATCGCAAAATGTTGCGGGTATCAACATATCGCATTCGCGTGCGCCAGGCGACCCCGTTCGGGCTACTCGCGAGTTGAGTTCGCTATCCCGATAGTTTCGGGGTACCGTCGCTCCAGCAGGTGTCTGGCCCGGGAGGAACAATGGCGCGCACGGCGACGCAACGAGTGACGCTGGCGCGCGTCGCCGAGGAGGCGGGCGTCTCGCTCTCCACAATCTCGAAGGTGCTCAACGGCCGGCCCGACGTCTCGCAGGGGACCCGCACGCGCGTCGAGTCCCTGCTCGCCGAGCACGGCTACCTGCGGCGCAAGGGCACCCAGCTGAGCTCCGGCCTCATCGAGCTGGTCTTCCACGAACTCGAGGCGGCGTGGTCGATGGAGATCATCCGCGGCGTCGAGAACATCGCGGCCGAGCACGGCATGAGCGTCGTGCTCACGGAGAGCGGCAGCCGTCACGCGCCTGACCCCGACTGGATGGAGGGCGTGCTGCGCCGTCGTCCGGTGGGCGTGGTGCTGGTGTTCTCGGATCTGCCCACCGAGTACCGCGAGATGCTGCGCTCGCGCGCGATCCCCTTCGTCATCATCGACCCGGCGGGCGACCCCTCGCCCGAGGTCCCCTCGGTGGGGTCGGCGAACTGGTCGGGCGGCCTCATGGCCACCCGTCACCTCATCGAGCTGGGGCACACGCGCATCGCGGCGATCACCGGTCCCGACGACATGATGTGCTCCCACGCCCGCATCGACGGTTTCCGCTCGGCCATGAGCTCCGCCGGGCTGTCGATCCGCCCGGACTGGATCCGCTTCGGCAACTTCCACACCTCGGGCGGCTACCAGCATGGCCGCGCCCTGCTCACCGAGGAGGAGCGGCCGACGGCGATCTTCGCGGGCAGCGACCTGCAGGCGCTCGGCGTGCTCGAGGCGGTGCGCGAGCTCGGCTTGCGGGTGCCGGAGGATCTCTCGCTCGTCGGCTACGACGACATCCCGCTCGCGAAGTGGGTGAGCCCGCGGCTGACCACCATCCGCCAGCCGCTGCGCCGCATGGCGGAGGAGGCGACGGGCCTCGTGATCCGGATGAGCGCGGCTCCCCTGGAGTCGGTGCCCCGGATGGATCTCGCAACGAATCTCGTGGTCCGCGAGAGCACTGCGGCGATCGCCTCCTGAGCGTCGTCGCCGCGTGGCAGTCGGCGATACTTTCGGAGAAGTTTCGGTAACGAATCGGTAACTTTAAGTTGCGGATGGCAACAAAAGCTTGTCTCCCGAGTGCTCTGCTCCTTACCGTGGGCGCACCCCTGTCCCCACTCGCGCAAAGGAGCGCCCGTGTCGACGTCCCGTCGTACGAAAACTTTCGTAGCATCATTCACCGCCCTGGCACTCGCGACCACGGGCTTGGCGAGCGTTGCCGTCACCGCGTCCGCTGCCCCGGTTCCGTCGGTGGTGTCGTCGTTGGACTTCGAGGACGACAGCTTCGCGCCGTGGGTGGTGAGCGGCAGCGACAAGATGTCGGGTGCGACGGTGATCAGCTACGGCGGGAGCAAGGTGCTTCAGGTCGCGGATCGCATCGACAGCTTTGCCGGTATCGAGAGCCCGACGGGTCTGTTCGAGGCGGGTAAGACGTACCACTTCAGCCTGAAGGCGCGGTTGGCGGATGGCACTCCGGGGTCGCAGAACCTCCGATTCGTGATCAAGCCCGGGTTCGCGTGGGTCGACGGCAGCAACACCGCCGTCTCGGCCGGTGCGTGGACCGAGGTCGCCGGCACCTTCGCCGTCGCTGCTGACGCGGCCGCGGCGGGCATGAACGTCTACATCGGCAGCGGTGCCGACGGGGCGGGCAACTTCACCTACCTGATCGACGACGTGATCATCACCGGACCCCCGAGCGCACCCCCGGTTCCGTCGGTGGTGTCGTCGTTGGACTTCGAGGACGACAGCTTCGCGCCGTGGGTGGTGAGCGGTAGCGACAAGATGTCGGGTGCGACGGTGATCAGCTACGGCGGGAGCAAGGTGCTTCAGGTCGCGGACCGCATCGACAGCTTTGCCGGCATCGAGAGCCCGACGGGTCTGTTCGAGGCGGGTAAGACGTACCACTTCAGCCTGAAGGCGCGGTTGGCGGATGGCACTCCGGGGTCGCAGAACCTCCGATTCGTGATCAAGCCCGGGTTCGCGTGGGTCGACGGCAGCAACACCGCCGTCTCGGCCGGTGCGTGGACCGAGGTCGCCGGCACCTTCGCCGTCGCTGCTGACGCGGCCGCGGCCGGCATGAACGTCTACATCGGCAGCGGTGCCGACGGGGCGGGCAACTTCACCTACCTGATCGACGACGTGATCATCACCGGACCCCCGAGCGATGGCGGCAGCCCCGAGCCGGTCGAGACCGGCACCCCCGAGGCGCTCAACGAGGACTTCGAGAGCGGCCTCGGCACCTGGACGCTCCGCGCCGACGGCAACGGCGACCCGACCGTGGGCATCTCCACCGCGGAGTTCCACGGCGGCGCGCAGTCGGCCGAGATCTCGAACCGCAAGTCGCAGGGCTCCGGCATCCAGCACACGATCAACGGCATCCTGATCCCCGGCACCATCTACAACGTGAGCGCCTGGGCCAAGTTCGCGGGCACCCCCGTCGACCGGATCTGGCTGAGCGCGGCCGTCAACGGCACGAGCTACCCGACCCTCGTCGACTTCGAGCAGGTGCCGAACGCCACCGGCTGGACCCACCTCACCGGCAGCTTCCAGGCGCCGGCGTTCGAGACCGCGAGCGTCTATTTCCAGACCCGGTGGATCAGCGACACCGACCCCGGCAACCGCACGACGCTCTACCTCGACGACATCGAGTTCTCGGCGTCGGCCCCGGTCGCCATCGAAGACCTGACGCCGATCAAGGACACCACGAGCTTCCCGGTGGGTGTGGCGATCGACACGCGCGAGACGGCCGGCGCCGCCAAGCAGCTCACCCTCAAGCACTTCGACCAGATCACGGCCGAGAACGCCATGAAGCCGGAGGGCTGGTACAACGCGAGCAAGGAGTTCGCGCCGAACGCCGACATCGACAGCCTCATCGAGTTCGCCCGGGACAACGACCTCAAGGTGTACGGTCACGTGCTCGCCTGGCACAGCCAGACGCCGGCCTGGTTCTTCCAGAACGCGTCGGGTGCGCCGCTCACCTCGAGCCCGGGCGATCAGGAGATCCTGCGCGAACGGCTGCACGACCACATCTTCAACGTGGCCGAGTACCTCTCCGACAACTACGGCCTCTTCGGAAGCGCCGACAACCCGGTGTACGCGTTCGACGTCGTCAACGAGGTCGTCGCCGACTCCACGGAGTTCGCCGACGGACTGCGTCGCAGCCCCTGGTACAACGTGCTCGGCGAGAGCTACATCGCGCTCGCCTTCGAGTACGCGAACGAGGCCTTCAACGACGTCTACGCCGACCCCTCGGCGTCGCACCCGGTGACGCTGTTCATCAACGACTACAACACCGAGCAGTCCGGCAAGCAGCAGCGCTACCACGACCTCGTGGAGCGGCTCCTCGCCGACGACGTCCCTGTGGACGGCGTGGGCCACCAGTTCCACGTGGCGCTGTCGACCCCGGTCGCCGCGCTCGGGCAGGCGCTCACGGCCTTCGACGACCTCCCCGTCGTGCAGGCGGTCACCGAGCTCGACGTCACGACCGGAACCCCCGTGTCGCAGGCAAAGCTCGTCGACCAGGGCTACTACTTCCAGGACGCCTTCGGGATCTTCCGCGCGCACGCCGACGACCTCTTCTCGGTCACGGTGTGGGGCCTCAACGACGGCCGCAGCTGGCGCAACAGCTCGGGTGCGCCGCTCGTGTTCAACGACGCGCTGCAGGCGAAGCCGGCCTACTACGGCATCGTCGCGGGGGAGTCGGATGAGGACCCGCTGCCCGCGCCGCTGCGCACCGCGGACGTGTTCCAGGCCGACGTGCCCGCTACGACCGCCGGTGCCGCCTCGGAGGAGTGGAGCCACCTTCCGCTGCGCACCATCTCGGCGAACGCCGCCTTCCAGCTGCGCTGGGAGCCCGACCACCTCACGGTCTATGCAGAGGTGGCGGACGCCACCACCGGTGCGGACGGCATCGAGGTCGAGCTCGGCGGCACGACCGTGACCCTGGGCCGCGATGGCACCGGCACCGCGACAGGCGCCGTCGTCTCGACCGGCACGGGTTATCGCGCGATCGTCGAGCTGCCGCTGGACGGCGCGCAGGTGGGCGACAACGATCTGCAGTTCGACATCCGCGTGATCGACGACGGGGTGAGCTCCGGCTGGAACGCGGACGGCGCGACCGGCACGCTCACGCTCGTCGAGCCCGTGTCGTTCCTCGAGGTCGTCGGCACCGAGACCGCTCCCGAGATCGATGGCTGGGTGGAGGCGGTGTGGAACACGGCCAACGTCGTCACCACGAGCAAGCAGGTGCAGGGAACGGGCGCCGTCGCGACCGTGCGCACCCTGTGGAAGGGCAACACCCTCTACGTGCTCGCCACGGTCGCCGACCCGACGGTCGACGTCTCGGCGTCCGACCCGTGGGTGCAGGACTCGGTGGAGATCTTCGTGGACGCGGGCAACGTCAAGAACGGTTCGTACCGCTACGACGACAGCCAGATCCGCATCTCGGCCGCCAACCGCCAGTCCTTCGGCACCGGTGACGAGGCGTACCAGGCGAACCGCGTGCAGTCCTCGACGAAGCGCATCGACGGGGGCTACCTCGTGGAGGCGTCGGTGAGCCTGCTGGAGACCGGCGGTCTCGGCACCATCCACGGCCTCGACTTCCAGGTCAACGACGCCACCGCCGGAGTCCGCACGGGCATCACCAACTGGGCCGACCCGACCGGTGTCGGATACCAGTCGACCGCGCGCTGGGGTGTGGGCGAGCTCGTGGACGCCTCCGCGGCCGACGCACCGGCGCCCGTCGTGACCCTCGGCAGCACGAGCGCAGCGCCCGGCGGCACGGTCGACGTCGGCCTCAGCGGCCTCGTTCCCGGGCAGACCGTGAGCATCGTGCTCGACACCCCGGCGGCCGCCTTCGGCGGTGGCGCCGGCGGATTCGCGGCCACTGCTCGCGGGGCGGCGGCGGCGAGCACGGTCGTCGGAACCCTCACGGCGAATGCCGCGGGGAACGCCTCCGGCAGCGTCACCGTGCCGGCCGGAACGGCACCTGGTACGTACCGTCTGGCCGCGGTGGTGGGAAGCAACGTGCTCGCGAGCTCGCCGTTCACGGTGATCGCGGCCACGATCGCCGCCACCGGTGCGGACATCACGACGCCGCTGTCGGTGGCACTGCTCCTGCTCTTCGCGGGGCTGGTGTTCTCGGCGCGGGCCCGACGTCGCGGAGCGGCCCTCCGTCACTGACGGAGGGACCCGCCCGCCCGGACCCGTCGGCGCGGTCCGGGCGGGCTTTCGCGCGCCTGCGGGGAGTGTGCGGTCGGCTGATCTCGATACACCGCGGCTGCGCCGCGGCACTCGATCAGCGGGGGAGTGCCGCAGGCAAAGGACCCCGCTGATCGAGTGCCGCCACAGGCGGTGTATCGAGATCCGGGGGCTATGCGACGACGAGCGGCGCGAGCAGCGCGTCCGAACCTGCGCGCCCGATCATGAACGCCGCGGATGCCGCACCCGCGGTCACCCGGTAGTCGCCGAGGAAGCCCGAGACGCGCACCCGTCCGTCGTGGTCGGTGCGCATGCGCGTGGGGGAGAGCCACCACTCGCCTCGCACGAGCTGCCGGAGGGCGTCGTATGCGGGCTTCCGCGATCCGTCGGCCCGCAGCAGCCCGCCAGGGGCGCCCAGCCAGGCACCCTTGTCGGTGATGCCCCAGTAGGTGATCGACTGCACGCTGGGGTGCTCGACGAGCGAACGGTAGTGCCGCACCAGCTCGTCGGCCTGCCGTGCCTCTCCCTCGGGCGTCGAAGGCCAGGATTCGGGCTGGTAATCGTTGAGGTCGACGATGTCGGCCGGCATGAGCTCCCCCGAGAGCAGGGTGTTCTCGGTGAGGTGCAGCGGCAGCCCGTAGCGCGCGAAGCGGTCGACCATGGCGAGCATGGTCTCCTCGCCCCAGTACCCCTGGTGCATGTGGGTCTGCAGACCGATCGCGTCGATCGTCACACCGGCCTCGAGCAGTCCCTCGATGAGGCATTCGTAGGCGCTCGAGAGGTCGAAGTCGTTGATGAGCAGCACGGCGTCGGGGTCGGCGGCTCGCGCCTCGGCGAACGCGTCGCGGATGAGGGGGATGCGGCCGCGCTCCCGGGCCAGCCGCGAGATCGCGTTGGGCACGCCGTCGGGCTCGTTCTCGAACACCGGCATGATGACGGCCTCGTTGACGACGTCCCAGGAGCCGATGAGGCCCCGGAAGTCGTCGATCTCGCGGCGGATGCGCGACTGCACGAGGTCTTTCACCTCGTCGAGCGGCAGCTCGTCCATCCAGCGCGACTTCACGGTGTGCCAGACGAGCGGGTGCCCTTTCAGTCGCACGCCGCGATCGGCGAACCAGTGCGCGGCGGCGCGGATGGTCGCGGTGCGCGTGACCCCGCGCTCCGGCTCGAAGTCGCCCCGATAGAAGGGGAGGGTCGCCGTGTCGAAGACCCCCAGCCAGTCCTCGGCGAGAGCGGAGGCGTCCTCCTCGCCATTGGCGTGCGGGATGAGCTCGAAGCCGGTGCTGCCGAAGCCGAAGGCGTGCCGGGTCTGCGTGACCTCGACCTCGCGGTCGGCGAGGGGGGCGCCGCTCGCGTCGACGAGCTGGGCGGTCAGCTCGCCGACGCGATGCGCGATCCGATGGTCCCGAGAGGCGTGCCGCTGCGCGGCGCGCTCGTCGACCATCTCAGCCGACCTCGATCGAGACCTCGGCGTGCAGCGGGCGGGTGTGGTCGACGACGCGGGTCGCGCCGGTCAGCTCGACCGTGTGCTCGAAGACGAGGTCGCCCGCGGAGCGCGCGACACCGAACACGAGGGTGCCCGGTTCGACGATGCGACGACCTTCGACGCCCGTGAACGAGGCGAGCTCGGCGGGAACCCGGAACGAGACGGTCGCCTCCTCGCCGGCGGCGAGGTCGACGCGGGCGTAGGAGATGAGCCGCTGCACGGGCCGCACCACGGAGGCGACCGGGTCGTGCAGGTACAGCTGCACGACGTCGGATCCCGCGCGGTCGCCCGTGTTCGCCACCTTGACGCGCACGTCCACCGTCTGCGAGAACAGCTTGCCCGAGACCCCGAGGTCGCTCCACGTGAAGTCCGTGTACGACAGGCCGTGCCCGAAGGGGTAGGCCGGGGTCGGGTCGATGTTCGAGACCCCGCTCTTGCGGGCAAGGGGCGCCGCGAGGTAGCTGGAGGGCTGGGCCCCCGAGGTCGCGGGGACGCTCACCGGCAGGCGACCCGCCGGGTTCACGCGTCCGCTGAGCGCCCCGGCGATCGTCGGCGTGCCCTCTTCGCCGAGGAAGAAGGCCTCGAGGATGGCGTTCGCCGTCTCGGGCGCGCCGCCCAGCGCGTAGGGGCGTCCCGCGAGCAGCGTGACGACCGTCGGCGTGCCGCTCGTGAGCACGGCATCCAGGAGTTGCTGCTGAGCCCCCGGCAGGGCGAGCGACTCGGCGTCGCACCCCTCCCCGCTCGTGCCGCGGCCGAACAGGCCGGCGCGGTCGCCGAGCGCGACGATGACGACGTCGGCATCGCGTGCCGCGGCGACCGCCGCCGGGATCTCCGCGGTCTCGCCGCCGTCGATCGTGGTGCCCCGCACGTAGACGAGGTCGCTGGAGGGGAACTCCTCGCGGAGCGACTCGAGCAGCGTCGGCAGGTGCAGGCCGATCGGCACCTCGGGGTGCTGCACGCCCACGTGGCTCGGGAAGGAGTAGCAGCCGAGCACCGCGTAGGGATCGTCCGCCGTCGGGCCGACCACGGCGATCCGCGCAGGTGAGGCCAGCGGCAGGACGCCGTCGTTGCGCAGTAGCACGATCGCACGCTCGGCCAGCCGCGCGGCGAGCGCACGGTTGGCGGCCGAGTCGAGGTCGACGGATCCGCGCACGCCGTCGGGTGTCGCGTCGCCGGCGGCGGCCAGCGCCGCGGGGACGGGCGACCAGTCCTCGTCGAGCAGGCCGAGGTCGAGCTTCTGCAGCAGCACGCGGCGCAGGGCGCGGTCCACGATCGCCTCGTCGAGGCGTCCGGCGCGCACCTCCGCGGCGAGCGGGGCGCCGTAGCCGCGCACGGTGGGCAGTTCGACGTCGATGCCGGCGGTGAGCGCGATGGATGCCGCGGTGCCCCAGTCGCCGTCCGCGGCGACGCCGTGGAGCGCCGCGAGGAAGCCGACCGCGAAGTAGTCGGCCACGACGGTGCCGTCGAAGCCCCAGGTGTCGCGCAGCAGGCCGGTCAGCAGGCTCGTGTCGGCCGCCGTCGGGATGCCGTCGATGTCGGTGTAGGCGTTCATGACGGAACGCACGCCGCTCTCGCGGATCGCCATCTCGAACGGGGGGAGCAGCACGTCCGCGAGTTCGCGCGGGCCCACCGAGACGGGGGCGAGGTTGCGCCCCGCCTTCGAGGCGGAGTAGCCCACGAAGTGCTTGAGCGTCGCGACGATGCCGGCCTGCTCGAGGCCCTGCACATAGGCGGTCGCGACCGTGCCGACGAGGTACGGATCCTCGCCGATGGTCTCCTCCACGCGGCCCCAGCGGGCGTCGCGAACGACGTCGAGCACGGGGGCGAGGCCCTGGTGCACGCCGACCGAGCGCATGTCGGAGCCGATCCGCCGGGCGACCTCGCGGACGAGGTCGGGGTCGAAGCTCGCACCCCATGACAGCGGCACCGGGTAGGCGGTCGCTCCCCAGGTGGCGAAGCCGGCGAGGCACTCCTCGTGCGCGAGCGCGGGGATGCCGAAGCGGTTGGAGGCGACGATCCGCTCCTGGGTGCGCTGCAGCGAGAGCGCACCCAGGGCGGGGTCGACGGGTGCCGTGCCGAAGGGCCGGGTCAGTTGACCCAGACCTTCCGGCAGCAGCGAGTCGATGTCGACGTCGTCGATCATGTCGTTCTGGTGGGGTGCGACCTCGCCGCCGTCGGCCGACGCACCCACCCAGATGCCGAAGAGCTGCGCGAGCTTCTCTTCGAGCGTCATCTCCGAGATGAGCGCCTCGACGCGGACGTCAGGGGACTTCGAGGTGTCGCGCCAGACCGGAACGACACCGACATCAGTCGACATGCGGTATCAGCCCTTCACAGCGCCGGTGAGGCCACCCACGATGCGACGCTCGGCTCCGAGGAAGAAGATCAGAGCGGGGAGCATGGCGAGGGAGGTGTATGCGAGGACCGCGCCCGTGTCCTGCGAGTACTGCGTCGAGAACTGCTGGACGCCGAGCGGCAGGGTCCACAGCTCCTGCGGGATGCCCCCCGTGGTGAGCAGCAGCAGGGGCAGCAGGTAGCTGTTCCAGCTTCCGATGAACGCGAGCACGCCCACGGTCACGAGGCCCGGAACCGACAGCGGCATGACGATGCGCCAGAAGAAGCCGATGCGGCTGGTCCCGTCGAGCGCGGCCGCCTCCTCGAGCTCCTTCGGGATCGCCCGCAGGAACGGCACCAGGATGATGATCGTCGTCGGCAGGGCGAAGGCGATCTGCGGGATGATGAGGCCCGCGAAGGTGCCGTGCAGGCCGATGTCGCGCAGCAGGATGGTCAGCGGCAGGGCGGCGACCGTCACCGGGAACAGCAGTCCCGCGGTGAAGAAGGTGTACAGCCACTGGCGCCCGCGGAACTCGTAGCGCGCGAGCACGAACGCCGCCGCGATCCCGATGACCACCACGCCGAGCGTCGTGAGCAGGGCGACGAAGGTGGACGAGAACAGCGAACCCCAGAAGCGGGTGCTCGAGAGCACCGTCACGTAGTTCGCGATCGACCAGGGGTTCGGCCAGCCCGCCGGGTCGGCGTTCAGGTCGGCACTGGTGCGGAAGCCGCTGATCCACACGTACAGCACGGGGATCACCGAGACGAGGATCGCGCTCAGCGCGACCACGTACACGAACGGCTGGCGCCAGTCGAAGCCGACGTGACCGGGATCCTTGGCGTTGTTGCGCGCTGAGCGGCGCGGTGAGACTGCCTGAGTGGTGGCCACGATCAGCGCTCCTCTACGTTTTCGGCGCCGAGATCGCGGCGCAGGGCGTGACGCTGGTAGAGCAGGGCGATCACCAGCGAGATCAGGAACAGGATGACCGCGACGGCGCTGCCGTAGCCGGGCTGCCCCTGGCCGTACTGGATCATGTAGGTCGCCATGGTGCTCGTCGCGCCGACGGGGCCGCCACGGGTGGTCACCCAGACCATGTCGAACAGCTGCAGCGATCCGATGATCGACAGGAACGCCCAGATGCGGATGGTGGGTCCGAGCAGCGGGATGGTGATGTACCACTGGGTCTTCCACCAGCTGGCGCCGTCGATCGCCGCCGCCTCGGTGAGCTCCTCGGGAACGCCCTGGAGGCCGGCGAGCATGAGCAGGACGGCGAAGCCCAGGTACTTCCAGGTGAGGATGAAGAACATCACCCAGAGGGCGATCGCGGGGTTCGCCAGCCACGGCTGGGTGAGGCCTCCGAGTCCGATCGCCTCGAGCACGGCGTTGACGCCGCCTTGCGGCGAGAGGAGCAGCTTCCACGACAGACCCGCGATGACCTCCGCGAGCACGTACGGGACGAAGATGGCGGCGCGGACGATCGTGCGTCCACGCATCTTGCGGTTCAGCAGCAGCGCCACGATGATCGCGAGCGGCCCCTGGACGAGCAGCGACGCGATGATGATCGTGAAGTTGTTACCGATCGACCGCAGGAAGAGCGGGTCCGAGAGGGCTCGGGTGTAGTTGTCGATCCCGATGAATTTCTCCAGCGGGCCGAGGCCGTTCCAGTTGAAGAAGCTGTAGACGGCCGCGAGGGCGACGGGCAGGATGACGAACCCGACGAAGATGATGACGGCGGGGCCGAGGAAGAGGCCGATCTCCAGCCACTTCCTCTTGTCCACGGTCTTCCGGGATGCAGGGCGAGGGGCGGCAGGGCCCGCGGAGACCGCGGGCCCTGCCTGAGTGATGCTTGTCATGCTCTATTACAGGGCCGCAGCCGTGTCTTCGAGCGCCTTGACGATGTCCTCGGGAGTACCGGTGCCGGCCATCAGGTTGACGACGGCCTGGTTCAGCGGGTTGCCGAAGGTCGGGCCGAGGTCGCTGTCGAGCCACAGCTGGACGAAGGACGCGTTCGCGAGGCCCTCAGCGATGAGCTTGAGGCTCGGGTCGCTGACGGAGTCGATCGCGGCCGGGTTGGTCGGGATGCCCGCACCGGTCTCGGCGAAGCGCTTCTGCACGTCGTCGCTCAGGATGTACTTGAGCAGGTCGACGGTCACGTCGGGCGCGTCCTTGTAGATGCCGAAGCCGTCTCCACCACCCATGGCGATGTCGGGGTCACCAGCGGTGCCCGGCACGCTCACGAAGGGGTACCAGCCGAGCCACGAGGGAACCGTGGCGTCGGGGGTCAGCGAACCGATCTGACCGGCGTTCCAGTGGCCCATGAGCTCCGCAGCGGCCTTGCCGTTGGCGACGAGACCGGCCGAGCTGTCAGCGCCCTGCTGGCCCGACGAGGCGAGGAAGCCGTCCTGGAACGGGTTGGTCGCGACGAAGTCCTTCAGGAGGTCGCCCGCCTCGACCCAGCAGGGGTCGGAGAAGTCGAGCGCCGGGATGGCGGTCTGCAGGGTCTCGGTCGAGCACGCGGCGAGCGCGAACTGGTACCACCAGTGACCGGCCGGCCACAGGTCGCCCGCGCCGACGGCGATCGGGGCGACGCCGATGGCACGGAGCTTCTCGTTGGCGTCCTCGAGCTCGGGGAGCGTCTCCGGGACGGCGTCGATGCCGGCCTGGGCGTAGAGGTCCTTGTTGTACCACATGCCCTCGATGCCGAAGGTGTAGGGGAGGGCGTACTGCTTGCCGTCGACCTTCCACGGGTTGGCCACGCCGCCGAGCGCGTCGATGGTGTCGGACGCGACGTCGGTCAGGTCCTTCAGGTAGCCGGCCTCGGCCTGGGCGCGAACCTCGCCACCGGGCCACACCATGAAGAGGTCGGGGGCGTCGCCGCTCGCGAGGGCGTTCGGGATGAGGGTGCGCTGCAGGTCCTCGTTCTGGTAGCCGGTGACCTCGACCTTGACGCCGGGGTGGGCCTTCTCGAACTCGGCGGCCACGTCCTCCCACAGACCCTTCTGCGGGTCGGTGGTGGCGTTGTGCCACCAGGTGATGGTGGTGGTGCCGTCGGAAGGAGTGTCGCCGCCGGGGGCACAGGCGGTGAGACCGCCGATCGTCAGAGCGGACGCCGCGGCGACAGCTCCAACCCGAATGACTCGGGCTTTGTTCATCATCGAACACCTCTCGAAAGTTTCGACATCCGTGTCGAAAGTGGTTGGGATGTGGTGATCATAGGCATGAGGCTGAATTGCCGTCAAGCGCAACAAAATAACGAATCAGCCCCTATTCACGGGCCATGGCTGCGCGAGATGCGTGCTGACCAGGCGCTAAGGTGTGCCTCGTGGCAGTACTCGGGGACACGGTCGACAGCGTCCGGCGTCGAAACCTTTCGACGGTGCTCGAGCTCGTCCACCGCGGGGGAGGGCCCTCGCGGGCCGATCTCACCGCGCTCACCGGTCTCAACCGCTCCACCATCGGCGCACTCGTCGCCGAGCTCGTCGAACTCGGCCTCGTCCTGGAGACCGACCCCTCGGCGACCAACCGGGTGGGCCGTCCCTCGCGGCGCGTACTGCCCGATCCGCGGCCCGCGATCATCGCGGTCAACCCCGAGATCGACGCGGTCACCGTCGCGATCGTCGGCCTCGGGGCGACCGTGGAGCATCGGGTGCGCCACGAGCTCGACCACATCGCGAGCCCCGAGGAGACGGCCGCCGTGATCGGCGACCTCGTCGAGGAGCTGCGCCTCGGCCCCGCGAAAGACCGCAGGCTGATCGGCGTCGGACTCGCCGTGCCCGGACTCGTGCGGGCGAGCGACGGCGTCGTGCGCTGGGCGCCCCACCTCGGCTGGCGCGAGATCTCGTTCCCCCGGCTCGTGGAATCCGTCGTGCAGCTGCCGACCGTCGCCGACAACGACGCGACCCTCGGTGCGCTCGCCGAGCGGCTGTTCGGCGTCGGCCGCGGCGTCGACCAGATGGTGTACCTCAACGGCGGTGCGAGCGGTATCGGTGGTGGCGTCGTCATCAACGGCCAGCCATACCGCGGCGCCTACGGTTACGCGGGGGAGTTCGGCCACAACCGACCCCGTCTCGACGACCCCGCGCATCGGGTGACCGTCGGCGGAACGCTGGAGGAAGAGGTGAGCCGCGCCCGGCTGCTGTCGATCCTCGGGCGGCGCACCTCCGACGAGCCCGAGTTCGAGGCCGCCGTGCTCTCCTCGAGCGACCCGACCCTGCACACCGAGCTCGCGCGCCAGCAGATCGTGCTCGGCGGGGCGCTCGGCAACGCCATCAACGTGCTCGGCCCCGAGCTCGTCGTGCTGGGAGGCTTCCTCGCCACGCTGCTCGCCTGGGACGCCCCGGCCCTCGAAGCAGCGGTGGCGGCGCGCACCCTGCCGGTCGCCTGGGAGGGCACCCGCATCCGGGCCGCCGGCCTCGCCCGCAACCGCCTGCTGATCGGCGCCGCCGAGCTCGCCTTCAACCAGGTGCTCAAGGACCCCGCCTCCTTCGCGGACCACTGACAAGTAGGGAAGACTGATCGGGTGGCCACCACCGGATCCCCCGACTACCGCGACAGCGGCCTTGAGTTCGCCCCCGACTTCGTGATCGGCTCGGCGACTGCCTCCTACCAGATCGAGGGCGCCGCCCGTGAGGACGGCCGCGGTCCGTCGATCTGGGACACCTTCAGCCACACGCCCGGCAAGGTGTGGAACGGCGACACGGGGGATGTGGCCGACGACCACTACCACCGCTGGGAGTCGGATCTCGACCTGATGGCCGAGCTGGGCCTCCAGGCCTACCGCTTCTCGATCGCCTGGCCCCGCATCCAGCCGACCGGATCGGGTGCGATCAACCCGGCCGGCGTCGCCTTCTACAGCCGCCTCGTCGACGGTCTGCTGGAGCGCGGCATCCGTCCCATCGCCACCCTCTACCACTGGGATCTGCCCCAGCCCCTCGAAGACGCCGGCGGCTGGGCGAACCGCGACACCGCCTACCGCTTCGCCGAGTACGCCGCGCTCACCGCCGAGCAGCTCGGTGACCGGGTGCACACCTGGACGACCCTCAACGAGCCGTGGTGCTCCGCCTACCTCGGCTACGGCTCCGGCGCCCACGCCCCCGGTCGCACCGACGGCGCCGCGGCGCTCGCCGCCGTGCACCACCTCAACCTCGCGCACGGCCTCGGCGTGCAGGAGGTGCGGCGGGCCGCGACGAACGACCCCGACCTCTCGATCACCCTCAACTTCCATGTGCTGCGGGGCGACCACGACACGAGCCCAGAGGCCAAGCGCCGCATCGACGCGCTCGCCAATCGCGCCTTCACGCATCCGATCCTGAAGGGCGAGTACCCGGCCGACCTGCTCGAGGACACCGCTCAGGTCACCGACTGGTCCTTCCTGCGCGCGGGCGACCTCGCTGAGATCCACCAGCCGATCGAGGTGCTCGGCGTCAACTACTACTCGACCGCGACGGTGCGGATGTGGGACGGCGCCTCGCCCCGGCAGAACAACGACGGCCACAAGGACGTCGGCGGATCGCCCTGGCCCGGCAGCCGCGACGTCGAGTTCCTCGAGCAGGCGGGGCCGTACACGGCCATGGGCTGGAACATCGCCCCCGACGGCCTCGAGGAGCTGCTGCTCGCGTTGCGCGACGAGTTCCCGGACCAGCCGCTCATGATCACCGAGAACGGTGCCGCTTTCGAGGATCGGGTGACCGAGAACGAGGACGGCAAGCGCGTGCACGACGCCGACCGCATCGACTACCTCAACCGGCACTTCACGGCGGCGCACCGGGCGCTCGCTCAAGGGGTCGACCTGCGCGGCTACCAGGTGTGGTCGTTCATGGACAACTTCGAGTGGGGCTACGGCTACTCGAAGCGGTTCGGCATCGTGCGGATCGACTACGACACCCTCGAGCGCATCCCGAAGGACTCCGCCTACTGGCTGCAGGAGCTCATCGCGACGCGTCGCACGCCGTAGGGTGCGGACGGTGATCTCGAGACGCGTGCCGCTGCGCGGCGCGTCTCGAGATCACCGACTCCGGGTCGACCGCTCGGCCAGGCGCTGCTGGAGCAGCACCGCCGCCACGATGATGACGCCCTTCACGACGGCCTGCACCGAGATGTTGAGGTTGTTCATCGTGAAGATGTTGCTGAGCGTCGAGAAGATGAGCACACCGAGCACGGTGCCGACGATGGTGCCGCGCCCGCCGATGAGCAGGGTGCCGCCGACGACGACCGCGGCGATCGCATCCAGTTCGTAGAGGGTTCCGTGGGTCGAACTGCCGGCATTGGTGCGGGCGAGGAACATGACCGCCGCGATGCCCGCGGTGAGCCCGGAGATCACGTACAAGGACACCGTGTGCCGCTTCACCTTGAGGCCGGCGAGTCGTGCCGCCTCGAAGTTGCCGCCGATCGCGACCGTGCGACGACCGAAGGTGGTGCGCGCGAGCAGGAACCAGCCGATCACCGCGACGATCGCGAAGATCCAGATGAGCCACGGGATGCCGAGCAGATTGCCGCGGAAGAACGACAGGAAGCCCTGCACCGACACCACCTGGGTGGTCTTGTTGGCGAAGATCTCGGCAAGACCGCGCGCCGCGACGAGCATCGCGAGGGTCGCGATGAACGGCACGACCTTGCCGTAGGCGATCACGATGCCGTTCACGAGCCCCGCGAGGCCGCCCACCGCGATCGCGACCACGACCATGAGCAACCACGTCGACTGGGCGGATGCGTTCTGGATCCACGACAGCGAGGCGACGACGCTCGCGAGGCCGATGACCGAGCCCACCGAGAGGTCGATGCCGCCCGCCGTGATGACGAAGGTCATGCCGATCGCGACGACGCCGAGGATCGAGCCGTAGCGCACGATCGTCACGAGGTTGCCGAGGTCCATGAACCGCTCCTGGCCGGTGATCCAGCCCACGACGACGATGACGAGGAGCGCGATGATGAGCCCGAGGTTGCGGCCCGCGGTTCCGGAGAGGATCCGGCGGAGCGCGCCCGAGGCGGGCGCTTCGGATCCGGTCGCGGCGGGGGTGGTCGTGGTCTCGCTCACGCGGCCGTTCCTTTCATGACGAGGTCGAGCACGCCGTGCTCGTCGATGTTGCCGGCGTCGGTCGTCGTGATGACGTGGCCTTCGGCGATCACGAGCACCCGGTCGGCGAGACCGAGCACCTCTTCGATCTCGCTCGAGACGACGACGATCGCCGTTCCGGCATCCGCGAGCCGCCGGATGAGGGTGTAGATCTCGGACCGCGCGCCGACGTCGACGCCGCGGGTCGGCTCGTCGAGCAGCAGCACCCGGGTGCCCTCGACGAGCCAGCGCGCCAGCAGGATCTTCTGCTGGTTGCCGCCGGACAGGGTGCGGGTGGTGCGGTCGGGGTCGGCGGGTCGCAGCTCGAGAGCCTGGATCTGTTCCCGCGACACCGCGCGTTCGCGCCGCTCGTCGAGCACCGACAGCTTGGCGAAGCGCGCGAAGCTCGCGAGGGTCACGTTCTTGAAGATCGGCTCCTCGAGGAGGAGTCCTTGGCTCTTGCGCTCTTCGGGGGAGAGGCCGAGCCCCGCGTTCACGGCATGCCGCACCGAGCCGGGGCGAAGGGTCTCGCCCTCGACCCGCACGGTGCCGCTCGTCGCCTTCCGGGCGCCGTAGATGGTCTCGAGGATCTCCGAACGACCGGAGCCGACGAGGCCGGCCAGGCCCACCACCTCGCCCGCGCGCACCGTGAAGTCGACGTCGGCGAACACCCCGCGCAGTCCGAGACCCTCCACCTCGAGCAGCACCGGCGCGCTCGCCGGCACCGGCCGTCGCTCGGGGAACACGTGCTCGACGACGCGACCGGTCATGAGCGTGATGAGCTGAGGGGTGGGGGTGTCGGCCACCTCGAGTCCGGATGCCATGCTCGCGCCGTCCTTGATGACGGTGATGCGGTCGCCGATCTGCCGGATCTCCTCGAGCCGGTGCGAGATGTAGACGACGGCGATGCCCTGACTCGTCAGCTCTTCGACCACCCGGAAGAGGTTGCGCACCTCTTCGGAGTCGAGCACGGCGCTCGGCTCGTCCATGATGATGAGCTTCGCGTCGCGGGAGAGCGCCCGTGCCATGCTCACGATCTGCTTGCCGGCGGCCGAGAGCGTGCCGACCTCCTGGTTGGGGTTGAGGTCGCCGTGCCCGAGGCGCTCGAGCAGCTCGCGCGTGCGCCGGTTGGCGGCACCGCGCTGGAGCACGCCCCCGGTGGCGAGCTCGTGTCCGAGGAAGACGTTCTCGGTGATGGTGAGCCCGTCGACCACGTCGAGCTCCTGGTACATCGTCGCGATGCCGATCTCGAGGGCCGCGACGGGGTTCGAGATCGTGACGGGTTCGCCCTGCCAGAGGATCTCCCCGCCGTCGGGCTGGTAGGCCCCCGCGAGGATCTTGATGAGCGTCGACTTGCCCGCGCCGTTCTGCCCGAGCACGCAGTGCACCTCGCCGGCGCGCACCTCCAGGTCGACGCCCTGGAGCGCTCGGACTCCCGCGAATGACTTGGTGATCCCGCGCATCGACAGTAATGACGTCGAATAATCGCCTTTGACCATGCGCAGAACATAGCATCCACGGCTTACGTCGAGCGACATAAATAAGTTGGAAGAGCGGACGACGTTTCTGCTAGCGTGAGCCACGTCAACGACGACACCCCACCGATCCCTCCGTACGAGCGGTGCCCGGACTGTCTCGCTGGCGCACAGCAACTCACCGAGCTATGGAGGAAATGCAATGCGCGCACCCCGTCCGCGACGCCATCTGGTCGTCGCCGCAGGCGCCGCCCTCGCGATCACCGGTCTGATCACCGGATGTACCGCGGGCGACACCGGCACGAACACCGAGCCGACCAACAACAGCGACAACGAGGCCAGCGGCGACCGCGTCGTCATCGGCTTCTCCGGCCCCGCAGCCGACCACGGCTGGCTCGGCGCCATCAACTCGGCGGCCATCGCCGAGGCGGCCAAGTACCCCGACATCGACCTGCGGGTCGCCGAGGGCACCAACGACGCCAACCTGCAGATCAGCCAGATCGAGACCTTCATCAACGACGGTGTCGACGCGATCGTGCTGCTGCCGACCGACGGCGCCGCCCTCACCGACGTCGCCATCCGGGCGATGGAGGCCGGCATCCCGGTGATCAACGTCGACCGTGAGTTCTCGAGCACCTTCGCCGCCCGCGTCACCGTGCTCGGCGACAACTACGGCATGGGCGTGAGCGCGGGCACCTACATCTGCGAGCAGTTCGGCGGCACCGACGCCGTCGTCGCAGAGGTCGCCGGCATCGACTCGCTGCCGCTCACGCAGGACCGCTCGCGCGGCTTCGCCGACGCGCTCGACGACTGCGGGCTCGAGGTGAACAACCGCGTCGCCGCCGACTTCACCGTCGCCGGAGGCGAGGCCGTCACCTCGCAGCTGCTCGCCGCGGCGCCGCACATCGACGCCCTCTGGAACCACGACGACGACCAGGGCATCGGCGTGCTCGCCGCCCTCGACGCGGCTGGCCGCAACGAGATGCTCATGGTCGGCGGCGCCGGCTCGAAGAACGCGATGGACGCCATCAAGGCCGACGACGGCGTGCTCAAGGCGACGATCATCTACCCCTCCACGCAGGCCGCCGACGGCATCCGCCTCGCGCGCCTCGTCGTGCAGGGCAAGTCGCTCGGCGACCTCGTCGAGGTGGAGGTGCCGAACCGGATCGTCCTGAACGCCCCGGTGGTCACCAAGGAGAACGTGGACAAGTACCTGCCCACGGCCTTCGCCTCCTGAGATCCCCCGGTCGGGCGCCCGCCGCACCCCGGCGGGCGCCCGACCCCTCTTCCCTCGTACGTCCCGACAGGAGACACAGATGTCGTCGATGCGCGTGGCCATGATCGGCTACGGATTCATGGGCGCTGCCCACTCGCAGGGCTGGCGGGTAGCTCCGCGGTTCTTCGACCTTCCCGCCGATCCCGAGCTCGCGCTCGTCGTGGGTCGTCATGCGGAGGCCGTGGCCGCCGCCGCCGCCAAGTGGGGCTGGGCCGAGAGCGGCACCGACTGGCGTGCCGCGCTCGAGCGTGACGACATCGATGTCATCGACATCGTCACCCCCGGCGACTCGCATGCCGAGATCGCCATCGCCGCCCTCGAGGCCGGAAAGCACGTGCTGTGCGAGAAGCCGCTCGCCAACACCGTCGCCGAGGCCGAGGCGATGGCGGACGCCGCCGCGCGGGCCGCCCAGCGCGGCGTCTACGCGATGGTCGGCTTCACCTACCGCCGCGTCCCCGCGGCCACCTTCGCCCGCGACCTCGTCGCGGCGGGGCGCATCGGCACCGTGAACCAGGTGCGCGCGAGCTACCGGCAGGACTGGCTCGTCGACCCGGGCGTGCCGCTCGCCTGGCGGCTGCGCAAGGAGCTCGCCGGGTCCGGCGCCCTCGGCGACATCGGCGCCCACGCGATCGACCTCGCCCAGTTCATCACCGGTCAGCGTCTCGGCTCCGTGTCGGGAACGCTCGAGACCGTGATCGCGGAGCGCCCGCTTCCCGCCGACACCGCGCCCGGGGAGGCGGCGACCCTGGGCGGGTCCGCCGGATCCGGCACGGGCCGGGTGACCGTCGACGATGTCGCGATCTTCGCCGGCCGCTTCGAGACCGGCGTGCTCGGCAGCTTCGAGGCCACCCGCTTCGCCACCGGCCGCAAGAACGCCCTGCGGGTGGAGGTCTCGGGGACCGAGGGGGCGATCGCGTTCGATCTCGAAGACCTCAACGCGCTCGAGTTCTACGACCGCACCGCGCCCGCCGACCGGCAGGGCTTCACCAGGATCCTGGTGACCGAACCGCAGCATCCCTATATCTCCGCCTGGTGGCCGGCCGGTCACATGCTCGGCTACGAGCACGGCTTCTCGCACCAGGTGGTCGACTTCGTCACCGGCGTGGCCACGGGCGTGCAGCCCACCCCGTCGTTCGCCGACGGCCTGCAGGTGCAGCGCGTGCTCGACGCCGTCGAGCGCAGCGCCGCCCACGAGAGCATCTGGACGCCGGTCGGCTGAGCGCCGATCCGGTACGCACCCCGCCATATCGCACGCATCGAGGAGGATCCGATGGCACGACCCGTCACCCTGTTCACCGGCCAGTGGGCCGACCTGCCGCTCGAGGAGGTGGCGAAGCTCGCCTCCGGCTGGGGCTACGACGGCCTCGAGCTCGCCTGCTGGGGCGACCACCTCGACCCCTGGCGCTGGGACGAGCCCGGCTACGTGGAGGGCAAGCTCGCGCTGCTGGAGCGCTACGGCCTCAAGGTGTGGGCCATCTCGAACCACCTCAAAGGTCAGGCGGTCTGCGACGACCCCATCGACCACCGGCACCGCGACATCCTCTCGGCGAAGGTGTGGGGCGACGGCGAGCCCGAGGGCGTGCGGCAGCGCGCCGCCGAGGAGATGAAGAACACGGCGCGGCTCGCCCGGGCGCTCGGCGTGGACACCGTGATCGGGTTCACGGGCTCCTCGATCTGGAAGTACGTGGCGATGTTCCCGCCCGTGTCGCAGGCGGCGATCGACGCCGGCTACCAGGACTTCGCGGACCGCTGGAACCCGATCCTCGACGTCTACGACGAGGTGGGCGTGCGGTTCGCGCATGAGGTGCACCCCTCGGAGATCGCCTACGACTACTGGACGACGGTGCGCACCCTGGAGGCGATCGGGCATCGTGAGGCGTTCGGCCTCAACTGGGATCCCTCGCACATGGTCTGGCAGGACCTCGACCCGGTCGGCTTCCTGTGGGACTTCCGCGACCGGATCTACCACGTGGACTGCAAGGACACCCGCAAGCGGATGGGCAACGGCCGCAATGGGCGCCTCGGCTCGCACCTCGCCTGGGCCGACGGGCGCCGCGGCTGGGACTTCATCTCGACGGGCCACGGCGATGTGCCGTGGGAGGACGCCTTCCGGATGCTCAACCAGATCGGCTACACGGGCCCCATCTCGGTGGAGTGGGAGGACGCCGGCATGGACCGCCTGGTCGGTGCCCCCGAGGCGCTCGCCTACGTGCGCCGCCTCGCCTTCGACGCCCCCGACGCCGCCTTCGACGCCGCCTTCTCCACCTCCGACTGAATCCGCCGAGATGTCAGTTGTTGCGGAATCCGGGCGCGATTTCCGCAACAACTGACATCTCGCGGGATGGTCACCGGGTCGTGAGGGCGACCATGGCCTCGATCGACTCCGGCGCGAGCGCGTGGTGGATGGCGAGCATGCTCGCGCCGAGCATGGCCGCATCCGGTCCGGCCTTCGACTGGGTGATCTGCAGATGCTCCGTGGCGAGCGGCATCGAGCGCGTGTAGACGATCTCGCGCACGCCCGCGATGAGGTGCTCGCCGGCCTGCGCGAGCGAGCCGCCCAGCACGATCGCGGTCGGGTTGATGAGGCTCACGCAGGTGGTCAGCACCTCGCCGATGTCGCGCCCCGCCTGCCGCACCGCCTGGATGGCGTCGATGTTGCCGCGCTTCACGAGCTCCACGACATCCTGACTGGTGGTGGCGGCGAGCCCCGTCGTGGAGAGCTCCCGCGCGAGCGCGGGGCCCGAGGCGAGCGCCTCGAGGCAGCCGCGGTTGCCGCACGAGCACGGCACGTTGGCGCCGCGGGCGACGTACACGTGCCCGATGTCGCCCGCGGTGCCCTGCGCGCCCCGCTGCAGGAGCCCGCCCGAGATGACGCCCGATCCGATGCCGGTCGCGACCTTCACGAAGATGAGGTGGTCGACCTCGGGCCAGGCGTGCTCGCGCTCGCCGAGCGCCATGATGTTGACGTCGTTGTCGACGAGCACGGGCGCGTCGAAGCTCGAGTTGAGGTAGCCGGGCACGTCGAAACGATCCCAGCCGGGCATGATCGGCGGGTTGATCGGGCGTCCGGTGGAGTGCTCGACGGGACCGGGCAGCCCGATGCCGATCGCGAGCAGGTCTCCGGCCGTGCGGCCGAGTCCGGCGAGCAGGGTGTGGGTCTCCGCGATCACCCAGCTGAGCACCGCCTCGGGGCCTTCTGTCACGTGCATCCGCTCGGTGGACTGCACGAGGATGCCGCCCGTGAGGTCGCTGATGGCGACCCGCAGGTGGGAGGCGCCGACATCCACGCCGAGCACGACTCGGCCGCTCGTGGCGATCGCGAACTGCGACGAGGGCCGGCCGCCGGTGGAGACGGCATCGCCCACCGGGGCGACGAGCCCGAGCCGCATGAGCGCGTCGATGCGCAGGGCGACGGTGGAGCGGGCGAGGCCGGTCATCGCGGAGAGCTCGGTGCGGGTGCGGGCCTTGCCGTCGCGCAACAGCTGGAAGAGGTCGCTCGCGACCGAGGAGCCGAGGGCGTTGACGTGCCGCACCGCACCGGTACTTATGTCGACCATGTGCCAATGTTGCCACAACGCTCGGTCGAAGGGCCCGGAAGGGGTAGGTGAAACGTCATCTAGACTCGATGACGAGCGGAGCAGCCACGAGGTGCTCCGTTTCTCACTTTCCCCCACTCCCCGATCTCCGAGGTATGTCCGTGTCGGCAGTCGTCCATCCCGGCGATGCGCTGTCCCGTGGCGAGCGGCTGACCTACATCTTCGTGCTGGGCGCGCTCACGGCCCTCGGCCCGTTCACGATCGACCTCTACCTTCCGGCGCTGCCCGTGCTCGAGAAGGAGCTCGCGGCCCCGACGGCCCTCGTGCAGCTCACCCTCACCGCCACCATGGTGGGGTTCGCCCTCGGTCAGCTGTTCGTCGGCCCGCTCTCGGACCAGGTGGGCCGCCGCCGCCCGCTGCTGTTCGCGACGGCCGTGCACATCCTGGCCTGCCTCGGCGCGGCCCTGGCCCCCGATCTGCTGTGGCTCGGGATCGCGCGCGTCTTCCAGGGCGTGGGAGCCGCCGCGGGCGGCGTCGTCGCGATGGCGATGGTGCGCGACCTGTTCGGCGGGTATCCGCTCGTCAAGATGCTCAGCCGCCTCGCGCTCGTCTCGGGCCTGGCCCCCGTGCTGGCCCCCGTGATCGGATCGCAGCTGCTGCTCGTGGTCGACTGGCGCGGGCTGTTCGTCTTCCTCTCGGTGTTCGGGTTCCTCGTGCTGATCGCCAACGCGATCTTCCTGCGCGAGACGCTGCCCGCCGGGGCCCGGCACGTGCGCGGCCACTCGACGGTGGCCCAGCGCTACGGCGCCCTGTTCCGCGACCGCATCTACGTGGGCGCCGTCATCATCGCGGGCGCCAACTTCTCGGCGCTGTTCGCCTACCTGTCCAGCTCGTCCTTCCTGTTCCAGGATGTCTACGCGCTCACGCCGCAGCAGTACGGGCTGCTGTTCGGCATCAACTCGATCGGCGTCATCGTGGGCGTGCAGTCGTCGAGCCTGCTGCAGAAGCGCATCGGCCCGCAGTGGATCGTCGCGGGCGCCACGATCGTGCAGTTCCTCGCGGCGGGGTCCATCCTCGTGCTCAACATCGCGGGAGCCGGGTTCGTGGGGATCGTGATCCCGCTGTGGTTCTTCATCGCGGCGTGCGGGTTCAACTTCCCGGCGATCTCCGCCCTCGCGCTCGTGCGGCACGGTCACGAGGCGGGCACCGCGGCGTCCGTGCTCGGGGCGGCGAACTTCGGCGTGGCGGGCATCGTCTCGCCCATCGTGGGCCTCTTCGCGATCACCAACGCCATCCCGATGGCGGGCGTCATGCTCGTGGCAATCGCGATCGCGATCGTCGTGCTCTGGACTGTGGTGCGCCCGCGCACCGTCCCCCCGCTCGAGGCGTGACCCGCGCCTACCCCCCGGATGGGGGCCATCGGTATACGGTGTGCGCATGAGCGAGCGCGCCGGGTTTACGCGGCGCCCGCTCGTGCTCGCCGGGACCGCCGCGATCGTGCTCACGGTGGCGCTCGGGGTGCTCGTGGCGCTGCGGGAGCAGCTCGCGCTCGACGAGGCGTGGATGGATGAGGTGCTCGCCTGGCGAGGACCCGTCGGCGAGGCGGTGAGCCGGGTGTTCGACGCGCTCGGCGGCGGCTGGTTCGCGATCCTCGTGGTGCCGATCGGCGTGGGCGTCGGGTTCGCCTTCGCCGACCGCCCATGGTCGGCGCTCGCCTTCATCCTCGCCTCCGCGGCGGCTGCCGCGATCTGCCAGCTGCTCAAGGCGCTGTTCGGTCGCGCCCGCCCGGAGGAGATCCTGCTTCCCCTCGACAACGGTTCGTTCCCGTCCGGCCACACCACGAACGCCGCCGTCATCGCCGTGAGCCTCGGTCTGCTGCTGGAGCGCGCCTGGGTGTGGGTGCTCGGGATGGCGTATCTCGTGGCGATGGCGCTCAGCCGCACCTACCTCGGGGCGCACTGGTTCACCGACACGGTCGGCGGTGCGCTGCTCGGCGCCGGCGTCGCCGTGCTCGTCTGGTGCGCCCTCCTCACGCGGCTGAGGGTGGAGCCGGTCGGGGCGCGGGACTAGCCTCAAGCCATGAGAATCCTCCTCGTGGGGGCGGGCGGTGTCGGCGATGCCATCGCCAAGATCGCCGCTCGTCGCGACTTCTTCGAGACCATCGTCGTGAGCGATTACGACCTCTCCCGCGCGGAGCGCACCCTTCACTGGATCGAGGCGAAGCACGGCCCGCAGGGCGGCCGTTTCGTGGCGAGCCGGATCGACGCATCCGACCCTGACTCGGTGGCGTCCGTCGCACGCGAGCACGGGGCGACGCACGTCATGAACGCGGTCGAGCCGAAGTTCGTGCCGACCATCTTCGCGGGGGCGCTCGCGGCGGGTGCCGATTACCTAGACATGGCGATGAGCCTGTCGGAGCCGCATCCCGAGAGTCCCTACTCCGAGACGGGCGTGAAGCTCGGCGACGACCAGTTCGCGCAGGCCGGCGACTGGGAGGCCGCGGGGCGGCTGGCGCTCGTGGGGATGGGCGTGGAACCCGGGCTCTCGGACGTCTTCGCCCGGTACGCCTCGGATGAGCTGTTCAGCGAGATCGACGAGCTCGGGACGCGCGACGGCGCGAACCTCGTCGTGCGCGACGAGGCGGGCAACGAGATCTTCGCGCCCTCCTTCAGCATCTGGACCACGATCGAGGAATGCCTCAACCCTCCGGTCATCTGGGAGAAGGACCGCGGCTGGTACACGACCCCGCCGTTCTCCGAGCCCGAGACCTTCGTCTTCCCGGAGGGGATCGGCGCCGTCGAGTGCGTCAACGTCGAGCACGAGGAGGTGCTGCTCATGCCGCGCTTCCTCGACGCCAAGCGGGTCACCTTCAAGTACGGCCTCGGCGACGAGTTCATCGGCGTGCTCAAGACCCTCAACCTGCTGGGACTCGACAAGACCACGCCCATCCGAGTGCGCAGCGCGAACGGACCCGTCGAGGTGGCCCCGCGCGATGTCGTCGCGGCGGCCCTGCCCGATCCGGCCACCATCGGGCCCCGGATGACGGGCAAGACCTGTGCCGGCCTCTGGGTCACCGGCACCGGGACCGACGGCGCCCACCGCGAGGTGTACCTCTACCATGTGAGCGACAACGAGTGGACGATGGCCGAGTACGAGAGCCAGTGCGTCGTGTGGCAGACCGCGCTCAATCCGGTCATCGCGCTCGAGCTGCTGTCGACCGGGGTGTGGACGGGCACCGGCGTGCTCGGCCCCGAAGCGTTCCCGGCCACCCCCTTCCTCGAGCTGATGGCGAAGCCCGTTGCCGAGGGCGGCTACGGTCAGTCGTGGGGGCTCGACGACCGCACCCCGCGGTAGCGTTCCCGGCATGACCGACGGATCGGCGATCCGCCCGTACCAGGCGAGCGACCTGGCGGCGTTGCGCGACATCTGCGTACGCACGGGCGCGGCGGGCGGCGATGCGACGGGCCGGTGGTCGACCGACGAGCTGCTGCCCGACCTGTTCCTCGAGCCCTACGTGACCGCGGCGCCCGAGTGGGCGTGGGTGGTGGACGAGGGCGACGGGCCGGTCGGGTACATCGTCTCGGCCCCGCGCACGAGGTCCTTCGTCGCCTGGTGGCGCACCCGGTGGTCGCCGTGGTTCGCCGAGAGGTACCCCGAACCGAGCGAGCCGTACTCGGCTCAGGAGGAGCTCGTGCTGCGCGGCCACCATCCGGAGGTGCTGCTCATTCCGGAGGTGGACGAGTACCCCGCGCATCTGCACATCGACCTGCTGCCGGAGGCGCAGTCCCGCGGCTTCGGTCGGGCGCTCGTCGAGACCCTGGTCACCGCGCTCGCGAAGGCCGGCGTTCCGGGGGTGCACCTCACGATGGATCCCGCGAACACCGCCGCCCGTGCCTTCTACGCGGCGGTCGGCTTCGAGGAGCTTCCGTCGAGCACTGCGACGGCGCCCGTGCTCGGGCGCTGGATCTCGCCGCGCTGAGCGTCAGAGGAAGCGGACCGGCAGCCCGAGCAGCAGCATGATGCCGAGTGCGGCGGCGAACGCCACGAGCGCGGCGGCCGCGATGAGCAGGATCTGCAGCAGGCGGCGATCCTCGAACCAGTACGCCGAACCCGGGTAGGCGCGGAAGAAGTCGTGCATCGTGAGGGGGTCGGCGACCGTCTCGAGCGGCAGGGGGAGCGCCGCGGCGATCGCCTTCAGGTCGCCCTCGTGCCAGAAGTTGCCGCGCATCCGGAACAGCCGGCGGCCGCCGGCGCCCGTGACGAGCAGTTGCACGGTGGGGTCGGGGGCCGCGCCCTGGTAGGTGGGCACGAGCCGCACCTCGGTGATGTCGGCGAGCGGCACCCGGACGAGGCGCGTGAAGATGCCGTTGCCGATGAGCTCGGTCTCGGTGACCGCCGCGAAGATGCGCAGCTGGCGCCACAGCAGCAGGAGTCCGATCGCGACCACCACGACGTTCGCGATCGCCACGAACTCGATGCCGCCGCGGGACGCCGCGAACCAGTACGCGACCGCGAACACCGGCGCCGTGGCGAGCCCGATCGCGGCGAAGGCGTTGCTCAGCAGCGAGTACTTCGGGCGCACATGCACCCGATAGCCCGTCGTCGGCGCCGTGTCGGTCACACGCCCAGAGTAGGGCCAGCGGGTCGCGCGAGGGGGTGCCGTCGCCCCGCTAGCGTGAATGCATGGCAGCACCCATCCCTGCGCTCGAACTCACGGGTCTGTCGAAGAGCTTCGGCACGGCCGTCGCCGTCGACCAGCTGAGCCTCACCGTGCCCACCGGATCGTTCTACGGGCTCGTCGGGCCGAACGGTGCGGGCAAGACCACCACGCTCTCGATGGCGACCGGGCTTCTGCGACCCGACGCCGGCTCGGCGCGGGTGCACGGCGTGGACGTGTGGACGGATCCGGTGGCCGCGAAACGCATGATCGGCAACCTCGCCGACGGGGTGCGGCTGTTCGACCGGCTCACCGGCGAGCAGCTCATCCGCTACACCGGCATGCTGTTCGGTCTGCCGCGCGACGAGCTCGCCACGCGCACCGCCGACCTGCTGCGGCTCATGGATCTGGAGGCCGCGGCGGGCGCCCCGGTCGCGGACTACTCGGCCGGCATGACCAAGAAGGTGGCGCTCGCCTGCGCCCTCGTGCACGCGCCGCGGCTGCTCGTGCTCGACGAGCCCTTCGAGTCGGTCGATCCGGTCTCGGCGGCGAACATCGAAGACGTGCTGCGCGGCTACACCGGCAGCGGCGGCACGGTCATCGTGTCGAGCCACTCGATGGACCTCGTGCAGCGCATGTGCGACCACGTGGCCATCATCTCGGCGGGGCGGGTGCTCATCGCCGGCACGGTCGACGAGGTGCGCGGTGAGGCGACGCTGCAGGAGCGCTTCCTCGAGCTCGTCGGCGGCCGTATCCATTCGGAGGGACCGCAGTGGTTGCGACAGTCCTGAGGCTGCGCTACCGCATCCTGGGCAACATGCTGGGCCGCAGCGTCTGGCAGCTCGTCGGGTTCGTGGTGGGGGCGCTCTCGGCGGCGGGCGCACTCGTGGGGATCGCCGTCGCTCTCGCGCTCACCGGTCTCGCGGGGCTCGACGCCACCCGCACCCTCGTCACCATGGGGGGCGCGCTGCTCATGATCGGCTGGGGTGTCGCGCCCCTGCTGGCGGGCGGCGTCGACACGACGGTGGATGCCGAGCGGCTCGCCCCCTTCCCGATGTCGACGCGGCAGGTGATGGTCGCCCTCACCGCGATCGGCTTCGCGGGCATCCCGGGGATCGCCACGGCGCTCGGGGTGCTGAGCGTGCTCGGCGCCTGGATCCACTGGCCGCTCGCGGTGGTCGCGGCGATCATCTGCCTGCCGCTCGGGGTGCTCAGCTGCGTGCTCGTCTCGCGTGCCGTCGCCTCGTTCTCCTCCCGCCGCGGGCGGCGGCTCGGCGACCTGCTGGGGCTCGTCGCGTTCGGGGCGCTCGTGCTGGTCGGTCCGATCCTCTCGGGGCTCATCGGCCTGGTCGGCGGGTCGGGCGCGGGGGTCGTCGAGCGTGCCGCCGACGTCGTCGCCGCCATCTCCTGGACGCCGGTCGGCGCCGTGTGGGCCGTGCCGGGCGACCTCGCGGCCGGCGAGATCGGGCCGGCCGCGCTCAAGCTGCTCATCGCCCTCGGCACCCTCGCCGTGGTGTGGCTGTTGTGGCGTCGGAACGTGCGATCCGCCGCCGTCGCCCCGCGCCGCCAGGCGTCCGCACGGGCGGGACGGCTGAGCTGGTTCGGGCTGCTGCCCACCGGACCGACGGGCGCGAGCTGGGCGCGGGCGCTGCGGTACTGGCTCGGCGATCCGCGCTACCTGCGCAACCTCCTCATCGTCGCCGTGCTGCCGGCGCTCATCGCCTTCGGGCTGGGGGGCGAGCTGCGGGGGCCGTTCTTCGCCTTCGTCGGGGTGCTGCCCGCGCTGCTGCTCGGGCTCGTGCCGTACGCCGACGTCGCCTTCGACGGCACCTCCTTCGCGACCGTGCTCGCGACCGGCGTCCCGGGACGCGCGGATCGGGCGGGTCGGCTGCTCGCCGCCGCGAGCGTGGGGGTGCCGCTCGTGGTGGTGGTCGCCGTCGTGACGGTCGCGTTCTCCGGCAGCTGGTCGCTGTTGCCCGGGGTGCTCGGCAGCTGTGTCGGCTCGCTGCTCATCGGGCTGGGGATCTGCGCCATCAGCTCCGCCTACATCGTGATCCCGGTGCCGGCATCCGGTGACAATATCTTCAAACGCGTGCCCGGCGCGACCTTCACGACCGCGCTCGCCCTGCTCGCGCTCACGGCGCTCTCGGGAGCGCTCACCGCGCCCGCGGTCGCCTTCACGATCGTGTCGGCCGTTGTGGGCGATCCGTTGTGGTCATGGGTGGGCCTCGTGGTGGGCCTCGCCTTCGGAGTCTCCGCGAGCCTCGCCGGCATCGCCATCGGGGGCCGCGTCTTCGACCGCACCGGCCCGCTGCTGCTCGCCCGCGTCCGCGCGATCGTCGGCTACTGAGGCTCGCGTCACAGAAGCAGGCTGAACCGACGTTCGGGTGCCGTCGGAGCGTCGGAGGTGCGGGTTCAGCCTGCATCTGCGACACGTCTTCTTCCGCGCCGCGTCGTCGGCCTGCTCTCCACCGATCGCGGCGAGGTGGAGAGCGGGCCGGATCACGACGCCGAGCATGTCCTCATGCCCTCGACGAGCCTGCCCACACCACCTCGGCTGGTCCGAGCTCGCGAGCTGAAGGCGCTCGGCTGGACGGATCGGAGGATCCGCGCTGCCGTGGCACAAGGACGACTCGTGCGGCTCCGCGAGGGGGCGTACTGTGACCCGACCGCGGATCCCGAAGTGCGCATGTCGGGCAGCGTGGGTGGTCGCCTTGCCTGCGTGTCCGAACTGCGCCGGCTCGGCGTCTTCGTGGTGCAGCACGACCAGCTGCATGTCCACGTCGTGCGGACTGCTGCCCGCGTCCGCGCACCGAAGGGCCCCCACCGGATGCACCGGCGAGCGCTCCTGCGGGTCCCGCACCCCGACGCGCTGAGCGTCGAGCCGCTCGACGCCGTCTTCGACGGCGTGCTGTGCCAGGCGCCGAGGGCGGCGATCGCCACGATCGACTCCGCCCTGCACCTCGGGGTGCTGCATCCCGACGACCTCGAGGAGCTGTTCGCGGCACTTCCGCGTCGCTTCCGCAGGCTGCGACGGCTGATCGACGGTCGGGCTGAGTCCGGGCCCGAGACACTGCTGCGCCTGATCCTGCGCTCGCTCGGGTGCATGTTCGAGGTGCAGGTGCTCATCCGCGGCGTTGGGCGGGTCGACTTTCTCGTGGACGGATGGCTCATCGTCGAGTGCGACAGCGAGCAGTTCCATGCGGGCTGGGACGCGCAGAAGGCGGATCGGCGCCGAGATCAGGCCGCCGCAGCGCAGGGGTTCGCTACCTATCGGCCGATCGCGGAGGACATCATGTGGCATCCCGAGGCGGTCCGCGCCGCCCTCGTCGGGCTGCTCGCCTTGCGGCCCCAGGCGCGTCGCGTCGCAGATGCAGGCTGAATCGGCGTTCGGGTGCCAGCTGAGCGTCGGAGGTGCGGGTTCAGCCTGCATCTGCGACGAGGAAGGGGGTCTGCCGATCGGACGGATCCCTATCGCGCGTCGGAACCGGCGGCGTGGGCCCACCCAGGGGTTCGAATCCACAGCGCCCGAATAGGTGAAGAGCGGGCCGCCCTTCGGGCGGCCCGCTCTTCACAACGGCGGAGGATGGGGGATTCGAACCCCCGAGGGCTTTCACCCAACACGCTTTCCAAGCGTGCGCCATAGGCCACTAGGCGAATCCTCCTGAGGACCCCCCGCGCACCCGCCAGAGCCCGGTTACCCTTGCTGCGTTTCCGCCCTGGGGGAGTTGGCCTGGATGGCGCCACGCGGGGAGCCGCGGGCCAGTCTACCGGCAACGCCTGAGCCCGGACGACGTCGGTCGGGCCGACTACTGTTGACCCGTGGTCACCGCCCTCTACCGTCGCTACCGGCCGGAGACGTTCGCCGAACTGATCGGGCAGAGCCAGGTGACCGATCCGCTCCGCACCGCCCTCCGCACCGACCGGGTCGGCCACGCCTACCTCTTCTCCGGTCCGCGCGGCTGCGGCAAGACGACGAGCGCGCGCATCCTGGCCCGCTGCCTCAACTGCGCCGAAGGCCCCACCGACACCCCGTGCGGCGCGTGCGCGAGCTGCATCGAGCTCGCCCGCGACGGCGGCGGCTCGCTGGACGTCGTGGAGATCGACGCCGCGAGCCACAACGGCGTCGACGACGCCCGCGACCTGCGTGAGCGCGCCGCCTTCGCCCCGGCACGGGACCGCTACAAGATCTTCATCCTCGACGAGGCGCACATGGTGACGACGCAGGGCTTCAACGCCCTGCTCAAGCTCGTCGAGGAGCCGCCGGAGCACGTGAAGTTCATCTTCGCGACCACCGAGCCCGAGAAGGTCATCGGCACCATCCGCAGCCGCACCCACCACTACCCGTTCCGGCTCGTGCCGCCCGCCCAGATGCTCGACTACGTGCAGCAGCTGTGCACCGCAGAGGGCATCGAGGTGGAGGGCGGCGTGCTGCCGCTCGTGGTCCGGGCCGGCGGGGGGTCGGTGCGCGACACCCTGTCGCTGCTCGACCAGCTGATCGCCGGGTCGGAGGGCAACACCGTGCTCTACGAGCGGGCGGTCGCCCTGCTCGGCTACACCCACGGCGCCCTGCTCGACGAGATCGTCGACGCGCTCGCGGCTGCGGATGCGCCGGGCGTGTTCACGGGCGTCGACCGCGTGGTGCAGACGGGTCAGGATCCGCGGCGTTTCGTCGAGGACCTGCTCGAGCGGCTGCGCGACCTGATCGTCGTCGCGGCGACGCGCGATGGCGCCTCTGCCGTGCTGCGCGGTGTGCCCGCCGATGAGATCGAGCGGATGGCGCATCAGGCGTCCGCCTACGGCGCCGTCGAGCTGTCGCGCGCGGCCGACGTGGTGAACGCGGCCCTCACCGAGATGACGGGCGCGACCTCGCCGCGGCTGCACCTGGAGCTCATGGCGGCACGGCTGCTCGTGCCGTCGTCCGATGACAGCGAGCGCGGTGCGCTCGCCCGGGTGGAGCGCCTCGAGCGCCGCATCGGCATCGAGGGTGAGGCTCCCGCCCCGGCGTCCGCCGCTCCCGCACCGCGCCCGGTCGAGGCGGTGGAGCAGCGCCGCGAAGCGCCGCGTCTCGAGACCCCCGCTCCGCCGCCTGCGGCCGTGCCCGCCGCCGTCCCCAGCGCTCCCGCTGCCGCCTCCGCCGCGCCCGGTACCGTCACCCTCCAGCAGATCCGCGACGCCTGGCCCGAGGTGCTCGAGGTCGTGCAGGGCATCAAGCGCGGCTCGTGGATGGTCGTCTACACCTCCACCGCGCGCGCCTTCGAGGGGGATGTGCTCACCCTGGGCTTCGCGAGCGAGAACGACGTGCAGAGCTTCCGCCAGGCGCAGGGCGCGGGCGAGAGCGTGAGCGAGCACCTGCGCCGCGCGATCCTGCAGGTGCTGGGGGTGCGGGTGAAGTTCATCGCCCGCGTCGAGGGCGCGGCCGCCGCTGCGCCGGCGCAGGCGGTCGAGGAGCGCCGCGAAGCGCCGCGTCTCGACACGACCGCCGAGAGGAAGTCCGGCGAGGCGCCCGCCGTCCCGAAGCCCGCGACCACCGGCTGGAACGTCACCCCGATCCCGGATGCGGCATCCGCCCCCGCCGACGATGAGGCGCCCCCTGCCGACGACGAGGTGCTGCCGCCCGACGACGCCGATGCGCCCCCGAGCGACGAGGAGCCGCCCGCGCCCGCCGCGCCGACCCCTGCCGCAGCGTCCGCCCCCGCCCGGTCCGCCTCCGGCGGCGCCCCGGCATCCGGGAGGGCCCGCTACGGCGAGGCCGTGGTGCGCGAGGTGCTCAAGGCGAGCTTCATCGAAGAGGTGCAGTTGAACCCGCGGGATCGCCCGGTGCGGCTCGTCGACGAGTCCGGCGCCGCCACCTCCGGAAGCGAGGCGTAGCGCGTGTACGAGGGCATCGTCCAGGACCTCATCGACGAGCTCGGCAGGCTGCCCGGCATCGGGCCGAAGTCGGCGCAGCGGATCGCCTTCCACATCCTGCAGACCGAGAGCTTCGACACCACCCGGCTCGCCGAGATCCTCACCGTGGTCCGCGAGCGCGTGAAGTTCTGCCAGGTGTGCGGCAACGTCTCCGAGCAGGAGCTCTGCGCCATCTGCCGCGACCCGCGCCGCAACGCCGCCGTGATCTGCGTCGTCGAGGAGGCCAAGGATGTCGTGGCGATCGAGCGCACCCGCGAGTTCCGCGGGCTGTACCACGTGCTCGGCGGCGCGATCAGCCCCATCGACGGCATCGGCCCCGACGATCTCCGGATCGCGCAGTTGCTGAAGCGTCTCGCGAGCACCGAGGTGACCGAGGTGATCATCGCCACCGACCCCAACCTGGAGGGGGAGGCCACCGCCACCTACCTCACCCGGCTGCTCGTTCAGCCCGGCCTGCGGGTCACGCGGCTCGCCTCGGGGCTGCCGGTCGGCGGCGACCTCGAGTACGCCGACGAGGTCACGCTCGGACGGGCCTTCGAGGGTCGCCGCGTCGTCGAGTAGCCCGTGCGCGGAGCGGCATCCGCCCCTCGGTAGGATTGAGGCCGTTTCCCCCTTTCTCTGGAGTGCCTTCCCGTGACCCTGATCGTGCAGAAGTTCGGCGGTTCGAGCGTTGCCGACGCCGAGAGCATCAAGCGGGTGGCGAAGCGCATCGTCGAGACGCGCAAGGCGGGCAACGAGGTCGTGGTGGCCGTGTCGGCGATGGGCGACACCACCGACGAGCTGATCGACCTGGCGCACCAGGTGTCGCCCATCCCGGACCCGCGCGAGCTGGACATGCTGCTCACGACCGGTGAGCGCATCTCGATGGCGCTGCTCGCGATGGCGATCCGCGACATGGGCTACGAGGCCCGCTCCTACACCGGCAGCCAGGCGGGCATGATCACGGATGCCCAGCACGGCTCCGCGCGCATCGTGGATGTCACTCCCGGCCGGGTGCGGGAGGCGCTCGACGAGGGCGCGATCGCGATCGTCGCCGGCTTCCAGGGCTTCAACCGTGACAGCCGCGACATCACCACGCTCGGTCGCGGGGGGTCGGACACGACGGCGGTCGCCCTCGCCGCGGCGCTCGGTGCCGACGTGTGCGAGATCTACACCGACGTCGACGGGGTCTTCACCGCCGACCCGCGCGTGGTGCCGAAGGCGCACAAGCTCGACCGCGTGACGAGCGAGGAGATGCTCGAGCTCGCCGCTGCGGGCGCGAAGGTCCTGTATATCCGCGCGGTGGAATATGCGCGCCGTCACGGGGTGACGCTGCATGTGCGCTCCTCGTTCAACAACAACGAAGGCACCTGGGTCGTCAACCAGGCAGAGGGAGAATCCGTGGAAGAGCCCATCATCACCGGGGTCGCCGGAGACCTCAGCGAGGCCAAGATCACCGTCGTCGGCGTGCCCGACGTGCCCGGCAAGGCCGCCGAGATCTTCACGATCGTCGCGAAGACCGGCGCCAACATCGACATGATCGTGCAGAACGTGTCGGCCGCCGCGACCGGCCTCACCGACATCTCCTTCACGCTGCCGAAGGCCGACGGGGAGAAGGTGCTCACCGCGCTGCGCGCCGAGCAGGCCGATGCGGGCTTCGCCTCGCTGCAGTACGACGACCAGATCGGCAAGCTCGCCGTGGTGGGCGCCGGGATGCGCACGAGCGCGGGCGTCTCGGCCCAGCTGTTCCGGGCGCTGTCGGATGCCGGCATCAACATCGAGATGATCTCGACCTCGGAGATCCGCATCTCGGTGGTGACCCGCGCCGACACCCTGGCCGACGCGATGCGCGTCGTGCACACGGCTTTCGGTCTCGACGGCGACGCCGAGGCCGTCGTCTACGCAGGAACCGGGCGCTAAGGGCGAAGGCCATTTCTGGCCTTCGCGCACCCGGTTCCCGGCGCCGTCTCGGCGCCGGAGGGCGCTAAGGGCGAAGGCCATTTCTGGCCTTCGCGCTCCCGGTTCCCGGCGCCGTCTCGGCGCCGGAGGGCGCTAAGGGCGAAGGCCATTTCTGGCCTTCGCGCTCCCGGTTCCCGGCGCCGTCTCGGCGCCGGAGGGCGCTAGCGGCTCACTACAGCCTCTGCCGCGGGTCGTCGTCGTTGCGACCGCGGATCGCGGTCTCGGTCGTGCCGTTGTTCTCGCCGACCTTGACGTCGTCGCCCGTGAGGTTGCTCACCACGATCTCGGTCTCGCGCTCGAAGGAGTGGCTCTTGCCGGTGTTGCGGTACGACTGCCACACCGCCCAGTAGAACGATGCGGCACCGACCGGGCCGATGGCGAGCAGCCAGCCGATCCCGTCGCTGTCGGATGCGGCGATGATCGTGAACGACAGGTCCAGCATCCCGCCCCCTAGAAGTTCGCCACGATCGCGAGGGCGACGCCCTCGAGCACGGTTCCGATGGTGAGCGCCACGAGCAGCAGCTTGGGCACGCTCACCGGGATGCTGCCCATCGTCTCGCCGGTGCGTCCGTTGACGGCGATGTAGTGCAGAAAAACGCTGCCGCCCGGCTTCTTCTCGTAGTACGAGTAGAGCCACACCGGCAGCAGCACCGCCACCCAGCGGGTGCCTTTGAGCTCGAGCTGCTCGGTCTCCCAGCGGACGCCGCGGTTGTAGTCGGTCGTCTCGGTGGCTTTCTGGCGCGCGATGCTCAGCATCTGGTCACGAGCGACGGGGGTGACCTGGTCGATGTTGAGGTCGCGTTTCTCGGAGGTGTAGTCGCCCATGTAGCTGGCGTCCCAGGTGACGGCGTTCTTGGTGTCGAACGGCAGGATCGTGTTGATCACGTTGTTGGTGTTCATGCGGGTGTCCTGGTTGGCCCGCGACGACGACGACTCGATGGTGAGGTCGTCGACGGTGAAGTCGAAGCTGCGGGTCACCCGGTAGACGTCGGCGTCGTAGTAGGTGCGCCGATTGTTCTCGGGACCGCGCAGGTACTGGGCCGTCTTGATCTCGCCGAAGCCGGCGACGCTGCCGTGGGCGTTGCCGTCGACGAGCAGGTACGGCATGTAGACGCCGAGCACGTTCTCGGGGACGAACTCCTTCTTGAACCTCGTGAGTGCGAAGGTGCGTCGCTTGTTGGCGAACCGGTGCACCTGCTCGACGGCCTGCTCGTGCGTGAGGCGGAACGGCAGCACGGCATCCGGAACCGCGCCGTTCGGGATCTGCGTCTGCAGCGAGAGCACCTGCCGGCACCAGTGGCACCGGGCCTGCAGCGCGCTCTCGGTGTTGACCACCACCTCGGATCCGCAGCCTTGGCACTTGAGGGTCACGAGGTTCGACGCCTGGGCGTCGATGTCGGCTCCGCCCGTGGTGGTGACGGTGCCGTTCAGCTTGTCGATGGGCGAGTCGAACCCGACGCTCGTGACGAAGTTCGCGGCCGACCACTCGTAGCGGCAGAACGAGCAGCGCAGCAGGTCGCTGCCGGGCACCGGTCCGATCTCGGCCGAGCCGCACCGCGGGCACTTGGTGAGCCCGTCGCCTTTCGCGTTCGAGGTGTCGGTCGGTGGTGCCGGGGGATCCGGGGGTGTGTTGGTGGTGTCGCTCATCGCCCGCGGGCCTACGAGCCCAGCAGCTTGCTCTTGAGGGCGTCGTAGTCGGCCTGGGTGATGAGCCCGGCGTCGAGCATCTGCTTGGCCTGGGTGAGTCGCGCCACCGGATCCTCGGCGGCAGCAGGAGCCGCCGCGGGTGCGGCGGGTGCCGCGGCGGGGGCCGCGGCCGGGGCGACGGGCTGCTGCAGTCCGGCGAGCCCGCCGAGCGCGCCCGCGCCGACGCCCACGCCGAGCAGGCCCGCGCCTCCGCCGGTCTCGCCGGCGGACTGGATGCCCTGGGCGACCGAGGCCTGCAGGTTCGAGTTGCCGCGCGCACCCGAGAGGGCTTCGGCGCGCTTGACGTTCGTCAGCAGCTCGGTCGTGTCGGCGTCGTACTCGATCGAGACGATCGCGGTGGAGACGATCTCGAGTCCGCGGTTGGCCTTCCAGGAGTAGCCCTCCTCGACGGCGGCCGCGAGGCTCTGCGCGAAGCCGAGCGAGTCGGCCTGGATCTGCGTGATGCGGCTCTTCGCCGGGTCGTTCGTGTACTTCGAGAACGCGGGCGCGAGCGCCGAGACGACCTCGTTGAACAGCTGGGTGGCCGCGTCGTTGTCGAGGTCGGTGAAGTCGAATACCTGACCGCCGGTGATGTAGGTGGCGGGCACGAAGTTCTTCACGAACAGGATCGGGTCGACGATGCGCAGCGTGTAGGTGCCGCGCGTGAGGGCGCCCACCTGGGTGCCGAGCCAGGCGTCGTTCCAGTAGATCTCGCTCTGCGTGCCGAAGCGGTTGTTGGGCAGCTCCTTGAGGGTCACGTAGATCGCGAGCTGCTGCGACCCGGGGATGCCGCCGCGCTTGAAGCGCTCCCAGCTCTGCGTGATGAGCGGGCTGAGGAAGCCGTTCCCGGCGAAGATCGACTGGCTGTTCACGTCGTCCGACTGCCAGATGTAGCCGCCCGGCTCGGCCACGAAGCCGGTGATCTCGCCATCCTGCAGCGTCAGCAGGCCGTAGCCTTCCGGCACGACGATCTTGGACCCGTTCGTGATGATGTTCTCGGAGCCCTTCGTGTTCGAGCCGCGACCGGCGTTCTCGCCCTGCTTGACCACGGGGAACAGTGCTGCGGTGGGCTGCACGTTGGGGACGGTGTAGAAGTCGATCCACTGATCGGCGAAGGTTCCGCCGATCGCGCCGGCGAATGCCTTGATGAAGCCCACGTCTCACTCCTTCGTTCGAACGGTCTCACAGTACCCATCCGGTAACGCGGACAACAGCCCGGTACGATTTCTCCCTATGAGCAGCAACGGAATCCGCATCGGCGTCGTCGGCGCCACCGGTCAGGTGGGCGCGGTCGTGCGTCGCCTCCTCGTGGAGCGGGATTTCCCGATCGCCGAGATCCGCTTCTTCGCCTCCGAGCGCAGCGCCGGCACGACCCTCGAGTTCCGGGGCGAGCAGATCGTCGTCGAGGACTCCGCCACCGCCGACCCGACGGGGCTCGACGTCGCGATCTTCTCCGCGGGCGCCACGATGTCGAAGGTGCAGGCGCCGCGTTTCGCCGCCGCCGGGGTGCTCGTCATCGACAACTCGAGCGCCTGGCGCATGGACCCCGAGGTGCCCCTCGTGGTGTCGGAGGTGAACCCGCACGCGCTCGATGAGGCCGTGAAGGGCATCGTCGCGAACCCGAACTGCACCACGATGGCCGCGATGCCGGTGCTGAAGGTGCTGGATGCCGAGGCCGGGCTCGAGCGTCTCGTGGTCTCCACCTACCAGGCGGTCTCGGGCGCCGGTCTCGCGGGCGGCGAAGAGCTGCTCGCCCAGGCCGCCTCCGCGGTGGCCCAGGATGCCATTGGGCTCGTGCACGACGGTCACGCCGTCGAGCTCCCGGCGCCGGTGAAGTTCCCGCGCAACATCGCCTTCAACGTGGTGCCGCTCGCCGGCTCGATCGTCGACGACGGTCTCGAGGAGACCGACGAGGAGAAGAAGCTCCGCAACGAGAGCCGCAAGATCCTGGAGCTTCCCGAGCTGCTCGTCTCGGGCACCTGCGTGCGCGTTCCGGTGTTCACGGGTCACTCGCTCTCGATCAACGCGACCTTCGCCACCGCGATCACCCCGCAGCGCGCCCGCGAGCTGCTCGCGGATGCGCCGGGCGTGCAGCTCGCCGACATCCCGAACCCTCTCGAGGCGGCGGGCGCCGACCCGAGCTTCGTGGGGCGCATCCGGCAGGACCAGTCGGTGCCCGACGGCAAGGGCCTCGCGCTGTTCATCTCGAACGACAACCTGCGCAAGGGTGCCGCGCTCAACGCGGTGCAGATCGCGGAGCTCGTCGCGGCGAAGCTGAGCGCATCGATCGCCTGAGCTGCGACGCTTCGCGGCGGCGGCCCTCCCGCACCGCAGTGCTCGACCCCCGGCGATCGAGGTGGCGCCCAAGCAGCCACTTCCGCAACTCAGGATCACTCGCCCATCCGCGCGCCTTCGCCCCGCGCTCGCACCCGTCTTCCTGAGTTGCGTCGCGCGCCGTTCTCGCAATTCAGGAGATGTCGCGCATCCGGAGCCTCGCGCGGTCGGTCGGATGCGATCTCCTGAGTTGCGGAAGAGGGGGAGGGGCGGATGCGCTCCCGCCTGCCACTCAGGCGCACAGCCGTAGGATGTCATGCGTGTCTGAACCCGTCGACGTCGTCCTCATCGGCGGCGGAGTGATGAGTGCGACCCTCGGTTCGCTGCTGCAGCAGCTGGAGCCTGACTGGTCGATCACCATCCTCGAAGCCCTGCCCGAGGTCGCCCAGGAGAGCTCCAACCCGTGGAACAACGCGGGCACCGGCCACTCGGCGCTGTGCGAGCTCAACTACACGCCCGAGAGGGGCGGCGCGATCGACATCACGCAGGCGGTGAAGGTCAACGAGCAGTTCCAGGTGTCGCGCCAGTACTGGTCGTACCTCGTGTCGACGGGCCTGCTGCCCGAGCCGACGAGGTTCATCAACCCGGTTCCGCACCTCAGCTTCGTGTGGGGGGCCGACAACGTCGAGTACCTGCGCAAGCGCTACGAGGCGCTCAAGGACCACCCGCTGTTCCCGGGCCTCGAGTTCACCGAGGACGCCCGCGTCATCCGCTCCTGGGCGCCGCTGCTCATCCCGGGCCGCAAGAAGAGCCAGCCGATCGCCGCGACCCGCATCGTGGGCGGATCGGATGTGGACTTCGGCGCCCTCACGGCGAACCTCGTCGACGGGCTGGTCGAGCGCGGTGCGACCCTCCGCACCGAACGCAAGGTGACCGGCCTCAAGCGTCTGAAGGACGGCACCTGGCGCGTGTCCGGTCGGCACGTGGTCGGCGGCACCCCGTTCGAGCTGACCGCCCGCTTCGTGTTCGTGGGCGCGGGCGGCGCCGCCCTCAACCTGCTGCAGCGCTCCGGCATCAAGGAGATCCGCGGCTACGGCGGCTTCCCGATCAGCGGGCAGTTCCTGCGCACCGACGACCCGGCGATCGTCGCCCGGCATCAGGGCAAGGTGTACGGCAAGGCCTCGGTGGGCGCCCCGCCCATGTCGGTCCCGCATCTCGACACCCGCGTCGTCGACGGGCAGGTGAGTCTGCTGTTCGGACCGTACGCCGGATTCACCCCCAAGTTCCTGAAGTCGGGCTCCTGGTGGGATCTGTTCGGGTCCATCCGCTGGCACAACCTCGGAACGATGATCGCGGCGGGGGTCAAGAACCTCGATCTCGTCTGGTACCTCGTGACCGAGCTGCTGGCCACCGCGCGGAAGCGGCACGCGGTGCTGCAGCAGTTCGCGCCGACCACGAAGCAGGGTGACTGGTACCGCATCACCGCCGGCCAGCGCGTGCAGATCATGAAGCGGGGTGCGGACGGCAAGGCCGTCATCCAGTTCGGCACCGAGGTGGTGTCGGGCGGCGAGGGCACGATCGCGGGCCTGCTCGGTGCCTCCCCGGGTGCCTCCACGGCGGTGCCGATCATGCTCGACGTGCTGGCGAGCTGCTTCCCGGATCGCATCGAGGGATGGAAGCCGGCGCTCACCCGGATGATCCCCTCCTACGGCACGAAGCTCTCCGACGCCCCGAAGAAGGCGGCGAAGGAGCTCAAGGACACCGCGGCGACCCTCGGTCTCGCGGTCTGAGCGCGCCCCGCCTAGCTGTGCAGCGCGTGTGAACACGGCTGCAGCGTTTGACAGGCCGGGGGAGACACACGTAGCCTCGACCCCCGTGAAGCTGTAGCTCCGACCATCCCCGCGCCCGAGGCCACGCCCGGCGGGGTCCGCTCCCCTCGAACGTGTCGAGGGTCGAGTGCTCGGAGCAGCTTTCGTGCGACACCCCTTCATCCCTTCTTCTGTGCTGCGCGCCGACGGCGTCAGCGTGTCCTTCGGCGAGCGCCGCGTACTCACCGACCTCTCTCTGACCGTCTCGCCCGGGCAGCGCGTGGGGCTGCTCGGCGAGAACGGTGCCGGCAAGTCGACGCTGCTCGGCGTGCTCGCGGGGGAGCTCGAACCGGATGCCGGCCGCGTCGAGCGGCCGGTCGCCACGGGCCTGCTGCGGCAGGAGGTGGCCGCCGATCCCGCGCATCCGGTGTCCGCGATCCTGGAGGCCGAGCTGGGGACGCTGCGGCGGCTCGAGCGCGAGCTCGACGAGGCCGCCGCGGCGCTGTCGGGCGACGCTCCGGATGCGGCGGACCGCTATGCCGCCCTGCTGGACGCCGCCGAGCGTGCCGAGCTGTGGACGCTCGACGGCCGGCGCGACGAGATCCTCGACGGGCTCGGGGTGGCGGGCATCCCGCTCGAGCGCCCGATCGGCGAGGTGTCGGGCGGGCAGCGCAGTCGCTTCGCGCTCGCCGCGCTGCTGCTGGCCCGACCGGAGGCGCTGCTGCTCGACGAGCCGACCAACCATCTCGACGATGCCGCCGTCGGCTTCCTTGTCGGGCGGTTGCGCACCTGGCGCGGGCCGGTGCTGTTCGCGAGCCACGATCGTGCCTTCCTCGACGAGGTGGCGACGGGGCTCGTCGACATCGACCCGGCAGCCTCCGACGGCGTCACCCGCTACGGCGGCGGCTACAGCGACTACCTCGCGGCGAAGGCCGCCGAGCGGGCGCGCTGGGAGGCGCGGTTCGCCGAGGAGGAGCAGGAGCTCGCCGAGCTCGAGCACGCCGTCGCGGTGACCGCGCGGCGACTGGCGCCGGGCCGCGCCCGCCGCGACAACGAGAAGATGGGATACGACTTCCGTGCCGACCACCACCAGCAGCAGGTGGCGCGCCGGGTCCGCAACGCCGCCGGGCGGCTGGAGGGACTGCGCGAGGCGCGGGTCGGGGAGCCGCCGACCCTGCTGAGCTTCGCGGGCATCCCCGCCGGCTCGCACCTGCTGGAGGGCGACGAGCCGCTCGTGGCGGTGGAGGGCGCGCGCGTCGACGGTCGTCTGGCGCTCGATGCGCTCGAGCTCGCCCCGGACGCGCGGCTGCTCGTCACGGGGCCGAACGGGGTCGGCAAGTCGACCCTGTTGTCGGTGCTGGCGGGGCGGGTGGCCCCGGATGCCGGCCGGGTGTCGCGCCGCAAGGGGTTGCGGGTGGCGGTGCTCGACCAGGATGTGCGCTGGCAGGAACCGGCACGGACGCCTCGCGAGCTCTACGAGCGGACGCTGGGCGAGCGGCGGGCCGCCGAGCTGCCGCTCGCGGGCCTCGGCCTGCTCGCCGAACGCGATCTCGATCGTCCCGTCGGGAGGCTCTCGGTGGGTCAGCAGCGGCGCACCGCCCTCGCCCTCATCATCGCGCGACCGCCGCATCTGTTCCTGTTGGACGAGCCCACCAACCACCTCTCGCTCGCCTTGGCTTCCGAACTCGAGGACGCGCTCGGCGGCTACCCGGGCGCGGTCGTGGTGGCCAGTCACGACCGCTGGCTGCGTCGCCGCTGGTCCGGACCCGAGCTCGCCCTCCGCCCGTCTGCCCAACGCTGCAGCGTGAGGGAGAGTCACGGTTGACTCGGGGTCGAACGCGTGTTCGAATGTGTGGATGCGGTGGAGCGGGCAGGAGCTGGGCGTCGAGCGCGACGACGCCCTGCCGGGACTGGCTCGACTCAATAACCTCGTGCGCACCGTGCAGACGCCCGAGTTCGCGGGCCTCACCTTCCATGAGGTGCTCGCGAAGTCCGCGCTCAACCATGTTCCCGGGTCGTCGAAGGCGCTCCCCTTCGGCTGGACCATCAACCCCTACCGCGGCTGCAGCCACCAGTGCGTCTTCTGCTTCGCCCGCAAGACGCACGAGTACCTCGACTTCGACGCCGGACACGATTTCGACACGCAGATCGTGGTGAAGGTCAACCTCGTGGAGGTGCTCGAGCGCGAGCTCGCCCGCCCCGGATGGCTGCGGCCGAACGTGGCCCTGGGCACCAACACCGACCCCTACCAGCGGGCGGAGGGCCGCTATCGGCTCATGCCGGGGGTGATCGCGGCGCTCGCCGCCTCGGGCACCCCGCTCAGCATCCTCACCAAGGGCACCCTGCTGCGCCGCGACATCCCCCTGCTGCAGGCGGCCGCCGAGCGGGTTCCGGTCGAGACGGCGATGTCGATCGCCGTGTACGACGACGAGCTGCAGCGCTCGATCGAGCCCGGCGCCCCCAGCACCGCTGCACGGCTCGCCACGGTGCGCGCGGTGCGGGATGCGGGGCTGCCGTGCGCGGTGTTCCTCATGCCCGTGCTGCCGTACCTGACCGACTCGCGGGCCGAGCTCGAGCGTGCGCTCGAGCGGATCGCCGAGGCCGGCGCCTCGAGCGTCGCCTACAGCGCGCTGCACCTGCGGCCGGGCGCGAAGGAGTGGTTCGCGGCGTGGCTCGTGCGCGAGCATCCCGAGCTCGCGCCGCGCTACCGCGAGCTGTACGGTGCGGGCGCCTACGCGCCGAAGGAGTATCGCCGGCAGCTCGCGGCGCGCATCCGACCCCTGCTGCGCCGCTACGGGCTGGACCGCCCGCGCGTGGATGCGGCGACGGGCGCGCCGTCCTCCACCGAGGTCGCCTCGCTCGCCGCGGAGTTGAGCCCCGCCGCGGCATCCGCCCTGCAGCCGACTCTCTTCTGAGGCGGACGCCCGAGGCGCCCCTCCGGGCCGGGCCGCGGGCCTCATCGGGTGGGGTACAGCGGTAGGCTCGAGGCCATGAACCCGACCCTCAGTGCCGCCTCGGTGCGCGGTGACGCCGGGGGTGCCGTGGTGCGGCTCGCGATCCTCGACGACCATGAGGTGCTGCTCGACACCCTGAGCACCTGGATCAACCACAACGCCCCCGACTTCGAGGTCGTGCTGGGTGCGGCGAACTGGCTGGAGCTCGTGCAGAGCGAGGCGTTCCCCACCGATCTCGTGTTCATCGACTTCCAGCTCAAGGAGGCGATCTCGATCGAGGCGCGCGTGCGCACCTGCCGCGCGGCGGGCGCCAAGGTGATCGTGCTGTCGAGCCTCGACACTCGCGAGGCCCGCGAGCGGGCGCTTGCGGCCGGCGCATCCGACTTCCTCGCGAAGGCCCTTCCGATGAACGCGGTCATGGCCGCGGCTCGGCGCGTCATGGGGATCGAGGCGCTCGACGACACCGCTGTCGAGCGCAGCGCCAGCGCCGCCCCACCTCTGCAGCAGGTGAAGCCCAAGCTCAGCCCGGGCGAGGAGGAGGCGTTCCGGTTGTACGTCTCCGGTTACAGCACGGTCGCCGTCGCCGAGGAGATGAACGTGCAGTACGAGACGGCCAAGACCTACCTGCGGCGGGTGCGCGAGAAGTACGCGAAGGTGGGGCGACCCGCCGGCAAGAAGGCGGAACTGATCCGGCGCGCAGCCGAGGACGGATACCTCGAGTAGTGGCGAAGCTGTACTTCCGTTACGGAGCGATGAACTCCGGCAAGAGCACCGCGCTGCTGCAGGCCGCCTACAACTACGAGGAGCGCGGGCACCGCGTGTTGCTCGCGAAGCCCGCGATCGACTCGAAGGGCGACGACGCGATCGTGTCGCGTCTCGGCGTGGTGCGGCGGGCCGACTTCACGGTCGCCTCGAACGAGGATCTGCTGGCGCGCTTCCACCAGGAGCGCGCACGAGTGGCTGCGGAGGGCGGCGACGTCTCGTGCCTGCTGGTGGACGAGGCGCAGTTCCTCACCGAGGGGCAGGTCGACGACCTGCTGCGGATCGCGATCCAGCTCGACATCCCGGTGCTGGCGTACGGCATCCGCACCGACTTCCAGACGGTCGCGTTTCCCGGCAGCCGCCGACTGCTCGAGATCGCCCACTCCCTCGAGGAGCTGAAGACCATCTGCCGCTGCGGGCGCAAGGCCGTGTTCAACGCGCGCAAGATCGGCGACCGCTTCATCTTCGACGGCGACCAGGTGGCGATCGACGGCGAGGACGTCACCTACGAGTCGCTGTGCGGCGCCTGCTACCTGGAGGAGTCGGGCGGGGTGCTCAACCGCGGCTGGCGTCCCCGGCTCGACTTCAGCTACCGCACGGAACCCGACGCCGACTTCACGTGAGTGGTGCGGTTTCGGCTGGGTGGCGCGGCTTCGCCGGTGCCACCCAGCCGAAACCGCACCATGACGCGGAGCCCGCCGCGGATCGGGTATCCTTGACAGGTTGCCGATGGCAGCAGCGGGGTATGGCGCAGCTTGGTAGCGCGCGTCGTTCGGGACGACGAGGCCGCAGGTTCAAATCCTGTTACCCCGACCAGTGTGAGGGCCGCCTTCGGGCGGCCCTCACGCGTGTCAGGCGGGCAGCGGCACCGGGGTGAGGGTCAGCACGACCGCCTCGGGTGGGCACGCGAACCGCACGGGCGCGTAGATCGAGGTGCCGAGCCCTGCCGACACCTCCAGGAAGGCGCTCTTCGTGCCGGTGCGCCACACGCTGAGGCCCTGCGCCTGGGCGTGCGGGATGTCGCAGTTGGTGACGAGCGCCGGGCGGCCCGGGATGCGCACCTGGCCGCCGTGGGTGTGGCCCGCGAGGATGAGGTCGGCATCCTGGCTCACGAAGGCGTCGAGCACGCGCTGGTAGGGCGCGTGGGTGACCCCGAGCGTGAGCACCTGCCGGGGACCGGGCGTCGACCATTCGACGTTCTCGCGCAACTGCTCGATCGCGCCGGGCAGTTCGCCGAGTCGATCCCAGTTGCGGTGCGCATCCGCCGTGCCGAGGAACTCGAGGCGGGTGCCCTTGAGCTCGATCGCGCGAACCGCGTTGTTGAGGTCGTGCCAGCCGAGCTCCTCACCGAGGTAGGAGTCGAGTGCGTCGGTGTCGAGCCGTTCGGCGCGTTCCCCGGAGCGGCGTGCGCGGTCGCTGAAGTAGCCGAAGGGGTTCTTGAGCACGGGGCCGTAGTAGTCGTTCGAGCCGTGCACGAACACCCCGGCCACGCCCGCGAAGGGCTCGAGCGCGCGACGGATGCCCGCCAGTCCCTCGGCGTGGCCGAGGTTGTCGCCCGTGTCGATCACGAGGTCGGGCTCGTACACGGCGAGCGACCGCACGAAGTCCTGCTTCGCGCGCTGCCAGGGCGCCATGTGCAGGTCGCTCAGGTGCAGGATCGTGATCGGCCGGGCGTCCGGTTCGAGCACGGCGAGCGTCTCGTGGCGCACCGTGAACCGGTTGCGCTCCACGAGCACCCCCCAGGCGAGGGCGGCAAGACCCGTGGTCGCCGCCGCACCGAGCGCGCCGGCGACCACGCGTCCTGCGGGGCTCACGGGCAGCTGAGCTTTCGCACCGTGAGGACGATGGCCGTGTTCTTGTTGAGCACGGAGCCTGCTGCCGGATCCTGTGCGACCACGGTGTTGAGGTCGGGATCCGTCGGCAGGCCGACTTCGCAACCCGCCGGGGGCACGTTCGTGAAGCCCGCCGCCTGCAACTGGTTCTTCGCGCTGTTGTAGCTCTGGTGGGCGCTCACCACGTCCGGGATCGCCGCGGACTGCCCGTTGCTCGTGAACACCTTCACGGTGGTGCCCTTCGGCACCGATGCGCCGGGCGCGGGGTCGGTGGCGACGACCGTGCCGATCGGCAGGTCGGAGTCCATCTGGCCGCCGTCCTCATAGCTGAGCTTCGCGAGCTCGATGGCCGCCTTCGCCTGCTCGGGGGTCATGCCGACGAGGCCGTCGGGCACGAACACCGGGGTGCCGGTGAGCAGCGCCGGGTCCGGCGGCTGGAAGGCCGAGCCGGGGAGGATCGCGTCGATCGACTTCGCGAGCGGCAGGAAGATGCGGTGGCGGAGCACGGCTGCGTTGATGCCGTTGACGCTGATGCGGCGCAGCTGCTGCTTGCCGGAGATGTTGCCCACCCACACGGCGGTCGACGCAGCGGTCGAGCTGCCGACCATCCAGGTGTGCCACGACTCGTCGGTGGTGCCCGTCTTGCCGATGTAGGGCGTGCCGTCCTTCGGGTTGGAGGCGGCGGCTGTCCCGGTCATGACGCCCGCCATCGCGTAGGCGGCCGTGTTGGCCACGTTGGCGGCCACGAGCGAGGGCCCGCACTCCTGCGGCTGTCCGCCGATGTCGGTGCCGGAGCTGTCGTAGATGTGGTCGATGATGATCGGCTTGCAGTACACGCCCTGGTTGGCGATCGCCGCATACGCGGCCGCCTGGGTGAGGGGAGCGATGTTGTTCTCGCAGCCGCCGATCACGCAGGAGGGGCGGGTGTGCAGGTCGGAGCCGTCGGGGTTGCCGTCACCGCGGTGCACGCCGATCGAGCGGGCGATCTCCTTCGTGGAGCACTGGTCGACCTCGGTCGCCATCTGCATGAAGACCGAGTTCACGGACCATGCGGTGCCGCGCGCGACCGTGTACGAGCCCTTCTCGTTCTGGTCGTTGCGGTACTTGGCCTTGTCCTGTTCGCCGTTGCAGTCCGTGAAGGCGCCGGCAGGCAGCTCGAGCTTGCCGGCGTCGAACGACTCGTTGATGCCGTGGCCGGCCGCCAGGAACGACAGCAGGGTGTAGGGCTTGTAGGTCGACCCGGGCTGGAATCCGCTGCCGCCGCCGTGGCGCTGGTCGGCGCCGAGATTCACGGCCGTGGTGGTTGCGTCGCCCGCACCGGTGTCGTCGAAGGTCTTGTTCTGCGCCATCACGAGGATGCGGCCGGTGCCCACCTGCACGGTGTCGATGGCGGCACCCAGCTGAAAGCGCGTCTCGGTGGCCGGTGCGTACTGGCCGGCGAGCGCGGTGGCCTCGCCCTGCAGGTTCGGCTGGATGGTCAGCACGACCTTGAGGCCGCCCTGCTTCCAGGTGGCCAGCTGTTCGTCCTTGGTCGTGCCGAGCGAGGGCACCTCGCCGTTCAGGATGCTCTTGAGCGCGTAGTCGCAGGGGAAGCGGTACTCGACCGGGGCCGAGGCGCACCCGCTGCGCGGGGCGTTGGAGCTGACCGTGGTCTCGTCGACCGGGGTGGCGAGCGCCTCCTGGTACTCGGCCTTCGTGAGGTGCTTCTGCTCGTACATCCAGCCGAGGATGATGTCGCGGCGCTCCTTGTTGTCCGCGAAGTTCTCGGGGTTGTTGAGGCCGTTGTGGCTCGGGTTCTGCACGATCGCGATGAGGCTCGCGGCCTGCGCGGGGGTGACATCCTTCGCCGACACGCCGAAGTAGCGCTGCGCACCGGCCTCGACGCCGTAGGTGGTGCCGCCCATGAGCACGATGTTGAGGTAGCCCGCGAGGATCTCGTCCTTGGTGTACTTCTTCTCCAGGCCGATCGCGAGCTTCATCTCTTTGATCTTGCGGTTGAGGTCAGGCTCGGTGGCCGCGGCGACGTCGGCGTCGCGCTGGTCCTCGGTGTAGTCGTCGGTGAGCGGCGTGTTGGCGGCCTTCAGCACGAGCAGGTTGCGCACGAGCTGCATCGAGAGGGTCGAGGCGCCCGAGGTGCTCGTCTTGGTGGCCTGACCGATGGCGGCGCGCACGAGTGACGGCACATCCACCCCGCCGTGCTCGTAGAAGCGGCGGTCCTCGCCGTCGATGGCCGCCCACTTGAGGTCATCGTCGATGGCGTCGAGCGACACCTCTTCGCGGTTCTGGTCGAAGACCTCGGCGATCGGGATCTCGGTGCCGTCCGACGCGATCGCCACGAAGGTGTTGCGCTGGTGCTGCTGGGAGATCTCGATGTAGTCGGGAAGCTCTTGGAAGACGTTGAGCGAGTTGTTGGCCGTCATACCGGTGACGGCGATCGCGGGCGCGACCATGACGGTGACCAGGAGGCCGGCGATGGCACTGAAGCCGACGAGGCCGAGACCGGCCCCGAGCAGACTCCTAGCCGAGGATCCTTGAGCGGGCATAGGGTTCAGGGTACGGGATGCCTCCTGCCCGATAGCTGAACGGAACCCCCTAAAGTGCCGACTTGGGAATACCTCACCACGCCGCTCCTCATCCACAACACCACCGCCATCCTCAACAACTGGGGCGCACAGGGCTGGGAACTGGTGCAGATCGTGCAGGGTCCGGAGGGCGGGCTCGTCGCCTACCTGAAGCGCCCGGTCGAGGGGAGCGCGTCGTGAGCGTGTCGGATCGCCTGGCCGAACTGGGGCTCGCGCTCCCGCCCGTGGTCACGCCGGTCGCGGCATACGTTCCCGCGGTGACGAGCGGCAACCTCGTCTTCACGGCCGGCCAGCTGCCGATGGTGGGTGGCGTGCTGCCCGCGGTCGGCAAGGTGGGTGCCGAGGTGAACGCGGAGGAGGCGAAGCAGTTCGCCCGCATCTGCGCGCTCAACGCGCTCGCCGCCGCCGAGTCGGTGATCGGCTCGCTCGACCGCGTCACGCGCGTCGTGAAGGTGGTCGGATTCGTGGCATCCGCCCCCGACTTCACCGGGCAGCCTGGCGTCGTCAACGGCGCCTCCGAGCTGCTGGGCGAGGTCTTCGGCGACATCGGCGCGCACGCGCGCTCCGCGGTGGGCGTGGCGGTGCTGCCGCTCGACGCGCCCGTCGAGGTGGAGCTCATCCTCGAGTTCGCGTAGCCCGCGGCAGCGCTCCCGCCGACGGATGGGGCGGTTTCGGCTGGATGGCACCGGCGAAGCCGCGCCATCCAGCCGAAACCGCCCCATGTGCGGGCTCAGTCCTCGCTCGGGGCTCCCGCGGCGAGCTTGTCGCTGATCACCTGCATGACCGAGGTGTCGGCGAGCGTCGTCGTGTCGCCGATGGCGCGGCCCTCGGCGACATCGCGCAGCAGGCGGCGCATGATCTTGCCCGAGCGGGTCTTCGGCAGCTCGGTCACGATGAACACCTGACGCGGGCGGGCGATCGCCCCGATCGCCGTCGTCACGTGGGCGCGCAACAGCTCCGAGAACTCCTCGTCGCTGTGCTCGGCGCGGTGCGACTGCTTGACGATCACGAACGCCACGACCGCCTGGCCGGTCGTCTCATCCGCCGCCCCCACGACGGCCGCCTCGGCGACCATCGGGTTGCCGACGAGCGCCGACTCGATCTCGGTGGTCGACAGCCGGTGCCCCGACACGTTCATGACGTCGTCGATGCGGCCCAGCAGCCAGATGTCGCCGTCCTCGTCGACGTGCGCGCCGTCGCCCGCGAAGTAGCGCCAGCCGAGATCACGGAACTTCTCCCAGTACGTCTCCACGAAGCGGTCCGGGTCGCCCCAGATGCCGCGCGCCATCGACGGCCACGGCTCGCGCACCGTCAGCAGGCCGCCGTTCGGCGGATCCACGCGCGCGCCGTCGTCGGTGAGGATGTCGATCTTCACCCCCGGGATCGGCACCTGGGCGCTGCCCGGCTTGAGGGTCGTGATGCCCGGCAGGGCGGAGATCATGATCGCGCCGGTCTCGGTCTGCCACCAGGTGTCGACGATCGGGGTCGTGCCCGCGCCGATCACCTCGCGGTACCAGATCCACGCCTCCGGGTTGATGGGCTCGCCCACCGAGCCGAGCAGCCGCAGGCTCGACAGGTCGAAGCCCTGCGGGATCTGCCGCCCCAGCTTCATGAAGGAGCGGATCGCGGTGGGTGCCGTGTAGAGGATCGTCACGCCGTACTTCTCGATGAGCTCCCACCAGCGCCCCGGGTGCGGGGTGTCGGGGGTGCCCTCGTAGAGCAGCTGGGTGGCGCCGTTGGCGAGCGGGCCGTAGACGACGTAGCTGTGACCGGTGACCCAGCCGATGTCGGCCGTGCACCAGTACACGTCGGTCTCGGGATGCAGGTCGAACACGTCGTGGTGCGTCGCCGCCGCCTGGGTGAGGTAGCCGCCGGAGCTGTGGAGGATGCCCTTCGGCTTCCCGGTGGTGCCCGAGGTGTAGAGGATGAACAGCGGGTTCTCGGCCTCGAAGCCCTGCGCCTCGTGGTCGAGGTCGGCGGCCTCGAGGGCGTCGTCCCACCAGATGTCGCGCCCCTCGGTCCAGGCGACCTCGTTGCCGCCGCGCTTCACGACGAGCACGTGCTGCACGCTCGTGGTGCCCTCGAGCGCCGCGTCGACGGTCGCCTTGAGCGGGAACACCTTGCCCTTGCGGTAGCCGCCGTCGGCGGTGATGACGAGCTTGGCATCCGCGTCCTCCACGCGAGCCCTCAACGACTCGGCGCTGAAGCCGCCGAAGACGACCGAGTGGATGGCGCCGAGACGGGCCACCGCGAGCATTGCGACGACCGCCTCCGGCACGACCGGGAGGTAGATCGCGACGCGGTCGCCCTGGCGGATGCCGAGCGCGGCGAGCGCGTTGGCGGCGCGCTTCACCTGGGTGGTGAGCTCGGCATAGCTGAGGCTGCGGCTGTCGCCGGGCTCGCCCTCCCAGTGGATCGCGATGCGGTCGCCGTCGCCCGCCAGCACGTGCCGGTCGAGGCAGTTGTAGGCCACGTTGAGCTTTCCGTCGGCGAACCACTTCGCGAACGGCGGGTTCGACCAGTCGAGCACCGACTGGAAGGGTGTGTGCCAGTGCAGCTCGCGGGCGCGGTCGGCCCAGTAGGCGAGGCGGTCGGCTGCGGCGCGCTCGGAGAGCTCGCGCCCGGCGACGGCGCCGGCGGCGAATTCGGGGCTCGGCGCGAAGCGGCGGGTCTCGGTGAGCAGGCTGTCGATCGAGGTCATGGACGTCATCATCCTTGTGTCGATTCGCGACTGTGCCTGGTAGTCGCGCGGAGGTTTTCCGGTGAACGACCCGATCCTAGCCGCCCTGTCGGGAGCGGCCCGCACCAGGCCCGATTGAGGGATTATCATCCATTGCGGTGTCCTCCTTTTGGAGTACACTGTGAGCCACCGAGCGTAACCTCTCGGATTTCGCAGCGCTCACGATTCCCCCCAATCAGGCGTTGCGGTGGCGGCGCCCATCCCCCCCAAGTGGGCGCCGCCCCTCCGTTTAACGGTCGGCCGTCTCTCGCGGCGTCCCGCGATCGTCGATCTGTCCCCCATTCGCCGTTCGCGCGACAGGGAGGCGCTACTCGGCGGCGGCCGATGCGGGCAGAGGGTGATCGCCCTTGATGACGAAGAAGCTGCCCCGGATCTCGCCGGCCAGCGCCGAACGCTGGCGCGCCCAGTTGAAGGCGGCGAGCTCGCGGGGTGGGGCCATCCCTTCGCTGAGCTTGAACCCGACCGCCCTCTTCCCGTCCGCAGCCTTCGTCCACAGCACGTTGACCGCCAGACCGTCGGCGAAGTACAGGGTCGGCCAGAACAGCTCCTCGTCTTCGTAGACGAACACCTCGAGGAGGGGCGAGGTCAGCACGACCTCGCGTTCGCCGAGGATCTCCTCCACCCAGGCGACGACGTCGGCACGCTCGGTGGGCGCCGCGGTGAGGTAGTCGGAGTGGTACTTGGTGGCGAAGTACCGGGCCTCATGGGCGCGCAGGCCGGCGAGGGCCGCTGCAACGGGGGAGGACTCGAGCCCCTCGGTGGAGACGTCGCGGTAGTCGACGATGGTCATGCTCAGCTCCTATGCCTCTCGCTCCGGGAGCGCGGCCTCGGCCGCGAGCCACCGGTAGCCATCGGGATCGGTGAACGCCGCGCTCGAGTCGACGGCGAGGCGGTGCGACCCGGATCCGGCCGGATCGATCCCGACCTGTTTCGCGAGCGCGGCCCGCTTGTAGAGTGCCAGCTTGATCGCGCCGGTGTCGAACTCGACGTAGGCGGGGAAGCTCTTCGCGACGGCGAGGCCTTGCTCCTGGTAGAAGCGCTTGCTCGCCTTGACGTTGTCGACCCCCAGCAGCAGGACGAGGCGTTCGACCTCACCCGTCGCCGGTCCGGTGGAGGTCTTGTTGGCGCTCGCGATCTGCCAGACCGTGCCATCCGGCGACAGGAGCGATCCGCCATACCCCCAGAGGCTCTTCGAGACGGGTTTGAGCGTCTGCGCCCCCGCGGCGAGCGCTCGCCGGACGGCGGCGTCGACGTCGTCCGGCTGCACGAGGATCAGCGATGGCGCGAAGCCGCGGAAGCCCGAGCTCGGCTGCTCGGCGACGCGGACCTCGATCAGTTCGCCCAGCTTCAGGGCGTCGTGGGCGAATGCCTCGGCGGAGGCGAGCTGTTCCGCCTCGGGGACCTCGATGGTGATGCGTGTGATTTTCATGCTGCGAGCGTAGGAAGCGCGCTGCTCGCGGCGCTTCTCGACAACTGATCGAAGCGGCCGCCGCCCGCTCGGGTCCTCCCCCGGGGCGCGGTCGCCGATGCATCCCCCGACCACGCCGAGACGAGTGGCACGCGGGTTCCGGCACCGGATGCTGGGCCGCATGAGTCTGCCGAGCAGCGCCGCGCTCGGGCCGCTCGCGCCGCACCTGACGGATCCCCGCTGTACCGATGTCTTCCTCAATCCGGATGGCGCGGTGTGGGTCGACCGCGGAGACGGGGCGCGTCCGGTCCGAGGGCTGCGCGTGCCGCCCGGGGAGGCGCGCGAGCTCGCGGTGCGGCTCATCGCCGCGGGCGGTCGCCATCTCGACGAGGCCACCCCCTGCGCCGACGTGCGGATCGGCGATGGCATCCGGGTGCACGCGGTCCTGCCGCCGGTGTCCCCCGACGCAGCGGTCGTGTCGATCCGATTGCCTCGCGCCGACCCGCTCTCACTCGACGCGCTCGAGGCGCAGGGGTTCTTCGCCCAAATGCCGCGCGCGCGGCTGGACGAACTCGTCGCGCGCCGGGCGAACCTGCTCGTGACGGGTGCGGGCGGATCGGGCAAGACCACCTTCCTCGGGGCGCTCCTGAGCGCGGCGCCGGCCGGAGAGCGGATCGTCGTGATCGAGGACGTGGGCGAGCTGCGGATCGCGCACCCGCACGTCGTGCGGCTGGAGGCGCGGCAGCCGAACCTCGAGGGCGCCGGTGCCATCGGGCTGGATCGGCTCGTGCGCGAGGCGCTGCGCATGCGCCCGGACCGGCTCGTGGTGGGGGAGTGCCGCGGGGCGGAGCTGCGGGAACTGCTCATCGCCCTCAACACCGGCCACGACGGCGGCGCCGGCACGCTGCACGCCAACTCGCTCGCCGACGTGCCCGCGCGACTCGAGGCCCTCGGCACCCTCGTGGGATGGTCGGCGGAGACGACCGCACGACAGGCGGTGAGTGCGCTCGACGCGGTGCTGCACCTGGAACGCGCCCCGGACGGTCGCAGACGGCTCGCCGAGTGGGGTGCGCTGCGGCTGGGCGCCCGCGGGCGGCTGCGGGTGGATGCGGTGTGAGCGTCGTCGTGGTCCGGGCCGCCGCGGGAGACGAATGGGATGCCGTGGCCGCGTGGGCGCAGCGCGTCGGCACCCTGCTCGCCGCGGGGCTCGAACCGTTGGCCGCAGTGCGGGCGGTCGAGCATCCGGCGCTCGGGGCCGAGGCCGCGAACGTCGAGAGCGCGTACGAGGTGCCGGATCGGCTGCTCGCCGCGGCGCAGCGGGCGCCGGATTCCACGGGGCGCGCCTGGGCGTTGCTCGCGGCGTATTGGGTGGTCGCGATCGAGTCGGGTGCGCCGCTCGCCGCGGCCTTGGACCGGGTGGCCGATTCGCTGCGCGCGCTGGCCGACGCCGACCGGCAGATCGACCTCGCGATCGCCGGACCGATCTCGACGGCGCGCATCGTGGCACTGCTTCCCCTGCTGGGCCTCGGCATGGGGCTGCTCATCGGCGCGAACCCGCTGGCCGTGCTGTTCGGCACGGTGCCGGGCGCGGTCGCCGGTGCCGGGGGAGCCGCGTTGCTGTTCGCCGGAGCGCGGTGGAATCGGCGTCTCGTGGCCGCGGCGCGCCGCTACGACCCGCTCGCGGGATCCGGTTCCGAACTGCTCGCCCTGGCGCTCGCGAGCGGGGGAACTCCCGAGCGGGCGTCGGCGCTCGTGGCGGCGACCGCGGACCGCTGCGGTCTCGCAGTGGCGCTCGCCGACGCGCACGAGACGCTCGCCTTCGCGAAGCGCTCGGGCATCCCGGTCGCCGCGCTCCTGCGAGCGGATGCCGCCCGCCTGCGCCGAGTCGCGCTCGCGGCGGTGCTGCGGCAGGCGGCGCTGCTCGGCTCACGCCTGCTCGCGCCGCTGGGGCTGTGCTTTCTGCCCGCCTTCGTGCTGTGGGGGGTCGTGCCGCTCGTGATCGGCATCCTGCGCGGCGTGCTCGCGTCGTTCTGAGCCGCACCCGCATCGAGTGGTCCTCCCCAGGGAGGTCCCGGTCGCGGGCGTCCCCGGATGCGCGCACGGGGCGCTCCGAGGGGACCGCATCCGGTCAGGCTGGACGCGGGTCGTGCCGACGCCGAGAAGAAGGAGTCCACACCATGTTCCGACGCATCATCGCGCGCGCCCGACGCGACGAGGGGGCCGCCACCGCCGAGTACGCCATCACGATCATGGCCGCGGTGGGTTTCGCCGGCCTGCTGGTCGTGATCATGCGCTCGGGGGAGGTGCAGCAGATCCTGACCGATCTGGTGCGCAATGCGCTCTCCTTCGGCGGCTGACGACGCGGGCAGCGCGGCCGCCGAGTTCGCGGTGGCGCTGCCCGCGGTCGTCCTCGTGCTGGCGGTGTGCCTCGGGGCGGTCGGGGCGGGTTCGCAACAGCTGCGCCTGCAGGACGCCGCCGCCGTCGCGGCGCGCGCCCTCGGTCGTGGAGCCCCGTTCGACGCGGCGGCCGTGGGGCTCGATCCGGGCACCACCACCGAGCGATGGACGGATGCCGGGCTCGTATGCGTTCGGCTCACCGCCGCCGCACGCGGGCCGGCCGGGATCGCGGGACTCCGGCTGTCGGCGGCGAGCTGTGCCGCGGATGCCGGGCGATGAGTGCTCGCGGCGCGCTGCGCGACGACCGCGGTGCGGGGGGCGTGCTGGCCCTCGCGGTCGTGGGCGCGACCCTCGCGCTCGTGCTCGCGCTGCTCGCCGCTGCCGGGGCTCTCGCCGTGCGATCGCGTGCGGCTGCCGCCGCGGACGCCGCGGCGCTCGCCGCAGCCGACGTGCTGCTGGGGGCGATCCCGGGCTCCCCGTGCGCGCTCGCGGCGCAGCTCGCCGCGGCGCATCAGGTGGCGCTCGCGGCGTGCGAAGTCGACGGGATGGAGGTGATCGTGGCCGTGCGCACACAGGCGTTCGGCGTCCCGATCGAGCAGCGTGCCCGCGCGGGGCCGCCGCCCTGACCCGCTGGCGGCGCGATCCGGAAGCTGTGCCGTCGGCGAGCTTGCTCGCGAAAGGTGTGTGTATGGTGTGCTCCGGATAGAGAGGACTCCGCCGTGGCCAGCAAGAAGCTCGTGATCGTCGAGTCGCCCGCGAAGGCGCGCACGATCGCGCAGTACCTCGGAGACGGATACGAGGTGCAGGCCTCGGTGGGTCACATCCGCGATCTGATCGACACCAAGAACCTCCCGCCCGAGCTCAAGAAGGGCAGCGTCGGCAAGTTCTCGGTCGACGTCGACAACGGCTTCGAGCCCTACTACGTCGTCTCGGACAGCAAGAAGAAGACGGTCGCCGAGCTCAAGCGAGCGCTCAAGGATGCCGACGAGCTCTACCTCGCCACGGATGAGGACCGTGAGGGGGAGGCCATCGCCTGGCACCTGCTCGAGGTGCTGCAGCCCAAGGTGCCCGTGAAGCGCATGGTGTTCCATGAGATCACCAAGGACGCCATCCAGCGCGCCGAGCAGAACCCGCGCGAGCTCGACACCGCGCTCGTCGACGCCCAGGAGACCCGGCGCATCCTCGACCGCCTCTACGGCTTCGAGGTCTCGCCCGTGCTGTGGCGCAAGGTCGGCCCGAAGCTCTCGGCAGGCCGCGTGCAGTCGGCCGCCACCCGGCTCGTGGTCGACCGTGAGCGCGAGCGCCTCGCCTTCGTCTCCGCGTCGTACTGGGATCTGGTGGCCGAGTTCACCCCCGCCGACGCCGAGTCGACCTTCTCGGCACGGCTCGTCCGGGTGGACGGAAAGCGCGTCGCGACCGGTGGCGACTTCGACGACAGCGGCCGGTTGACCGCGGATGCCGTCGCCCTCGACGAGCGCAGCGCCGACACCCTCGTCGACGCCCTGCGCAGCGACGCCGCCCGCTTCGAGGTGCTCAAGCTGGAGACGAAGCCCTACTCGCGTCGACCCTCCGCGCCGTTCACCACCTCGACGCTGCAGCAGGAGGCCTCCCGCAAACTGCGGTTCTCGGCCCGGGTGACGATGAGCCTCGCGCAGTCGCTCTACGAGAACGGCTACATCACCTATATGCGCACCGACTCGACGACGCTCTCGCAGCAGGCGATCGACGCCGCCCGCAACCAGGCCGTGAAGCTCTACGGCGCCGACTCGATCCCCGAGAAGCCCCGGGTGTACGCCTCGAAGTCGAAGAACGCGCAGGAGGCGCACGAGGCCATCCGCCCCTCCGGCGACGTGTTCCGCACTCCCGCCGAGCTGAGCTCCCAGCTGCGCGGCGACGAGTTCAAGCTGTACGACCTCATCTGGAAGCGCACGGTCGCCTCGCAGATGGCGGACGCCAAGGGGTCCACCGCGACCGTCACGATCGCGGCCGACGGCGGCGAAGGCGCGCAGGCCGAGTTCACGGCATCCGGCACCGTCATCACCTTCCGCGGCTTCCAGGCCGCCTACGAGGAGGGCCGCGACGAGGTGCGCAACGCGGAGGCCGACGACGCGAAGCTGCCGCCGCTCGAGCAGGGGCAGGCGCTCGCGCTCGCCGAACTGGAGGCGAAGGGCCACGAGACCACGCCGCCGCCGCGCTACACGGAGGCGAGCCTCGTGAAGGCGCTCGAAGAGCTCGGCATCGGCCGCCCGTCCACCTACGCCTCGATCATCTCGACGATTATGGATCGCGGGTACGTCACCTCACGCGGCCAGGCGCTCGTTCCGAGCTGGATCGCGTTCAGCGTCGTGCGGCTGCTGGAGGATCACTTCTCGGAGCTCGTGGAGTACGACTTCACGGCCGAGATGGAGGACGACCTCGACAAGATCGCCGACGGCGAGACCGACCGTGTGGAGTGGCTCAGCCAGTTCTATTTCGGCGGCGGCGAGCACCAGGGCCTGCGCGAGATCGTCGACAACCTCGGCGAGATCGACGCCCGCGAGGTGAACTCGATCCGCATCGACGACGGCATCATCCTGAGGGTGGGCCAGTACGGCCCCTACCTCGAGGTGGTCGAGGAGGGCTCCGACACCCCGCGGCGCGTCAACGTGCCCGAGGAGCTCGCCCCCGACGAGCTCACCCCCGCGAAAGCCCGCGAGCTCATCGACGCGCCTGTCGTCGGCGACCGGGTGCTCGGGGTGAACCCCGCCACCGGCAAGACGGTCGTCGCCAAGGACGGCCGCTACGGCCCCTACGTGACCGAGCTCGAGCCGGAGCCGGAGGCCGAGGTGACCGACGTCGACGGTCTCACCGTGGATGCGGCGACCGGTGAGGTGGTCGAGGCGAAACCGAAGAAGAAGGCGGCCGCCAAGAAGACCGCGGCACCCAAGCCGCGCACGGCATCCCTCTTCAAGGACATGGATCCCGCGACCGTCGACCTCGAGACGGCCCTCCAGCTGCTCGACCTGCCGCGCACGGTGGGCGCCGATCCCGAGTCGGGCGAGCCGATCACCGCGCAGAACGGGCGATACGGTCCCTACCTCAAGAAGGGGACCGACAGCCGCTCGCTCGAGAGCGAAGCGCAGATCTTCACGATCGAGCTGCCCGCGGCGCTCGAGATCTTCGCCCAGCCGAAGTACGGCGCGCGCCGCCCGTCGAGCGCGCTCAAGGAGTTCGACGCCGACCCGGTCAGCGGCAAGCCCATCCGGGTGCGCGACGGCCGGTTCGGCCCGTACGTGACGGACGGTGTGACGAACGCCACGATCCCGCGCGGGGAGAGCGTCGAGGCGGTCGACTTCGATCGCGCCGTGCAGCTGCTGGCCGACAAGCGCGCCAAGGGGCCGGCGAAGCCGCGCACCACGCGCACGACCGCCGCGAAGCGCCCGGCCGCGAAGAAGCGCTGACGTGGGTCGCGGCCTCTTCCTCACCTTCGAGGGCGGCGACGGGTCCGGCAAGTCGACGCAGTCGGCGCTGCTGACCGGATGGCTCACGGCGGCCGGCCGCACCGTCGTGCACGCGCGCGAGCCGGGGGGCACCGAGCTCGGGCTCGAACTGCGCGAGATCGTGCTGCACCGTCGCGGCTACATCGCCCCCCGAGCCGAGGCGCTCATCTACGCGGCCGACCGCGCCCACAACATCGCCACCGTCGTGCGGCCGGCGCTCGAGCGCGGCGACATCGTCATCCAGGACCGCTACCTCGACTCCTCGGTCGCCTACCAGGGCTCGGGGCGCGTGCTCGACCCGGGGGAGGTGCGCGAGCTGTCGCTGTGGGCCACCGAGCGGCTGCTCCCCGACCTGACGATCCTGCTCGACCTCGACGTGGCCACCGGCCGCGGGCGGCTCGACGACTCCCGCACCCGCTACGACCGCCTGGAGGCGGAGGGGGCCGAGTTCCACCACCGGGTGCGCGAGTCCTATCTGGCGCTCGCGGCGGCGGAACCGGAGCGCTTCCTCGTGCTCGACGCGACGGCATCCATCGAGGAGCTCGCGGAGCGCATCCGGGACCGGGTGTCGGTGCTGCTCGCGTAGCCTGTGCAGATGCACGCGATCTGGGACGAGCTCACCGGCCAGGACGAGGCCATCCGGCTCGTGCGTGCCGCGGCCGCCGGCGACGGGCTCGCGCATTCCTGGCTTGTGACCGGGCCGCCCGGATCGGGTCGCTCGACGCTCGCCTACGCCTTCGCGACCGAGCTGATCGCACGCGGCGACGACCTCGAGGCGACAGCCGCGCAGGTCGCGGCCCGCACGCATCCGGATCTCGGCGTGCTCAGCACCGAGGCCGTCATCATCAAGATCGAGGACGTGCGCCAACTCGTGGCGGCGAGCCAGTTCTCGCCCGCGGTCGGCCGATACCGGGTGATGGTGATCGAGGATGCCGACCGGATGACGGAGCGCACCTCGAACGTGCTGCTGAAGGCGCTCGAGGAGCCGCCCGAGCGCACCATCTGGATTCTGTGCGCACCGAGCGAAGCCGATCTGCTGCCGACCATCCGCTCGCGCGTGCGCACCGTGCGGCTGCGGGTGCCGAGCGTCGACGACGTCGCCGCGCTCATCTCGCGGCGCGACGGCGTGAGCCTGCCGGAGGCGGCCCGCGCCGCGCGCGAGGCGCAGGCGCACATCGGCATGGCGCACCGGCTGGCCACCGACGAGCTCGCGCGCAGCCGCCGTCGGCGCACCATGGAGCTCGCCCTCGGCATCCGCGGCGTGTCGGGTGCCGTGCAGGCGGCCGCCGAACTGCTCGAGATCGCGGGGCAGGATGCCCGGGCGATCACGGAGGAGCGCGACGCGCAGGAGCGCGAGCAGGCGCTGCGCTCGCTCGGGGTCGAGCCCGGCGGCACCGTCCCGCCCGCGCTGCGCGCCCAGCTGAAGGCCCTCGAGGAGGACCAGAAACGCCGGGCGACCCGCAGCCTGCGCGACGGGCTCGACCGCATCCTCGTCGACCTGCTCTCGCTGTACCGCGACGTGCTGCTGCTGCAGCTGGGGGTCGACCTCGAGCCCGTCAACCTCGCCATCTACTCGGAGCTCGCGACCGCCGCCGCGCGCGCAATGCCCGCGCAGACGCTCGCGACGCTCGACGCGATCGCCGAGGCGCGCACCCGCATCGACGGCAACGTCGCCCCGGCGCTCGCGCTCGAGGCGCTGCTCGTGACGGCGATCCGGCGCGACGCGGCGGGCGCTCGATGAGCCGAGGTCGCCGGGGCGTCGTGCTCCGCGCCGGGGCCGCGGCGATCGCGGCGCTGCTGACGCTCACGGGGTGCGTCTCGTGGTTCCTTCCCCAGGACCGCCCGTCCGCCGTCTCGACGCCGACCGGCGAGGAGGTGCCCGCGGAGCTGGTGCCGTTCTACCATCAGGTGCTCAGCTGGAGCGGATGCGGCAGCGGGCTGCAGTGCAGCACCGTGACGGCGCCGCTCGACTGGGCGGATCCCGGCGGCGACACGATCGAGTTGGCGCTCATCCGTCAGCCCGCAACGGGCGGTGCCGCGCGGGGCTCGCTGCTGGTGAACCCCGGCGGCCCGGGCGGCTCGGGGGTCGACTTCATCCGCGACTCGATCGACTTCGCGACGAGCGCACGACTGCAGCGCGAGTTCGACGTGGTGGGCTTCGACCCGCGCGGCGTCGGCGCCTCGACGCCCGTGAGCTGCACGAGCACCCCCGCCGAACTCGACGCCTACATCTACGGGATCGTGCCCGGCGTGCGGGGCAGCGACGACTGGATCGCCGCCACCGAGGCCACCCACCGCGCGTTCGGGGCGGCGTGCCTCGAGCACACCGGCGCACTGCTCGAGCATGTCGACACCGTGAGCGCCGCCCGCGACCTCGACCTGACCCGGGCGGTGCTCGGCGACGAGACGCTCAACTATCTCGGCTACTCCTACGGCACCTACCTGGGCGCCAGCTACGCCTCGCTGTTCCCGACGCGCGCCGGCCGGCTCGTGCTCGATGGCGCGATCGACCCGTCGACGAGCGAGTTCGAGGTGACCCTCACCCAGGCGCGCGGCTTCGAGGGCGCCCTCACCGCGTACCTCAGCGACTGTGTCGATCGGCAGGGCTGCCCCTTCGCGGGCACCGTCGACGAGGCGCGCGCCGAGATCGCCGCCGAGCTGCACCGGCTCGACGTCGCGCCGATCCCCGCCGACGACGGGCGGAGGCTCGGCGCGGGCACGATGTTCAGCGCGATCATCCTGCCGCTGTACAACCAGGACAACTGGAGCTACCTCGACGAGCTGTTCACCGACACCTTCGCCGGGAGCGCGAGCACCGCGTTCTTCCTCGCCGACGTGTACAACGACCGCAACGCCGACGGCAGCTACTCCTCGAACGGCACCGAGGCGTTCATCTCGATCAACTGCCTCGACTATCCGAGCGACGGCGACCCGGCAACGATGCGCACCGAGGCGGCCCAGCTGGCGGACGAGGCTCCCGTGTTCGGCCCGTGGATGACGTTCGGCGGCACCCTGTGCCCGCAGTGGCCGTTCCTCTCCGAGAACGTGCGCGGACCGATCTCGGCGCCGGGTTCACCCGACATCCTCGTGGTCGGCACCACGAACGACCCGGCGACCCCGTACGTGTGGGCGCAGGCGCTCGCCTCGCAGCTCGAGCGCGGCCACCTCGTCACGTATCACGGCGAAGGGCATACCGCCTACGGCAACAACGACTGCATCACGGACACGGTCGACGACTTCCTCGTCGACGGCACGGTGCCCGCCGCCGACCCCATGTGCTGAGGCCTCCCGTTCGGCCCGTCCACCGACATCGACTATGCTCGGAGGTCGTGTGCCGGATGCGTCCGGTGCCACGCCGCCTTAGCTCAGTCGGCAGAGCGTCTCACTCGTAATGAGAAGGTCGTGGGTTCGATTCCCACAGGCGGCTCCGGTACCTGCCATGTCGCGCCGTCCCCCTGGCGGGGGGTTGGGCGCGCGCTCACGACAGGCGTACCCTGGCACCCGTAGCGCCGGTTCGTGGGGGATCGCGCTACCCGGCTCCTGTGGGGGGAGGCGGAGCCGTCTTGAACTGGGGGGTTCAAGAGTTGCTCAGGCGTTCGTTGTTCGTGGGGGCGGTCTTCGGGACCGTGCTCGCACTCGGCCTGCCGTTCGTCGGCGGGGGCGGCCCATCGATCGGCGCACCCGCCTACGCCGGCGAGGGGCTCGCGGGCCCCGTCGCCGCGACCACCGCGCTCGTGACCGAGGGACGCATCGGCGACACCGCGGCCGCCGTCGCGGTCGTCTCGACGCCCGCGGTCTCCGCGATCGCGGCGGCGCCGACCGCACGCGATCTGCGCGTCGACACCGAGCATCTCGCCCAGAAGCCCGTTCCGAAGCCGCAGCCCGTCGTCGAGACCCCGGCTGCGAAGCGCGCGGGGACCGCGGCCCGTCAGGCCGCCCGCGCGGCCGCCGGCCAGAGCTGCCCTGCGGCGATCGGCGGCGCGCCCGGCGGCGCGCCCGGCGCCGTCTCGGCGGGGGGTGTCGGCGGCACCACCTCGGCGGACCTGGCGTCCTTCGCGCAGGCCTTCAACGCCATCCGCGTCGCCAACTGCCTCGAGCCCGTGCCGATGGCCAACTTCCGCTACGACCCGTGCATGGAGCAGCGCCTGTTCTGGATCGCGGAAGACCCGAGCCCCGACGTCAACAGCGCCTGGGGCCACAACGGCACACCGCGCTCCGACGGGCTGCCCGCGGTCGGATGCGACGGGAACCTCGCGGGCGGCAGCGGCAACACGGGCGCCACCGTCGCCCAGAAGTGGTGGGCATCCGCCTCGCACCAGAAGGCGCTCTACCGGCCGAGCTACGCGGGAAGCACCTCGGGCGTCGTCATCTGCTTCGCCATGGTGCACGGCGGCCTCCCGAACGACGGGGCCGGCTTCGCGCGGGCCGCGGCACGCTGGGGCGGCTGCTGACGCGTCCTACGCTGAGGGAATGACCGAACGACTGCGCTGGGGCATCCTCGGCACCGGCGGGATCGCCCGCACCTTCACCGCCGACCTGCTGCTCACCGGCTTCACCGTGTCCGCGGTCGGCTCGCGCACGCAGGACGCGGCCGCCGCCTTCGCCGCCGCGCACGGCATCCCGCGCGCCCACGGGAGCTACGAGGCGTTCGCGGCCGACCCGGAGGTCGACGCGATCTACGTGTCGACCCCGCATCCCTTCCACGCCGAGAATGCGCTGCTCGCGCTCGAGCACGGCAAGCACGTGCTCGTCGAGAAGCCGTTCACCCTCAACGCCGCGCAGTCGCGCCGCGTGGTCGACCTGGCCGCCGCGAGGGGGCTCGTCGTGCTGGAGGCGATGTGGACGCGCTGGCTGCCCCACATGCACCGCATCCGCGAGCTCATCGCCTCCGGCGCGCTCGGCGAGGTGCGGGCGCTGCTGGCGGATCACGACCAGAAGCTCCCGGAGGATCCCCGGCACCGCATCCAGAACCCGGACCTCGGCGGCGGCGCCCTGCTGGACCTCGGCATCTACCCGGTCTCGTTCGCCTGGGACCTGTTCGGCGCCCCGGCCAGCGTGCACGCGATCGCCGCGCCCACCGCGACGGGCGTCGACCGGCAGACCGCGATCGTGCTCGGCTACCCGGCCGGCGAGCAGGCGCTGCTGCACACCCAGCTGGACGCCCGCGGGCCGGTGACGGCGGCGATCATCGGCACCGAGGGGCGCATCGAGATCGACAGCTACTGGTACAACGCCACCTCGTTCACGCGCTTCGACGCCGCGGGCGACATCGTGGAGCGTTTCGAGCACACGGTGCCGGGGCGCGGGATGCAGTTCCAGGCCGCCGAGGTGGAGCGGCTCGTCGCGGCGGGCGTCACGGCGGGCGAGATCCTTCCGCCCGAGGAGACGGTCGCCATCATGGGGACGCTCGACGAGATCCGCCGGCAGATCGGCCTACGGTACCCGGGCGAGTAGGCCCGCGCCGACGGCGCGTCCGAGCCCCGCGGCTATCATGTTCCGGTGACCGACGAGCAACCGACCTCCCGTCGTGCTGCCCGCGCCGCGGAGGCGCAGAGCGTGGCCGTCCCCGGCGACCCGGCGACCCAGGGCGAGGCGAAGCGCGGCGGGATCGGCGCGCTCCTGCGCAAGCATCCGACCGCGTGGATCGTGTCGGCGGCGGCCGCCGTGTTCGTGCTGCTGGGCACGGGGTCGGTGTTCGCCGGCGTCGCCTACGCCTCGCGTGCCGAGGCGCCCGTCGAGACGCCCGAGCCGGAGGTCTCGACGCCGCCTCCGCCGCGGCCCGTGTCGACCCTGCCGCCCACGGTGAGTCGGCTGCGCACCTGCTCGATCGCCGGAGCGGCCGCCGACCCGCGGCTGATGGGCTTCCAGGGCACGATCCTGCGCGCCGACACCGGCGAGGTGCTCTTCGACCGGGGCGGCGCCACGCCGGCGCGCACGGCGAGCGTGCTGAAGGTGTTCACCGCGGCGGCAGCCGTCTCGGCACTCGGCCCCGACTTCCAGATCCGCACGAGCGTGCTCGACGGCTCGACGCCCGGCACGATCGTGCTCGTCGGCAGGGGGGATGCGACGCTCTCGGCGCTGCCGGTCGGCCAGGAGAGCTTCTACCCCGGCGCCCCCAAGCTCCAGACTCTCGCCGAGCAGACGATCGCCGCGTACCAGGTGGCGCATCCCGGTGTCCCGATCACGCAGGTGGTGCTCGACGCGAGCTACTGGAACGCCGCCGACAAGTGGGATCCGAGCTGGAAGCGCTCCGAGCAGACCATCGGCTACCACTCCGAGGTCACGGCCCTGCAGGTCGACGGCGACCGCGCGGACCCCACCAAGTCCACGAGCCCGCGCTCGACCGACCCGATCGGGCGCGCCGGCGCCGCCTTCCTCGCGGCGCTCAAGGCCGCCGACACCTCGGGAACGGTCGTCGACCCCGCCGTGGGCACGGCGCTCGGCACGGCGGTCGGGCAGACCTCGTTCGGCGAGGTCGCCTCGCAGCCGCTGCGGACGCTCATCAAGCAGATGCTGCTCGTGAGCGACAACACGCTCGCCGAGATGCTCGCCCGCATCGTCTCGCGGGAATCCGGGATGAACGGCTCCGCGGCCTCGCTGCAGCAGGCGATCCCGGGGCAGCTGAGCAGCACCTGGCAGGTGCCGACCGCGGGGCTCGTAATCCGCGACGGATCCGGGCTCTCCGACCTCAACGCCGTGCCCGCGACGGTGATGGCGAGCTTCATGCGGCAGGTGCGCGACGGCACGGCAGGCCTCGACGTGGTGCGCGACGGCCTCTCGGTGTCGGGCAAGTCGGGCGGGCTGCAGAGCCGGTTCACGGGCGACAACGCCGCCGCCAGGGGCGCCGTGTTCGCGAAGACCGGATGGATCGACACCGCGTACACGCTCGCCGGCTACATCAACGCGGCCGACGGGACCCCGCTCACCTTCACGTTCTACGCGATCGGCGACGGGATCAAGGAGAGCGCCCGTGCGGCGCTCGACACCCTGGCGACGGCGGCGTTCCGCTGCGGCGACAACCTGTCCAACAACTGATCGGAGTGGCGTGATGGCGCGGGCACTGCTGGTGATCGACGTGCAGAACGACTTCACCGAGGGCGGTGCTCTCGGGGTCGACGGCGGGGCCGCGGTGGCGGCGGGGATCACCGCCTACCTCGAGGCGCACCCGGGTCGCTACGACCAGGTGATCGCCTCGCGCGACTGGCACCACGGCGACGACGACAACGGCGGCCATTTCGCGACGGACGCGGCGCCCGACTTCGTGACGAGCTGGCCGCGCCACTGCGTCGCCGGCACCTCGGGCGCCGAGTACCACCCGGCGTTCGACGTCTCGCTCGTCGACCTCCACATCCGCAAGGGCCAGGGGGTGCCCGCCTACTCGATCTTCGAGGGCACGACCGACGACGGAACCGCGTTCCCGGACGTGCTCGCGCAGCTCGGTGTGACGGCGGTGGATGTGGTGGGCATCGCGACCGACTACTGCGTGCGCGCCTCGGCCCTCGACGCCCTCGATGCCGGGCTCGAGGTGACGGTGCTGTCCGGGCTCGTCGCCGCCGTGAACCCCGTCTCGGGCGCCGCTGCGCTCGTCGAGCTCGAGGACGCCGGCGCCCGCATCGGATGAGCCGTCGCACGGCGTCCCCGACACGCCGCGGCTCGAGCACCCTGCGGCCCCTCACGATCCGGACGGGAACGCGAGAGGATGAGGGCATGATCTCGGAGCGCGAGCTGCTGGCGACGGTGCCGACGCAGCTGTACATCGGCGGGCAGTGGGTGGACGGCAGCTCGGGCCGGCACATCGACGTCCACGACCCCGCGACGGGCGCGGTGCTCGCCACGATCGCCGACGCCTCGCCCGCCGACGGCATCGCGGCGCTCGACGCCGCCGTCGCGGCCGCCGCATCCTGGGCCGCGACCCCCGCCCGGACGCGTGCCGAGCTGCTGCGCGCCGCGTGGGAGCAGCTCACGGCACGCGCCGACGAGTTCGCCCTGCTCATGACGCTCGAGATGGGCAAGCCGCTCGCCGAGGCGCGCGGCGAGGTCGCCTACGGTGGCGAGTTCCTGCGCTGGTTCTCGGAGGAGGCGCCGCGCATCGCCGGTCGCTACGGGCCGAACCCCGAGGGCACGGGGCGCATGATCGTCACGCAGCGCCCGGTCGGCCCGTGCTTCTTCATCACCCCCTGGAACTTCCCGCTCGCGATGGCCACCCGCAAGATCGCCCCGGCGCTCGCGGCGGGCTGCACGGTCGTCATCAAGCCGGCCGAGCTCACCCCGCTCACGACCCTGCACTTCGCGAAGCTGCTCGAGGAGGTGGGTGTGCCTGCCGGCGTCGTCAACGTCATCACGACCTCCACCTCGGGCGCGGTGAGCGAGCCCATCATCCGCGACCCGCGGCTGCGCAAGCTCTCGTTCACGGGCTCCACCCCGGTGGGCCGGAAATTGCTCGAGCAGGCCGCGCAGGGGGTGCTGCGCACCTCGATGGAGCTCGGCGGCAACGCCCCGTTCATCGTCTTCGAGGACGCCGACCTGGATGCCGCGGTCGACGCCGCGATGCTCGCCAAGTTCCGCAACATCGGCGAGGCCTGTACGGCCGCCAACCGCTTCCTCGTGCACGCCGATGTGGCGGAGGAGTTCACGCGTCGGGTCACGGAGCGCGTGGCGGCGTTCCGGGTGGGGCGCGGCACCGAGGAGGGCGTCACGATCGGGCCGCTCATCGACGACCGCGCGGTGGCGAAGGCCGACGCCCTCGTGGCGGACGCCGTCGCCCGCGGCGCCCAGCTGCGCACCGGCGGCAGCGCACTCGAGGGGCCGGGCACCTTCTACGCCCCGACCGTGGTGGCGGACGTCGCCGCGGGTTCGGACATCCTGCGCGAGGAGATCTTCGGGCCGGTGCTCGCCATCTCGACCTTCACCGACGAGGCCGACGCGGTGCGTCGCGCCAACGACACCGAGTACGGGCTCGTCTCCTACGTGTTCACGCGCGATCTGGCGCGCGGCCAGCGGATGATCGATCAGCTCGAGACCGGGATGATGGGCCTCAACGTGGGCGTCGTCTCGAACGCGGCGGCGCCGTTCGGCGGCGTGAAGCAGTCGGGACTCGGGCGCGAGGGCGGGCTCGAGGGGATCCACGAGTACCTCGACACGAAGTACACGCTCACGCCGATGTAGCGCGATCCCCTCGAGCGCGTCTCAGCGGGCGCCGCGGTCGTGGCCGGGGGCCACCGAGCCCTGCAGCACGAGGGCCGCCGCGCCGATGGCGGCGGAGTCGCGCGGATCGGAGGCGAGCTCGACGCGCGTCGCGTGCAGGGCGCGTGCGAAGGATCGCGCGTCGAGGCGCTCCTGCACGATGCGCGCCCACACCGACCCGGCGATCGCGAAGCCGGGTCCGGCGAGCACGATGCGGTCGAGGTCGAGGAGGTTGGCGAGGGTGAGCGCTCCGTCGGCCAGGCGGGCGGCGGCGGCCTCGATCACCTGGGACGCCTCCCGGTCGCCTTCGACGGCGGCGCGGGAGAGGCGGTCGAAGGCGTCCACCTCGTCGCGTCCCGCGAGCGCTTCGGCCAGGTGCGGATGCGCCCGGGCGGCGTCGAGCACCGCCGCGGAGGATGCATACCGCTCGAGGCATCCCACATTCCCGCAGCTGCATACGGGTCCGCGGGGGTCGATCGAGACGTGGCCGAGCTCGGTCGCGTTCGAGCTCGACCCGCGGTACAGGGCGCCGTCGAGCACGAGCCCGGCTCCGAGCCCCGAACCCAGGTAGATCACCGCGAACACCTCGTCGCGGGAGATCTGGCGGCTCCAGAACTCGCCGACCGCGGCGGCGGCCGCGTCGTTCTCGACGAGCACCGGCACCCCGAGGCGGGTCTCGAGCTCGCGGCGCAGCGGGAAGCCGTGCAGGGGCTCCGGGGCGGGCGGGCCGAGGAAGGTGCCGGCCGCGAGGTCGATGGCGCCCGGCGCGACCACCGCGAGGCCCGCGATCGTGGCGTTGCCGAGTTCGAGCCCCTCGAGGGTGTCGCGGTACAGCTCGGCAATGCGTGCCGTGACCTCGTCGGCGGGTCCGTACCCGCCCGGGGCGCTCTGGCGGCCGACGACGCCGCCCGTGGTGTCCGCGACGATGCAGGTGATCACCTCGTAGCCGAGCTGCACCCCCACCCCGTAGACGGCGTGCGAGTTGATCTCGAGCAGCGCGCGCGGCTTGCCGCCCGTCGAGACCAGTTCGCCGGTCTCGCGCACGACGCCGTCGGCGATGAGCCGCCGCACGATCCCCGACACGGCGGGCTGGGTGAGGCCGGTCGCCTCGGCGAGCTCGACGCGGCTGATGGGTCCCGCGGATCGCACGATGTCGACGATGAGCGCGCGGCTGCCCGGGCCGGTCACCTGTTCTCGTCTGGCCACGTCCGCCTTCCTCGCGTCACCGGTGCAAGTAGGTTAGTCGAGTCCGCACCCGCGGATCGGCCCGGAAGGAGCGCCCATGGTTCGACGTGTGGGTCTGGCCCTTGCGCGCGCCTCGGAGATCCTCGGCGCAGAGCCGTTCTTCCACGAGCTCATCGCGGGGATCGAGCGCGTGCTCACTCCGCACGGGTTCGCCTTCCTGCTCAAGGTGGTGCCCGATCCGGAGGCCGCGGCCGCGGCGATCGAACGCTGGGCGGCCGACGGCCTCGTCGAGGGTGTCGTGCTCATCGACCTGCTGCCCGACGACCCGCGGGTGAGCCTCGTGCGGCGGCTCGGGCTGCCGGCGGTCGTCATCGGCGACCCGGGAACGGGTTCCGGTCTTCCGACGGTCTGGGCCGAGGACGACCTCGCGATGCGCGATGCGGTGGAGGTGCTGGCGGATCTGGGCCACGAGCACATCGGCCACATCACGGGACCGCGCTCGCTCGCGCACACCGCGATCCGCAGCGAGGCGTTCCTGGCGGTGGCGGCCGAACGCGGCATCCGGGTCCGGGAGGCCGACGGCGACTATTCGGAGCAGTCGGGGGAGCTCGCGACGACGGCCCTGCTCGCGGGCGATGACGCGCCGACGGCGATCATCGCCGACAACGACCTGATGGCGCTCGGCGCGATCGCGGCGGCGCGCCGCGCCGGGGTGGAGGTGCCCGAGCAGCTCGCGATCCTGGCCTGGGACGACTCGGCGCTCGCCCAGCGCTCGGAGCCGCCGCTCGCCGCGATGAGTCATGACGTGCAGCGGATCGGCGAGCTCACGGGGGAGTCGATCCTGGCAGCCCTCGCGGCGGCCGAGCCCGCCGTGGTCACCGCTCCGCGGGCGCGGTTCGTGCGTCGCGGTTCCATCGAGCTCCTTCGCAACGAAAAGATAAATTAGTTATCTAAGTATTTGACATGCGGCTGCGGATGCGTCAGTCTGTTCGCGATTCACCCCGAGCAAAGGAGCCACATGAATCGCAGCAGCAGGTCGAAGGTCGTCCTTTCGGCCACCATCACGGCGTCCGTCGCCCTCGCCCTCACCGGCTGTGCCGGTGGCGGGAACGACGCGGCGGCATCCGACAGCATCAACGTCGTCACCCGCTGGGCCTCCGGTAGCCCCGAGGCCGAGGCGCAGCAGCGCGTCCTCGACGCCTTCACCGCCGAGACCGGCATCAAGGTCACCCTGACGGAGGGCCTCGAGAACATCGACGACCAGGTCGAGACCGCGGTCGCGGCCGGCAAGTCGCCCGACCTCGTCATCGTCAACCTCTACGACAAGACCCTCGGCTGGCTCGACGCCGGCGTGACGGTCGCCGCCGACGACTACGTCTCCGACTGGGGCCTCGACATCGACGCCTCCGCGCTCGACGAGTGGCGCGTCGGCGGAGCCTCCGACGGCGCCCTGCAGGGTCTGCCGTTCAGCGGGTTCAACTGGCCGATCTGGTACAACACCAAGCTCCTCGCCGACGCCGGCGTCGACGCGGTGCCCACCACGACCGACGAGCTCATCGACGCGGCGAAGAAGCTGCGCGCGGCCGGCATCGCCCCCTTCGTCATGGGCGGCAACGACTGGTCGGGCCAGAAGCTCTTCTACCAGATCATCCAGTCCTTCACGAAGGCCGACGAGGCCAAGCAGGTCATGCAGGAGGGCGGATACTGCGCGAGCGACAGCTTCGTGAAGGGCATCGAGCTGTTCACCGAGCTGCGTGACGCGGGCGTCTTCGTCGACAACGTCGCCGGCTTCACCGCCGACGACATGTACGCGACCTACAACGCAGGCGAGGCGGCCATCATGTCCGGCGGCTCGTGGGCCTTCGCGGCCACGGTCGACGCCGGCAACGACGTCGCGGCCAACACCACCCTCGGCGGCTTCCCGCTGCCCGACGGCTCGGTGTTCGACGCCCCCACGGCCTTCCAGGGCTTCACGGGTGTCGGCTTCATGGTCACCAAGAAGGGCGCTGAGGCGGGCCACATCGAGAACGTCGAGAAGCTCGTCAAGGCCTTCTACGCGGACGGCGCCATCGGCGACTTCGTGAAGACCGCCAACCTGGTCACCCCGGTGGCCGGCGACTTCTCGGCCTCGGCCACCAACCCGCTGCTCCAGTCCGCGCTCGCCCTCGGCGACTCGGTCTCGTACGCGGTGCTCCCGGATGTCTGGATCGGCAGCGCGTCCGACCCGCTCATCCAGGTGATCACCCAGGCGTACGGCGGCGGCGACGCCCAGACCATCTGCGCCGGGCTCGACAAGGCGACCCAGGGCTGATCCGCCCTCGCACCACAACGGAGGTCGCCGCCGCGGCACGCGGCGGCGACCTCCTCTGGGAAGGCACGAAACTGTGACTGCAACTGCACCTGCACCCGTCAAGGCCAAGCGGCGGCCCCCCGCCATCCTCTGGCTGACCACCCCGTCCCTCGCCTGGTACGCGTTCTTCACGATCGGGCCGCTGCTGGGGATGTTCGCCATCGCCACGCTGTCGTGGAAGGGGCTCATCTACCCGGCGACGTTCACCGGGCTCGACAACTTCGCGCGGGTGCTCACCGACCCGACCTTCCACGACGCGCTGCGCAACAGCATCGTCCAGGTGCTCATCGTGATCCCGATCATGATGCCGCTCGCGTTCATGCTCGGCTACTACCTCAACACCAAGCCGCGCGGCTACCGCGTGCTGAGCGTGCTGTTCTTCACCCCGGGCCTCATCTCGATCTCGATCAAGGGCACCATGTTCTACGGCGTGCTCTCGCCGAACGGCGGCTTCAACGGCCTGCTCGAGGGAATCGGCCTGGGCGGCATCACGACCGCCTGGCTCGCCAACCCCGCCACCGCGCTCGGCAGCATCATGGCGATCGACCTGTGGTCGGGCATCGGCTTCACCGCGGTGCTGTTCGCCTCGCGCCTGTCGAGCGTCGACACCGAAGTGCTCGAGGCGGCAGACCTCGACGGCGCCGGCACCTTCCGCAAGATGTGGCGCATCACCTACCCCATCATCAAGGACTACTTCGGCACCCTCACGATGCTGCAGTTCCTGTGGACGCTGTTCACCTCGGCGGCGCTCATCCTGATCCTCACGAAGGGCGGGCCGGGCACCTCCACGACGACCCTCTCGTTCCTCGTCTACCAGAAGGCGTTCTCGCAGCAGGACCTCGGCTACAGCCAGGCCGTCGGCGTGCTCCTTCTCCTCCTCGGCATCATCGGCATGGTGCTCATCCGCCGCATCCTCCGTTCTCAGGCCTGATCGACATGACACAGATTCTCCGCACCGCCCGCCCGTCCCGCACGAGCGCCCGCAGCCGCCGCATCTCCGGCAACCGGATGGGGCCGCTCTCCACCGTGCTCGCCTGGTTCTACGCGCTGCTGCTCGCCATCCCGCTGTACTACCTGGTCACGAGCGCGCTCAAGACCAACATCGAGATCTTCACCGACCCCTTCGCCCTGCCCACCCAGTGGCTGTGGGAGAACTTCGGGGAGGCGTGGCAGAGCGGCTCGCTCGGCGCGGGACTGGCCAACTCGGTGCTCATCTCGGCCGTCGCGGTCGTGCTGACGCTCGTGCTCGCGATCCCCGCCGCGTACGCGCTCGCGCGCAGCGAGGGCAAGGTGGCGCAGGCGATCACGAGCAGCTTCGTGGCCGGGTTCCTCATCCCGCCGTTCGCCGCGCTCATCCCGACCGTGGTGCTCGCGATCAACCTGAACCTGTTCTACACGCGCGAATTCCAGATGCTGTTCCTGCCGGCGAGCGCGCTGCCGCTGTCGATCCTGCTGCTCACGCAGTTCATGAAGACGATCCCCCACGAGATCGTGGAGTCGGCGTCGATGGACGGCGCGGGGCACTTCTCGATCCTGCTGCGCATCTTCGTGCCGATCTCGCTCCCCGGCATCGTGAGCGTGACGATCCTGCAGGTGCTGGGCTTCTGGAACGAGTACCTCTTCTCGCTCACCATCACGGGCACGGGCGCCGACGTGCGCACCATCCAGGTGGCGCTGCCCACGCTCATCTCCGACTCGACCAACTACGGCGTGCTCGCCGCAGGCACCGTGATCGCGCTCGTGCCGGTCTACATCGCCTACGCCGCGCTGCAGCGTCGCATGCAGGACGCGCTCACGGCGGGGGCGCTCAAGGGATGAGCGTGCGCGAGGCAGCCGACACGGTGCGTCGGCAGACGCTCGACGGCGTCTGGGCGGCGCGGCGGATCTCCGGCCCGCCCGCGCCGGACGGCATCGACGGCCGCGACATCGTGGCGCTCGTGCCGGGTCAGATCCACACGGATCTGCGCCGCGCGGGGCTGCTCACCGACCCGGACGTCGGATTCGGCGAGCGGGACCAGGAGTGGATCGGCCACTCGGCCTGGGCCTATCGTCGCTCCTTCGAGTTCGAGGGCGTGGCGAGCGGCGAGCAGGTCGACCTGGTCTTCGAGGGGCTCGACACGATCGCCGAGGTGCTCGTCAACGGGCGCTCGATCGCCCGCACCGAGGACCAGCACCTCGCCTACCGCTTCGACGTGACGGCGCTGCTCGAACCGGGCGCCAACGAGCTCGAGGTGCGGTTCTCGTCCGCCTGGGCGGCGGGTTTCGCCGACGAGCACGCCCACGGTCCGCTGCCGAGCCCCTACGACGAGCCGTACCCGCACGTGCGCAAGAGCGCCTGCAACTTCGGCTGGGACTGGGGCCCCCACTATGTGACGGCGGGCATCTGGCGCGGCGTGCGGCTCGAGACGTGGCGCGCGCGCATCGACCAGGTGCGGCCGCTCGTGACCCTCGCCGACGACCACGGCTCGGCGCGCGTCGACGTGGTGACGCGGATCGCGGATCTCGGCGCCGCGGAGTACCGGGTGACCGCGCGGCTCGCGAGCCCCGACGGCACGATCATCGCCACGGCATCCGCGTCCTCCTCCGGCTCCCGCGAGTTCGCGGTGCCGCTCGAGGTGGCCGCGCCTGCGCTGTGGTGGCCGGTCGGGCTGGGGGAGCAGCCGCTGTACCGGCTCGAGGTGGAGTTGCAGGCCGACGGCCGCGACGTCGACCGGCTCGAGCGGCGCATCGGCATCCGCTCGATCGCGATCGACGAGACCCCCGACGAGGTCGGCACCCGCTGGGCGATCGTCGTGAACGGGCGCCGGGTGCGCATCCGCGGCTACAACTGGATCCCCGACCGTCCCTTCATCGCGGAGGTCACGCCCGCGCGGCTCGCGCAGCGCCTCGACCAGGCGGTCGACGGCGGCGCCAACCTGCTGCGGATCTGGGGCGGCGGCTACTTCGCGACCGAGGACTTCCTCGATCTGTGCGACGAGCGCGGACTGCTCGTCTGGCAGGACTTCCTCTTCGCCTGCGCGGCCTACCGCGAGGACGACCGGATGCGCGAGCTCGTGCGGCAGGAGGCCGAGCAGGCGGTCGCGCGGCTGTCGAGCCACGCGAGCGTCGCCGTCTGGTGCGGCGGCAACGAGTGCGTGCAGGGCTGGCACGACTGGGGCTGGCCCGAGATCGTCGGCGGTGCGGGGTGGGGCTCCGAGTTCTACACCGAGCTGCTGCCGGGCGTCGTGGCAGCCCTCGACCCCACGCGCCCCTATGTGCCGAACAGCCCGTGGGGCGGCTCGCTCGAGACGCATCCGAACAGCTTCTCGGGCGGCCCGAGCCACCTGTGGGACGCCTGGAACGACCTCGACTACGCCGACTACCGGCGCCACGACCCCGCCTTCGTCTCCGAGATGGGATGGTGCGCGCCGCCCGCGTTCTCGACGCTGCGCCGCGCGGTCACGAGCGGCGAACTGCTGCCCGGCAACCCGGAGGTGGAGCACCACTTCCGGGCGATCGGGGGAGCGCACAAGCTGGCCCGCGGCCTGCAGCCGCACCTGCCCGTCCCGCTCGCATCCGCGGACTGGATCTTCGCGACCCAGCTCGTGCAGGCGCGCGCCATGACGGCGGGCACCGAGTGGCTGCGCAGCCGCGAGCGCGGTGCGGGCGTCGTGGTGTGGCAGCTCAACGACTGCTGGCCGGTGCTCAGCTGGGCGGCGGTCGACGTGGACGGCATCGAGAAGCCGCTGTGGTTCGCCCTGCAGCGCTCGTTCGCGCCGCGGTTGCTCACCGTGCAGCCGGTCGCACCCGGCGGCACACTTGACCCGAGCGGAGACGCCGGGCTCGAGCTGGTGGCCGTGAACGACGGTGTCGCGCCGTGGACCGGGTCGGCGCTCGTACGGCGGTTCTCGCACGAGGGAGTCGAACTCGCGCGGGCCACCGTGGCGTTCTCGGCCGCACCGGACGGCACCTCGCGCGCACTGCTGAACCCGGCGGTCGCCTCGGCGGGCGATCCCGCGGGGGAGTTCCTGGTGGCGGATGCCGACGGGCTGCGGGCCATCTGGTCGTACCGCACCGACCGCCATTCGGCCCTCGTGGCACCGCAGTGGAGCGTCGGGCTCGCCGTGGAGGAGGGGGCGCTCGTGGTCGACGTCGCCGCGAAGACCGTCGTGCGTGAGCTCGCGCTCTTCGCGGATCGGCTGGGCGCGGCGCTCGGTGTGGAGCCGGCCGAGCTGCGGGTCGACCGCATGCTCGTCGAGCTGCTGCCGGGCGAGAGTACGCGCTTCACCGTGACGCGTCGCGACGGTCGGCCGCTGGATCCCGCCCGCCTCGCCGCGGTGCAGGACGAGCTGCCGCTCGCACTGCGGGCCGCGGCCCAGCTCTCCACCCCCTAGCTGTTCTTCCCCGTGAGGTTGTGAACGCGGGCTGCGGGGACGAGACCGCCGATTCCGGTGTGGGGTCGGTGGTGATTGTAGTGATGGAGCCAGTCGGCGTAGGTGGCTGAGCGGGTGGCCTCGGATGAGTATGCCTCGGCGTAGGCCCACTCGGTGGCGAGGGTGCGGTTGAAGCGTTCGACCTTGCCGTTGGTCTGCGGCCGGTAGGGGCGTGTCCAGCGGTGCTGGATGTTGCCGAGTGCGGCGGCGAAGGCGCGTGATCGGTAACAGGAGCCGTTGTCGGTCATCACGGCGGTGACGGTGATGCCGTGCTCGGCGAAGAACGCTGCGGCTCGGAGCCAGAAGCCGGCCGCGGTCTCTTTGCGTTCGTCGGGGAGTTGCTCGGAGTAGGCGAGCCGGGAGTGGTCATCGACCGCGTGGTGCAGGAAGGTGTAGCCGCGCGAAGGGGACGCGCCGCGACGTGCGGCTCGATCCCGGGCCGAGCCGGCTCGTCGATCCTGGGTCGAACCGCGACCATGGATGCGCCAGCCGCCGCCATCCGGGATGCGACCGAGTTTCTTGATATCGACATGGACGAGCTCTCCCGGCGCGGCGACCTCGTAGCGGACCGGCTTCGGCGCGCGAACAGGCAGCCCGGTGGCCTGATCGACGTGGACAAGTCGCGGCATCCGATAGCGGGCGAGAACGCGTCCGACCGTCGAGCGGGGAACACCGAGGTGATAGCCGATGCGGTGCGGACCCCAACGGCGGGTGAAGCGCAACGCGACGATGCGTCGCTCGAGTCGCTGGGACGAGCGCGACGGGCTGCGGTGCGGTCGGGAGCTGCGATCGGTCAGCGGCAGCCCGGCGCGGTAGCGGCACGCCCAACGGGAAGCCGTCGCCGGGGAGCACTGGAACCGCTCAGCAGCCCGCCGCACCGGCCAGCCCTGATCGACGATGAGACGAGCAAGGCGCGCCCTGCCCTCCGGAGTAAACGGCGCGTTAGCGTGAGTCACGAAGACCTCCGTGGAAACGATCTGAGTGTGGTTACCCACATCGTTCCCGGAGGTCTTCGCTCACCTCAGCCGTTCACAACGTGTCGGGGAAGAACACCTAGCGGAGATCATGGCGCGGCTGGAGCCGTGACCTCCGGGCGGGGGAAACGCCTCCCGCCCGGAGGTCACGGCTCCAGCCGCGCCATGGACTCACACGAGCAGCTGGTGCTTCGCCAGGTCCCGGTACAGCGGCGTCGACGCCACGAGCTCCGAGTGCGTGCCGACCCCGACGACCCGGCCGTGGTCGAGGACGACGATGAGGTCCGAATCGACCACGGTCGACAGTCGGTGCGCGATCACGAGCAGGGTGCGATCCTCGGCGACCGCGTCGATCGCCTCGCGCAGCAGCTGCTCGTTCACGCCGTCGAGTGATGCGGTCGCCTCGTCGAGCAGCAGGATCGGCGGGGCCGCGAGCAGCGCACGCGCGATCGCGAGCCGCTGGCGCTCGCCGCCGGACAGCATGACGCCCTCCTCGCCGACCGCCGCATCCAGTCCGGCCGGGTCGCGATCGAGCACCTCCCCGAGGTTCACCGCGCGCAGCACCTCGGTGCACTGGGCGTCGCTCGCGTCGGGCGTGCCGAGGGTGAGGTTGTCGCGGATGCTGCCGGCGAGCACGGGGGCATCCTGTTCGACGTAGCCGATGCGGCCGCGCAGCTCCTCACGGGGGAGCGCGCGCACGTCCACCCCGTCGATGCGCACCACGCCGCCCGTCGGGTCGTAGAAGCGCTCGATGAGCGCGAGGATGGTCGACTTGCCGGCGCCGGACGGTCCGACCAGGGCGACCCGCGAGCCACGCGGCACCGCGAACGACACCCCGTGCAGTACCTCCCTCTCCACCGGTTCGAGCGCGTCCTCGCCGAGCGTCGACGCGATGACCTTCTCCTTCTCCGTCTTGTGCGCCTGCTCGGGATACGCGAACCGCACCTCGTCGAAGCGGATCGCGGCATCCGTCTCCACGGCGGCGGCGGGCTCGATCGCGGTGTCGCCCTCGTCCTCCGACGGGATGCGCATGATCTCCTGGATGCGTCCGAGCGCGCCGAGCGCCTGATTCACCGAGGTGACGGCCCCGAACGCCTGGCCGAGCGGCATGATCATGAGGAACAGGAACAGGATGAACGCCACGAGGCTGGCGATCGTGATCGCACCCGAGGCGACGCGGTAGCCGCCGAGACCGAGCACGACGAGGAACGACACGTTCATGGCGATCGACGCGACCGGCACGACGAGCGCCGACACCTTCGCCACCCGGATGCCGGCTCCCCAGGCCGCGTGCGCGTCGCGCTCGACCGCGGCCGACTCGCGCTCGGTGGCGTTCGCGGCCCGCACCGTGCGGATGGCCGCGATCGCGCGCTGCACCCCCGCGGCGACGTCGCCCACCTTCTCCTGCTGCTCCCGGCTGGCGACGCGGATGCGGCCCGAGAGTCCGCCGACGACGGCGATCGCGACGGCGATCACGAGCACCGTCGCGCCCAGCAGCACCGGGTCGATGAGCGCCATCCCGACGATCGCGCCCACGAACACGACCGCGCCGCCCAGCGCATCCACGAGCCCCTGGGTGAGCACGGCGTAGAGCAGGGTCGTGTCGCTGCCGACGCGCGACACGAGGTCGCCCGTGCGGCGGGTGTCGAACTCGCTGATCGGCAGCCGCAGCATCCGCCGGATGAGCGCGCGGCGTGAGGAGAACACCACGCTCGTACCGGCCCGCTGCAGCAGGTAGTGCTGCACGGCGGTGACCACGCCGTTGCCGATCACGAGCGCCACGAGCAGCCAGGCGAGCCATCCCAGCGGATCGCGGGCCTCCACGATCGAGATCACCTGGCTCACGAGGGCGGGCTGCGCGAGCGAGAGCGCCGCGCTCGCGAGGCTCAGCACGATCGCGAGTCCCAGCAGACCCTTGTGCTCGGTGAGGTACGGCAGCAGTTCGCGGAAGGAGGCGCGAGGGCCGGTGTCGGCGGCGCGGCGGAAGGGGCTGCGGCGCGCGGGCGCGTCGGTGTCGGTCATGCGGGGGATCTCCAGGGTGTGGGGCACGTTGCGCGCACCTGTGCCTCCCTCGATCCTCGCAGATGCGGCGCCCCGCGGCGTCCGCGATCCATGGCGCGGCTGGAGCTACCACCCCGGGGCGGGAGGCGTTTCTCCCGCCATCGGGTCGCGGCTCCAGCCGCGCCATGTCGCCCGCGACGCATAGGCTCGGATCTCGTGGCAGTGATCAGCGCGACGGGACTCGTGAAGCGGTACGGAGAGTTCGCGGCGGTCGACGGCGTCTCGTTCGAGGTGGCGGCGGGGGAGTCGTTCGGGCTGCTCGGGCCCAATGGCGCCGGCAAGTCGACCACCATGCGGATGGTCGGCGCCGTCTCCACGCGTACGGCGGGCGAACTGCGGGTGCTCGGGCTCGACCCGAACGACTACGGCCCCGAGATCCGCTCGCGCCTCGGGGTCGTGCCGCAGGCCGACAACCTCGACAACGAGCTGCGGGTGCGCGAGAACCTGCTCGCCTACGGACGCTACTTCGGCATGCCGCGCCGACTCGTCGCCGAGCGCGCCGACGAGCTGCTCGAGTTCGCCCAGCTCGCCGACCGCCGCGACGCGAAGGTCGACGAGCTCTCCGGCGGCATGAAGCGCCGTCTCACGATCGCGCGCGCCCTCATCAACGAGCCGCGCATCCTGCTGCTCGACGAGCCGACCACGGGCCTCGACCCGCAAGCCCGGCACATCCTGTGGGACCGCCTGTTCCGCCTCAAGGAGCAGGGCACCACGCTCCTGCTCACGACGCACTACATGGATGAGGCCGAGCAGTTGTGCGACCGCCTCGTCGTCGTCGACCACGGCCGGATCATGGCGGAGGGTAGCCCCGCCGCGCTCATCCGCGAGTACTCGACGCGCGAGGTGCTCGAGGTGCGGTTCGGATCGGAGCAGAACGCGGGTGCGGCCGAGCGGCTCACCGGCGTCGGGGAGCGGCTCGAGGTGCTGCCCGACCGCATCCTCGTGTACGCGCAGGACGGCGAGGCGGCACTCGTCGAGGTGGTCGCGCGGGGGCTGCAGCCGCTCACGAGCCTCGTGCGGCGTTCGAGCCTCGAAGACGTGTTCCTGCGGCTCACCGGACGGTCGTTGATCGAATGACGACGCTCGAACCGCTCGAACTCGCCGAGGAGGCCCGGCGCGCGGCCGCCCGGGTGCGGCGCTTCGGCGCGTGGTACGCGGCCGAGCACCAGATCCGGGTGTGGCGGCGCTACCTCGGCGTCAACATCGCCTCGGCGATCGGCACCCCCGTGCTCTACCTGTTCGCCTTCGGCGTCGGCCTCGGGGTGCTCGTCACCGCGAACGCGGGGCCCGCCGGCGTCGACGGCGTGTCCTACCTCGTGTTCGTGGCGCCGGCGCTCATCGTCACGGCAGCCGTGACGATCGCGTCCGGCGAGTTCACGTACCCGGTCATGCAGGGGTTCAAGTGGAACCCCACCTACATCGGCATGAACGCGGCGCCGCTGTCGGCGCGGCAGATCATAGACGGCGTCGTGCTGTTCGTGGGACTGCGGATGCTCACCGCCTCCGTCGTCTACTTCGCGATCATGGCGGCCTTCGGGGCGTCGCCGTCGCCGGCTGCGGCGCTCACGGTGCTCATCGCGACCCTGGGCGGCCTCGCCTTCGGCACCCCGTTGCTCGCCTACAGCGCGACCCTGCGCGAGGACCGCGGTCAGTTCGCGGTCGTGCAGCGGGTGATCGTGCTGCCGCTCACGCTGTTCAGCGGCACCATCTTCCCCCTCGCGCAGTTGCCGTGGTTCCTGCAGTGGATCGGCTGGCTCTCACCCCTGTGGCACGCCTCGGAGCTGGGCCGGGTGGTCTCCTACGGCGCGGAGCGGCCCGGCTGGCTCGTGGCGGTGCATGTCGGGTATCTCGTGCTGCTCGCGGTGGCCGGGTGGCTGCTCGCGGTGCGGATCGCGACGCGGAGGCTCGACGCATGAGCGCGGTCACCGAGGAGCGGGCGCTTCGCCGCGGAAGCGTGCGATCCCTGTACGCGGGCAACGCGACAGCGGTCGTGGTGCGCGGGTTGCAGGCCACCCGGTCGAGCAACTGGGTGGTCGTGATCTCGGGCTTCGTCGAGCCGATCTTCTACCTGCTCTCGCTCGGCGTGGGTCTCGGCGGGTTCATCGGCACGGTGACGGATGCCGCGGGCAACCACATCCCGTACGCCGCCTACATCGCGCCCGCGCTGCTCGCGGTGTCGGCCATGAACGGCGCGATCTACGACTCCACGTGGAACGTGTTCTTCAAGATGAACTTCGGCAAGCTCTACGAGGGCATGCTTGCGACGAGTCTCGGGCCGCTCGATGTGGCGCTCGGCGAGATCCTGCTCGCACTGCTCCGGGGGGCGGTGTACGGGGTCGGGTTCCAGATCGTGATGCAGGTCATGGGTCTCAACCTGGCGTGGACCGCGCTGCTCGCGGTGCCTGCGGTCATGCTCATCGCGTTCGCCTTCGCGGCCGTCGGGATGGGCATCACGAGCTATTTCCGCTCCTTCCAGCAGATGGAGTGGATCCCGTTCGTGCTGCTGCCGATGTTCCTGTTCTCGGCCACCTTCTTCCCGATCACGGTGTACCCCGAGCCGATCCAGTGGCTCGTGCAGGCGCTCCCCTTGTGGCACGCGGTGGAGCTCGTGCGCGGGCTCACGACCGGCATCCTGTCGCCGCTCATGCTCGTGCACGTGGTGTACTTCCTCGTGCTCGTGGTGGGCGGCCTCTCCTTCACGACCCGTCGCCTGCGCGCCCTCTTCCTCGACTAGCCGTCCCCTCAGGGGAGGGCCTCGGGGATGTCGTCGAGGGCGACGTCCTTCGTCTCGCGGCCGACGAGCAGCGCGACGAGGGTGAGGGTCGCCATCACCGAGAGGTAGACGCCCACCCAGAAGGGGCTGCCGCCCCCGGACTGCCACAGCCACACCGCGATGAACGGCGCGAACGCCGCCCCGAGGATCGACGAGACGTTGTACGAGATCCCCGACCCGGTGTACCGCAGCGCGGTCGGGAACAGCTCGGGCAGCAGCGCGCCCATCGGCCCGAAGGTGAAGCCCATGAGGGTGAAGCCCAGGATGAGCCACGCCACCACCCCGAGCGTGCCGGCCGCCAGCAGCGGAACCCAGACGAGGCCGAATGCGATGATCCCGAGCGTCACGACGATGAGCGTGGGACGCCGTCCGAACCGGTCCGCGAGCGGCCCGGACACGAGGGTGAAGACGCCGAAGAACACCACCCCGAGGATCATCAGCAGCACGAACGTCGTGTAGTCGTAGCCGAGCCCCGGGACCGGTGCGTCGACGGCGGCACGCCCGTAGCTGAGCGAGAAGGTCGTCATCAGGTAGAAGAGCACGTAGGTGGCGAGCATGTAGAAGGTGCCGAGGATCAGCTGCCTCCAGTGCGTGCGGAAGACGGTGGCGAGCGGCACCTTGGCGAGGCGCCCGGCCGAGGCGGCCTTCGTGAACGCCGCCGACTCGACGAGCCGCAGCCGCACCCACAGCCCCACCGCGACCATGATCGCCGAGAACAGGAACGGGATCCGCCAGCCCCACTCGAGGAAGGCGTCCGAGGGGCGAGAGGGGTCGTCGGAGGGCAGCACGGCCGCGATCACGAGGAACAGGCCGTTGGCGATGATGAACCCGATCGGCGCGCCCAGCTGCGGGAAGGTGCCGTACCAGGCGCGCTTGCCGGCCGGCGCGTTCTCGGTGGCGACGAGGGCCGCCCCCGACCATTCGCCGCCCAGCGCGAAGCCCTGCGCGAGCCGCAGCACCACGAGCAGCAGCGGCGCGAGCCAGCCGACGAGCGCATAGGTGGGCAGCACGCCGATCAAGAAGGTGGCGATGCCCATGGTGAGCAGCGCCCCCACGAGCGTCACCTTGCGCCCGCGGCGATCTCCGAGGTGCCCGAAGAAGACCGCGCCGATGGGCCTGGCCACCATCGCGGCGCCGAAGATGGCGAACGACGACAGCAGGGCGGCCGTCTCGTCGCCGGCGGGGAAGAACAGGTGCGGGAACACCAGCACGGCGGCGGTCGCGTAGACGTAGAAGTCGTAGAACTCGATCGTGGTCCCGATGAGACTCGCGAAGACGACCCGCGCGCGCGGGTTCGCGGGTGCGGCGACGGTGCTCATAGCTCTCACCTTGGCACGCGGCTCGTGCCTTCGCGAGCGCTCAGGGACGGGTCAGGCGCGACCGCGGCGGATGCGGGCGAGAACCCCGGCGGTGGCGAGCACCGCCTCGGCGGCCTCGGTGCCCTTGTCCTCCTTCGAGCCGGGCAGACCCGCGCGGTCGAGGCCCTGCGCCTCGTCGTCGAGCGTCAGCAGCCCGAAGCCGACCGGCTTGCCGGTGTCGAGCGCCACCCGGGTGAGGCCGTCGGTCGCCGCCGAGCTCACGTACTCGAAGTGCGGGGTGCCGCCGCGGATGATCACGCCGAGCGCGACCACCCCGTCCGCACCCGCCTCGAGCGCGGCCTTCGCCACGACCGGGAGCTCGAAGCTGCCCGGCACCCGGAACACCTCCACCTCGGCCCCGGATGCCGCCAGGGTGCGCAGCGCGCCCGCGAGCAGCCCCTCGGTGATCGTCTCGTGCCAGGTGCCGGAGACCACGGCGATCCGCAGTCCCGTGCCGTCGTGGTCGAGCTCGGTGGGGCGACCCTCGCCGCTCATTCGTTTCCTCCCGTGGTCGGTGCGAGCCTCTCGAGAAGCGCCTGGTGGGTGGGCAGCTGGTGCCCCATCCGATCGCGCTTCGCGTCGAGGTAGCCCTCGTTGAACTCGCCGACGCCGACGACGAGCGGAACCAGCTCGTCCACCTCGATGCCGCGCTCGGTCAGCTGCCGGGCCTTCTCGGGGTTGTTCGAGAGCAACCGTACCCGCCGGATGCCGAGATCCTTGAGGATCCCGACGGCGGCCCCGTAGTCGCGGGCGTCGGCCGGCAGCCCGAGCGCGAGGTTCGCGTCGAGCGTGTCGAATCCGTCCTCCTGCAGCCGGTAGGCGCGCAGCTTGTTGATGAGGCCGATGCCGCGCCCCTCCTGCCCGCGCAGGTAGATGACGATGCCGCCCTCGGCCTGGATGGTGTCGAGCGCCGACTGCAGCTGCGGGCCGCACTCGCACTTGAGCGAGCCGAACGCTTCGCCGGTGAGGCACTCGGAGTGCACGCGCACGAGCGCCCCGTCGCTCGGCTCGCCCGAGATCCAGGCCACGTGGTCGGCTCCCGTCGAGCGGTCGCGGTAGGCGCGCACCCGGAACGAGCCGTGCTGGGTGGGCACGTTGGTCTCCACCTCGAAGCTCACGCGCTGCCACTCGGGCACCACGACCTCGGCCTTCGGGTCGGCCTCGCAGCGGCGCTCCTCCATGAAGCGGATGAGCGCCTCGATGGTGATAACCGGCACGTTCTCGCGCTCGCCGAAGCGGATGAGGTTCGGCAGTCGCATCATCTCGCCGTCCTCGTCGACGATCTCGGAGATCGCCGCCACCGGGGTGAGCCCGGCGAGTTTCATGAGGTCGACGGCGGCCTCGGTGTGGCCGTCCCGCTCCCGCACGCCGCCGTCGATGGCGCGCAGCGGCAGGATGTGGCCGGGCCGGTTGAGGCTCGACGGCGTCGACTCGGGGTCGGCGAGCACACGGAGGGTGTGGGCCCGGTCGGAGGCGGAGATGCCGGTCGAGTAGCGGTCGGCCGCGTCGACGGACACCGTGTAGGCGGTGCCGCGCGGGTCCTGGTTCTCGGCGACCATGGGCGGCAGCTCGAGCCGGTCGGCGATCTCGTTGGTCATCGGGGCGCAGATGAAGCCGGAGGAGTGCTTGACCGCCCACGCGATCCACTCCTGGCTCGCGGTCTCGGCGGCGAGCACGACGTCGCCTTCGTTCTCGCGCCCTTCGTCGTCTGCCACGATGATGGGGCGCCCGGCGCGCAGAGCGCTGAGGGCGGTGGGGATGTCGGCGAGGCTCATCGGAGCGCTCCTTCCTTCTGTACCGCCAGCAGTCGTTCCACATGGCGGGCGAGGATGTCGGTCTCGAGGTTCACGCGGGAGCCCGGGGCCAGCGCGCCGAGGGTCGTGGCGGTGAGGGTCTCGGGGATGAGCGACACCTCGAACCACTGCTCGGGCTCCGCCGCATCCGAGACCGCGCTCACCGTGAGCGAGGTGCCGTCGATCGTGATCGAGCCCTTGCGGGTCACGAGCGGGGCGAGCTCCGCGGGCAGGGCGAAGCGCACCACGCGCCACGCCGATCCGTCCTCGATCGACAGCACCGCGGTCGTCCCGTCGACGTGCCCCTGCACGATGTGGCCGCCGAGCCGGTCGCCGAGGGCGGCGGCCCGCTCGATGTTGACGAGGTCGCCCACCCGGCGCTCGCCGAGGGTGGTGACCTCGATCGAGATCCCCATGACATCCGCGGTGAACCAGTCGGGGCCCTGGTCGACGACGGTGAGGCAGACGCCCGAGACCGAGATCGAGTCGCCGTGCCGGGCGTCGGATGCCGCAAGCGGCGCGCGCACCGTGATGCGCGCAGCATCCGCCACGGGCTCCCAGGCGAGCACCTCGCCTTGCTCCTCGATGATGCCGGTGAACATGTCAGCTCCCTTGAATCGGTCGTGCCGTGACGAGCAGGTCGTCGCCGAGCTGCTCGATGCTCGTGATGCGCAGGCGGCGGGCGTCGGCGATCGTGGGGATGCCGAGGTCGCCCACCGCGAGCCGGTCCCCGCCCAGCAGCACCGGCGCGAGGTAGACCGCGTACTCGTCGGCGAGCCCCGCGGCGATGAGCGCGGAGGCGAGCGTCGGCCCGCCCTCCACATACACCCGGCGGATGCCGCGGGCGTCGAGCTCGCGCAGGATCGCCTCGAGGTCGCGGCTGCCGGTCTCGATGAGTCCGGCGGGGTGCGCCCGCACGGCCGCGGTCGCGGGCACGCCGCGCTCGCCCACCACGACGGGGATCGGCTGATGCGCCAGCAGCTCCCCGCCGTCGCCGCGCGCCGTGAGGGCGGGGTCGTCGGCCAGCACGGTGCCGATGCCGACGAGGATGGCGTCGGATGCGGCGCGCTGCTCGTGCACGCGCTGGCGGGCTGCGGTGCCGGTGATCCACTGGCTCGTGCCGTCGGCGGCCGCCGCACGCCCGTCGAGGGTGGACGCCCACTTGACGGTCACCCAGGGGCGGTGCCGCGCCACCGCGGTGAGCCAGACGTGCAGGAAGGCGCGCACCTCGTCGGCGAGCACACCGCCGATCACCTCGACACCCGCCTCGCGCAGGCGTGCTGCGCCACCGGCCGACTCGTGCCCCGGATCGGAGACCGCGTACACGACACGCGCGACGCCGGCGGCGATGAGCGCCTCACTGCAGGGTCCCGTGCGCCCGGTGTGGTTGCACGGCTCCAGAGTGACCACCGCGGTGAGCCCGCGCGCGTCCTCGAGGCGGCTCAGCGCATCCACCTCGGCGTGCGCGGTGCCGGCGCCGCGGTGCCAGCCTTCGGCGACCACCGCGCCGCCCGCGTCGAGCAGCACGCAGCCGACCTGCGGGTTGCCGCCGGTGAGCGGCCCGCGGGCGGCGAGTTCGAGGGCGCGGCGCATCGCGGCGTCGTAGACGGTCTGCTCGGCCATCCGCATCCTCTCCGGTCGGTTCCGGGGATGCGCGACGAGAATCGGCGCCCGCCGACGGATGCCGCCAACGGCTCCGCCGACGCGTGCTTCCTTCCATCCGGACTATCACCGTCGGTCCCGGAGTTCCACCGGATCGGCCCCGCCCCTTGCGGGTCGGAGTTCGCGGACTATCACCGCCGGTGCGGGTTTTCACCGCCCCCGGAGCACGTGCTGCTTGCTTCGGAGTCTACAACGCAGCCGATTCCGGGGTATTCCCGGGCGTCATCGGGGGTCACCGCCCCGCAAGCAGCGCCGGCAACTCGGACAGCGCCCGGATCACCGGGACGCCGGCGGCGGCCGCCTCGGCGAGCTGCTCCGGGCTCGCCGTCCCCCGGCGGTCGAGCCACACGCCGCGCAGGCCCGCGGCTGCGGCGCCGATCGCATCGGTGTGCAGCCGGTCGCCCACGTAGCAGGCCTCGCCCGGGGCGACGCCGAACCGCTCCGCGGCGATCCGGAAGATGCGCGCATCCGGCTTCGCGGCCCCCACCTCCCCGCTCGCGACGACGTTCTCGAGGGGGATGAGCGCATCCAGCCCGAGCCCCCGGATCTTCGCCGTCTGGAAGCCGAGCTCCCCGTTCGTGATGATGCCGAACCGCCGCGGCGCGAGGGATGCGAGGCAGTCGCGCACATCCGCGTGCAGCGCCCAGGTGCGTTCGTACTGCGCGAGGAAACCCTCGAACCAGGCCTGGGCCGCCTCGTCGTCGAGCTCGATGCCGTACGGCGCCACGAATCCGCGCGCCCGTTCGCGGCGCTGCCCCCGGAAGTCGAGCTCGCCGGCCAGATACCGGTGGTAGTGGTGCTCCTCGAGCGCGTGCCAGCGCGCGAACTCGTCCGCGGCGTCCGCCTCGGCGAGGGCACCGCCGATCGCCGCACGATGCGCACGGATGCCGGCCTCCACCGACTCCCGGTGGGCGAAGAGGGTGTCGTCGAGGTCGAACAGCACCACCCGCACGACGGGCTGCATCAGCGTCGGGGCAGGAAGCCGACCGCGTCGTACACGCGGCGCAGCGTCGCCTCGGCGATCGCGTCGGCCCGCTCCGCGTTGCCGGTGAGCACGCGGTCGAGCTCGGCCGGATCGGCGAGCAGCTCGAGCGCACGCTCCCGCACGGGTGCGAACTCGGCCACCACGGCATCCGCGACGGCGCCCTTGAGGTCGCCGTAGCCGCGGCCCGCGAACTCCGCCTCGAGGGCGGGGATCGTGGATCCGCCGAGCACCGACAGCAGGGTCAGCAGGTTCGAGACGCCCGGCTTCTCGGCGGGGTCGTAGCGGATCGAGCCGTCGTTGTCGGTGACCGCCGACTTGATCTTCTTCACGAGCCGGTTCGGCTCATCCAGCAGCCACAGGATGCCGTTCTCGGTGTCACCCGACTTCGACATCTTCGATCCCGGGTTCTGCAGGTCGTAGACCTTCGCCGTCTCCTTCAGGATCGACACCTCCGGCACCACGAAGGTCTCGCCGAAGCGCGAGTTGAAGCGCTGGGCGAGGTCGCGGGTCAGCTCGATGTGCTGCCGCTGGTCTTCGCCCACCGGCACGATCTCGGCGTCGTAGAGCAGGATGTCGGCCGCCTGCAGCACGGGATAGGTGAACAGGCCCACCGACGCCGCCTCGAGACCCTGCTTGGCGGTCTTGTCCTTGAACTGCGTCATCCGGCTCGCCTCGCCGTAGCCCGTGATGGTGTTGAGCACCCAGGCGAGCTGCGCGTGCGCGGGCACCTGCGACTGCACGTAGAGCGTCGAGGCGGAGGGGTCGATGCCGGCCGCGATGTACTGCGCGGCGGTGCGGCGGGTCTTCTCGCGCAGGGTCGCGGGATCCTGAGGCACGGTGATCGCGTGCAGGTCGACGACGCTGAACACGGCGTCGTAGTCGCGCTGCAGCTGCTTCCACTGCAGGAGGGCGCCGATGTAGTTGCCCGCGTGGAGCGAGTCGGCGGAGGGTTGCATGCCCGAGAACAGACGGGGCTTGGTCATGTGGGAGGTCCTTCAGATCTGGTAGTCGACGACGACGGGAGCGTGGTCCGACCATCGCTCGTCGTAGGCGGCCGCCCGATCGATCGTGTAGTTCTGCACCGTGGCGGCCAGCGCCGGGGTGGCCAGGTGGTAGTCGATGCGCCACCCGGTGTCGGTGTCGAAGGCCTGGCCGCGTTGCGACCACCAGGTGTAGGGGCCCGGCACCTCGCCCGCCCAGCGGCGGCCGACATCCACCCAGCCGAGTCCGGCGCCGGCATTGTAGTCGGGGTCGTCCTCCGCGCCGACGAAGCGGTCGAAGTAGGCGCGCTCCTGGGGCAGGAACCCGGCGCGCTTCACGTTGCCTCGCCAGTTCTTGATGTCGAGCGTGCGATGCCCCACGTTGAGGTCGCCGACCACGAGCGAGAGCGGGTTGTGCGCGGCGAGCGCCGGCAGGTGCACGAGCATCGCGTCGAGGAAGCGGTACTTCTCGACCTGCTTGGGGGTGTCGACCTCGCCCGAGTTGACGTAGGTCGAGACGACCGTGACGAGCGTGCCGTCGACGTCGTAGTCGGCCTCGAGCCAGCGGCCCGCCGAGTCGAAGTCGTCGGGCCCGAAGGTCACCCGGTGGATCTCGGCCTTGCGGCGGCTCGCGAGCGCGACACCTGCGCGGCCCTTCGCGGTGGCGGGGTCGTGCAGGATGTCCCACTCGTCGCCCAGCAGCGCGCGCAGGTCGTCGGTCTCGGCACGCACCTCCTGCAGCGCCAGGATGTCGATGCCGCGCGGGGCCAGCCACTCGCCCATGCCCTTGCGGTACGCGGCGCGCACGCCGTTGACGTTGACCGTGGCGATGCGGAGGGGGGCTGACACCCTCGGAAGTCTAGTCAGGACGTCGGACGCCCGTCCGCGTCCTCTCCTTCGTCGACGGTCTCGGTCACGATGCGTCGGCCGCGCAGCGGCACCCCGGCGTCCTTCATGCCCACGAACACCCAGCAGGCCGCCAGCAGGATCACCTGCGAGACGAGCGCGAACCAGGTGAGCAGGGTGATGATCACCGCGAACGAGGCGAGCAGCGGGTTGTCGGGGGTGCCGCCCAGCAGGAACGCGCCCACCAGTTGCAGCACCGTGAGCACCAGGGCGCCTCGCGCGGCGCCCGGGACCAGGAACCGGAGCGGGATCCGGGCTCCCGCGAGCACCCGGAACAGCGTCGCCAACAGCACGGTGTCGATGAGGAACACCAGCACGATCGACACCAGGCTCGTCGCGATGGTCGAGGTGAGGGTGCTGCGGATGCCGAGCGCGTCGAGCGCCTCGTCGAGCGCACTGCTGGCCGACGCCGAAGCCGCGGCGGAGGCGAGCAGCAGGACGCTGAACGCGAGCGCCAGCACGAAGTCCTTGATCCACAGCAGCACGAAGTGGGTGTCGGGGGAGTCGAGGTCGGCGATCAGCAGCACCGCATCCCGCGCCGACGACAACCAGCCGACCGCCGTGATCACGAGGCCCACGAGGGCGATCGCGCCGGTCCAGGTGAGCACCGCCGTGCCGACCAGCGCGCCCGGATCGATGGCGCCGCCGGCGCCCGTGTCGATGAGGCCGGGGACGAGGGCGTCGATGAGGCGCAGCAGGGCCTCCCGCAGCGCCGAGTGCTGGGGGGCGAACAGCTCGAACGACGAGAACGCCAGCCAGACGCCGGCGAACACCGCGAAGACCGCCTGCTGCGACATGCCCGCCGCCAGCAGGGGGCCGCGATGGTCGAGGTAGACGGTGTAGACGCGCACCGCCGTGCGGTCGCGCCAGCGCCGGCGGGGTCGGCGCAGCGGATCGCGGAGCGGCGAGAGGGCGGCGTCGTCCATGCCGACACGCTAGCCGGAGCGGCGGCCGAACAGGCGTCGGAAGAAGCCGGGCCTCTTCTCGGCGGAGAGCTCCGCCCGCACCTCCTCGCGGAGTCGTTCGCGCTCGGCGGCCACCTTCGCCGCGCGCTCGCTGGCGAGCTTCGCATCCAGCGGCAGACCCGCGTCCGCCATGCTCACGAACACCCAGCTCGCGGCGATGAGGATCACCTGGCACACCAGGGTGAACCAGATGAGCAGACCGATGATGACCGCGAACGAGGCCAGCAGCGGGTTGTTGGTGGCGCCGCCGAGCAGTGCCGTGCCGAGGATCTTCAGCACGCCGAGCGCGAGCGCACCGAGCAGCGCCCCGCCCGCGAGCTGCCGCAACGGGATGTGCACCCCGGCGAGGATCCGGTACAGCCCGCCCAGCACGACCGCGTCGAGGGTGAACATCACGAGCACCGAGAGCACGCGTGCCGTCACGGTGGCCGCCGTGTCGTCCCGGATGCCGAGCCAGTCGAGCACCCCGCCGAGCGCCTGGGTCGCGAACACCGACAGCGCCGCCGAGACGACGAGCAGCGCGCCGAAGCCGATCGCGAGGCCGAGGTCCTTGAGCTTCAGCAGCAGGAAGTTGGTGCGCGGTCCCGGCAGGTCGCCGAGCAGCCGGATGGCGTCGCGGGCGGAGGCCAGCCAGCCGAGCGCGGTGAAGAACAGGCCGACCAGGGCGATGGCGCCCGTCCAGCTCAGCACGCTCGGGTTGACGAGGTCGGCCGGATCGATCGCCCCGCCCTCGCCCACGTCGATGAGGCCCGGCACGGCGGTCGCGATGAGCTCGAAGAGCGCCTCGCGCAGCTCGGTGTTGCCGGCCAGCACGATCCCGAACACCGAGAACGTCACCCAGAGCGCCGCGAACACGGCGAAGACCGCCTGATTCGAGAGCCCCGCCGCGAGCAGCGGACCGCGGTGCTCGCTGTAGTCGAGGAACACCCGCACGGGCTTGAGACGCATGACCCAGGCGACCACGCGCTGCACCCACGCGATCAGAGCGGCCATGCGCTCACGCTAGCGGCGTGCGGCTACTTCTTCGGGATGTCGGGCTTGCCGCGCAGCACGGCCTGCTTGACCTCGGCGATCGCCTTCGTCACCTCGATGCCGCGCGGGCAGGCCTCCGTGCAGTTGAAGGTCGTGCGGCAGCGCCACACGCCCTCCTTGTCGTTGAGGATGTCGAGGCGCACGTTCGCGGCCTCGTCGCGCGAGTCGAAGATGAAGCGGTGCGCGTTGACGATCGCGGCCGGGCCGAAGTACTGGCCGTCGGTCCAGAACACCGGGCACGAGGAGGTGCACGCGGCGCACAGGATGCACTTGGTGGTGTCGTCGAAGCGCTCGCGCTGGGCGACCGACTGGATGCGCTCCTTGCCGTCCTTCGGCTTGGTGCTCGAGATGAGGAACGGCTGCACCTCGCGGTAGGAGGCGAAGAACGGCTCCATGTCGACGATGAGGTCCTTCTCGAGCGGCAGGCCCTTGATGGCCTCCACGTAGATGGGCTTCGTGATGTCGAGGTCCTTGATGAGGGTCTTGCAGGCGAGCCGGTTGCGGCCGTTGATGCGCATCGCGTCCGAGCCGCAGATGCCGTGCGCGCAGGAGCGGCGGAAGGTGAGCGAGCCGTCGACCTCCCACTTGATCTTGTGCAGGGCGTCGAGGATGCGATCGGTCGCGTACAGCTCCACGTCGAAGTCCTGCCAGTACGGCTCGGCGTCCTTCTCGGGGTCGTAACGGCGGATGATGAGGGTCACCGTGAAGGCCTGGATGGGCGCCTCCGCGCTCCCGCTCGCGACGGGCTGCACCTCGGTGGCGTCAACGGCCTCGAGAACGGCGGCCATCAGTACTTCCTCTCCATCGGCTGGTAGTTGGTGACGACGACCGGTTTCCAGTCGAGCGTGATGTGGTCGGCGGCGTCCGCCGAGTGCGGGTCGCCCGTGAGGTACGCCATGGTGTGCCTCATGTAGCTCTCGTCGTCGCGCTTCGGGAAGTCGTCGCGCATGTGCCCGCCGCGGCTCTCCTTGCGGTTGCGCGCCGAGAACACCACGACCTCCGCGAGGTCGAGCAGGAAGCCCAGCTCGATCGCCTCGAGCAGGTCGGTGTTGAAGCGGTGTCCCTTGTCCTGGATCGACACGTTCTTGTAGCGCTCGCGGAGGCTGTGGATGGTCTGGGTGACCTTCTCGAGCGACTCGTCGGTGCGGAACACCTGGGCGTTGCGGTCCATCTCCTCCTGCAGCTCCTTGCGGAGCGCGGCGATGCGCTCGGTGCCCTTCGAGTCGCGCAGGCTCTCGACCAGCTCGCGCACGAAGGCGGCCGGATCCGCGGGCAGCGGGGTGAAGCCCACGGTGTCCGCGTAGTCGACGGCGTTGTTGCCGGCCCGCTTGCCGAACACGTTGATGTCGAGCAGCGAGTTGGTGCCGAGGCGGTTGGAGCCGTGCACCGAGACGCACGCGCACTCGCCGGCGGCGTAGAGGCCCGGCACGACGGTGTCGTTGTCGCGCAGCACCTCCGCCTTGACGTTGGTGGGGATGCCGCCCATCGCATAGTGCGCGGTCGGCATCACGGGCACCGGCTCGTACACCGGGTCGACCCCCAGGTAGGTGCGGGCGAACTCGGTGATGTCGGGCAGCTTCGTCTCGAGCACCTCGGCGCCGAGGTGGGTGCAGTCCAGCAGCACGTAGTCCTTGTGCGGGCCGGCGCCGCGGCCCTCCGCGACCTCCTGCACCATGCAGCGCGAGACGATGTCGCGCGGCGCCAGATCCTTGATGGTGGGGGCGTAGCGCTCCATGAAGCGCTCGCCGGAGGCGTTGCGCAGGATGGCGCCCTCGCCTCGGGCGCCCTCGGTCAGCAGGATGCCGAGGCCGGCGAGGCCGGTCGGGTGGAACTGGAAGAACTCCATGTCCTCGAGCGGCAGCTTCTTGCGCCAGATGATGCCGACGCCGTCGCCCGTGAGGGTGTGGGCGTTCGAGGTGGTCTTGTAGATCTTCCCGAAGCCGCCCGTGGCGAACACGATCGACTTGCCCTGGAACACGTGCAGCTCGCCGGTGGCCAGTTCGTAGGCGACCACGCCGGAGGGCTGCTCGACACCGTCGACCTCGGTCATCACGAGGTCGAGCGCGTAGAACTCGTTGTAGAAGTTGACGCCGAGCTTGACGCAGTTCTGGAACAGCGTCTGCAGGATCATGTGGCCGGTGCGGTCGGCCGCGTAGCAGGCCCGGCGGACCGGTGCCTTGCCGTGGTCGCGGGTGTGTCCGCCGAAGCGGCGCTGGTCGATGCGGCCCTCGGGGGTGCGGTTGAACGGCAGGCCCATGTTCTCGAGGTCGAGGACCGCGTCGATGGCCTCCTTCGCGAGGATCTCGGCGGCATCCTGGTCGACGAGGTAGTCGCCGCCCTTCACCGTGTCGAAGGTGTGCCACTCCCACGAGTCCTCTTCGACGTTGGCGAGCGCCGCCGCCATGCCGCCCTGCGCGGCGCCCGTGTGCGAGCGGGTGGGGTAGAGCTTGGTGATGACCGCGGTGTTCGCGCGCGGTGCCGACTCGATGGCGGCGCGCATCCCGGCGCCTCCCGCGCCGACGATCACGACATCGTGCTGGTGGTACCGCACCCCGTCGATCACGGCGCCGTCCTCGACGGTGCTGCCGTCGACGAACTCCAGGACCCCGCCCGCGGCGCCCATCAGAGCGTCGAGCAGAAGTCGGGGAGCAGCTCGGCGGGCGCTCCGGTCGGGCAGGGGTCGAAGAAGGTCAGCACGAGGGTTCCCAGGATGAGGAGCACGGCGGTCGCCGCGCCGAGGGCGATGAGCAGCACGGTGCGGAAGCGGCCGCTCGCGTAGTCGTTGATGAGGGTGCGCATGCCGTTGGCGCCGTGGATGAGGGCGAGCCAGAGCAGCAGGGCGTCCCACACGATCCAGAACGGGTCCGCCCATTTGCCGGCGACGAACGCCCAGTCGATGGCGCGCACGCCCTCGCCCGTCAGCAGGTTCACGAAGAGGTGGCCGGAGATGAGCACGATCAGCAGCACGCCCGAGACGCGCATGTAGATCCAGCCCCACTTCTCGATGTTGAAGCGGCGGCGGTGGCTCAGGTGCGGGCTGCGCGGGGCGGCGATCTCGGTGGTCATTCGCCGCCTCCGAACACGTGCGAGAGGTGGACCGGGAGGAAGCCCGCCATGAGGATCGCCCACGCCACGATCACGATCCAGAACATCACCTTCTGGGCGCGCGGGCCCCAGTGGAAGAAGTCGATGAGGATGATGCGGATGCCGTTGAAGCCGTGCAGGAAGATCGCCGCGACGAGGGCCGCCTCGCCGAGGCCCATGATGGGCGTCTTGTAGGTGCCGATGACGGCGTTGTAGGCCTCGGGGCTCACCCGCACGAGCGAGGTGTCGAGGATGTGCACGAGCAGGAAGAAGAAGATCGCGGTGCCCGTGATGCGGTGCAGCACCCACGACCACATGCCCTCGCGACCCCGGTAGAGGGTGCCCGCGGGGAGGCGGCGCTTCTTGGGGGTGGGGACCGTTACCGCGGGGGCCCCGGGTGGTGCGGCCTGGCTCGTCACGGCACTACTCCCTCGCGATGCGCTCGTCGTCGGAACGGCTCCCAGTGTATGCCCGCCCTCGGCGCGTCGCAGGTGAGGGGAACCTCACCTGTCTCGACGTCAAGACATCGAGCCCCGCTCCGATCCGTAGGCTGTGGGCATGTCTTCGCCCCTCGAACGCTTCTACGGCGTCATCCCGGCCGGCGGCGTCGGTTCGCGGCTCTGGCCGCTCTCGCGCGCCGACGCACCCAAGTTCCTGCACGACCTCACCGGATCGGGCCGCACGCTGCTGCGCGGCACCTGGGAGCGCCTCGCCCCGCTCGCCGGACCCGAGCGCGTCATGGTCGTCACGGGTCGCGCGCACCGCGCCGCGGTCGAGGCGCAGATCCCGGAGCTCGTCGACCGCAACGTCGTGCTCGAGGCCGCCCCGCGCGATTCGACGGTCGCGATCGGGCTCGCCGCCGCGATCCTCGTGCGGCGCGAGCCGGACGTCATCGTCGGCTCGTTCGCGGCCGACCACGTGATCACCGACGAGGATGTCTTCCGCGCCGCCGTCGTGCAGGCCATCTCGGTCGCCGACGCCGGCTACATCGCCACCATCGGCATCCACCCGACCGAGCCGGCGATCGGCTTCGGCTACATCCATTGCGGTTCGGCGCTCGCCGTCGAGGGCGCCGGCGACGCGCTGCTCGTCGAGAGCTTCGTGGAGAAGCCCGACCTCGCGACCGCGCAGAGGTATCTCGCCGACGGGGCGCACCTGTGGAACGCCGGGATGTTCATCGCGCGCGCCGACCGGCTGCTCGAGGAGATCGGACGCTTCGACCCGGTGCTGCGCGCGCAGCTCGAGGAGCTCGCCGCCGCCTGGGACGACCCGGCGGCCCGCGGTCCCGCCGTCGACCGCTTGTGGCCTGCGCTGCGCAAGATCGCCATCGACTACGCCGTCGCCGAGCCGGCCGCGGCGCAGGGACGGCTCGCCGTGATCCCCGGGCGATTCGGCTGGGACGATGTGGGCGACTTCGCCTCGGTGGCCAAGCTGCATTCGGGGGGGCGGGCGAGCGAGCTCTCGATCCTCGGGGAGAACGCGCGCGTGCTCGCGGACGCCTCGAGCGGCATCGTCGTGAGTCAGAGCGGGCGCATCGTCTCGCTCATCGGGGTCCGCGACATCGTCGTGGTCGACACCCCGGACGCGCTGCTCGTGACGACGACCGCGAACGCGCAGCGGGTGAAGAACGTGGTCGACGCGCTCAAGCTCTCGGGCCGTGACGAAGTGCTCTGAGCCGCGATCGCGCCGACGGACGATGCTCATCTGAGCGCGATCATTTCCAGAGCATTTCGGAACCCGATCGGCTGTGTAACTCTTCGGTTGCGAGCGCGTCGGCGCCCGTTTCGCGCCTCGTCACATTAGGTAACGTGGAGCGCAATCCGCCGGTCATCCCGCCCGGCGACATCTTGGAGGACACAGTGACATTCACGATCCGCAGGGCGGCCCTCTCCGGCCTCGCCCTCATCGGCGCGAGCGCCCTCGTGCTCAGCGGCTGCGCCGCCGCGCCCGACGAGACGCCCGACGCGTCGGGCGAGCCGAGTGCGAGCGACTTCCTCGCCTGCATGGTCTCCGACTTCGGCGGTTTCCACGACGGTTCGTTCAACGAGGCCGCCTACCAGGGCCTGCTTCAGGCGGAGTCCGACCTCGGCGTCACCATCAAGGGTGTCGAGTCGAAGGCTGCGGAGGAGTACGTGCCCAACATCGAGGGCCTCATCTCCGAGGGCTGCGACATCATCGTGAGCGTCGGCTTCAACCTCGCCACCGCCACCCGCGACCTCGCCAAGGAGAACCCGGAGCAGCACTTCGCGCTCGTCGACTCGGCGCTGTCCAACGACGACTTCTCGCCGCTGTCGCTCGACAATGTGAAGCCCCTGCTGTTCGACACCGGCCAGGCCTCGTTCCTCGCGGGCTACCTCGCGGCCGGCGTCTCGAAGACCGGCACCGTCGCCACCTACGGCGGCAACCCGTACCCCTCGGTCACGATCTTCATGGAGGGCTACGCCCAGGGCGTCGACGCGTACAACGCGGCCCACGGAACGAGCGTGAAGGTGCTCGGCGGCGACGTGTTCGCCAACACCTTCGAGGAGCCCACCGCGGGCCAGACCCTCACCGAGGGCTTCATCGCCCAGGGCGCCGACGTGATCTTCCCGGTCGCCGGCCTCACCGGTCAGGGCTCGGGAATCGCGGCGCTCGCGCATGACGGCGTGCTCGTCATCGGCGTCGACGCCGACTGGTTCGTGAACCCGCTGCACGCCGAGTACAAGAGCCTGCTGCTCACCTCGGTGCTGAAGGGCCTCCAGATCTCGTCCTTCGAGGCGATCAAGGCGGCATTCGAGGGCAGCTTCGACGCGACCCCGTACATCGGCACCCTGGAGAACGACGGGGTGGGTCTCGCGGACTTCCACGACCAGGCCGACGCGGTGAGCGCCGAGCTGCAGGGTGAGCTCGACGCGCTGCGCGATCAGATCGTCTCCGGCGAACTCGTCATCACGACGGGCGGAACGCCCACCGCGGGCTGAGCCCCGGAGAGTCCCGCCGCGGGGGGAGTCGACATCGGTCGGCTCCCCCCGCGGTTCCCCTGAGCTGAGACGGATGGTTGTATGGGCATTGTGAGCACGCTCGAGCTCAGAGGGATCACCAAGCGCTTCGGCACGTTCACGGCGAACGACCGCATCGACCTCCGCGTGGAGGCCGGCCAGATCCACTGCATCCTGGGCGAGAACGGTGCCGGCAAGTCCACGCTGATGAACGTGCTCTACGGGCTGTACCGGCCCGACGAGGGCGAGATCCTGGTCGACGGCGAGGCCACCAGGTTCGCGAGTCCGCGCGACGCCATCGCGGCGGGCATCGGAATGGTGCACCAGCACTTCATGCTCGTCCCGGTGTTCACGGTCGCCGAGAACGTCGCGCTCGGCTACGAGCCCACGCGCTTCGGCGCATTCCTCGACCTCGACGCGGCTCGCGAGCGGGTGCGCGAGTTCTCCACCCGCTTCGGTTTCGAGCTCGATCCGGATGCGCTCGTCGAGGACCTCCCGGTGGGTGTGCAGCAGCGCGTCGAGATCGTGAAGGCGTTGAGCCGCGACGCCCGCGTGCTCGTGTTCGACGAGCCGAGCGCGGTGCTCACCCCGCAGGAGACCGACGAGCTCATGGCCATCATGAAGCAGCTCGCCTCCGAGGGCACCGCCATCCTGTTCATCACCCACAAGCTGCGCGAGGTGCGCGCGGTGGCCGACGTCATCACCGTGATCCGGCATGGACGCGTGGTCGGCCAGGCCGATCCGCAGGCGAGCTCCGAGGAGCTCGCGGCGCTCATGGTGGGGCGGGCCGTCGAGCTGACCGTCGCCAAGGACGCTGCGCAGACCGGTGAGGTCGGGCTCTGCATCCGGGGGCTCCGCCACCGGAACGCCGCAGGCGTCGTCGTGCTCGACGGGATCGACCTCGAGGTGCGCCGCGGCGAGATCGTGGCGATCGCCGGCGTCCAGGGGAACGGCCAGACCGAGCTCGCGGCGGCGGTTCTCGGCCTGCTGCACGGCGTCGAGGGCGAGATCGAGCTCGACGGCCGCTCGCTCGTGGGTCGCAGTGTCAAGCACGTGCTCGACGCGGGGGTCGGCTACGTGCCGGAGGACCGCTCCCTCGACGGGGTCGTCAAGGAGTTCTCGATCGCCGAGAACATGGTGCTCGATCGCAGCGATCGCGCGCCCTTCGGCGGTGCCCTCTCCCTGCGCCTCGGCGAGATCCGCCGCTTCGCGGAAGACGCCCGGGTCGAGTTCGATGTGCGTGCCCCGAGCATCGACGCGCTCGTCGGGCAGCTGTCGGGCGGCAACCAGCAGAAGGTCGTTCTCGCGCGCGAGCTGAGTCGCGAGCTGCGGCTGCTCGTCGCGGCCCAGCCGACCCGCGGGCTCGACGTCGGCTCCATCCAGTTCGTCCACGAGCGCATCGTCGCCGCTCGCGATCAAGGGGTTCCCGTGCTCGTCATCTCCACCGAGCTCGACGAGGTCGTCGCGCTCGCCGATCGCATCGCCGTCATGTACCACGGCAGGATCGTCGACATCGTCGCGCCGGACGCGTCGCGCGAGCGGCTCGGCGCCCTCATGACCGGGGTGACCGCGTGAGCGCGCCCGAACCGGTCGCGCCGCCCCGGCCCGCGCGGGACTGGGCGGGGGTCGCGCGCGACATCCTGTCCGGGAACGTCGTGCTGTCGATCGCGGCGGTCGTCATCGCGTTCCTGCTCGGCGGGGTGCTCATCGCGGTGACCGACGAGGGCGTGCAGAAGGCGGCGGGCTACTTCTTCGCGCGGCCCGGCGACACCTTCCAGGCGATCGGTCAGGCCGTCGGCGGCGCCTACGCGGCGATGTTCGCCGGCGCCGTGTTCAACCCGCGCGGCGGGTTCCCCGGCGGCTTCGCCTCGATCGCCGAGACCCTCACCTACGCGACACCGCTCATCGCGGCCGGCGTCGGCGTGGCGGTCAGCTTCCGGGCCGGCATGTTCAACATCGGCGGCAACGGCCAGATCATCGCGGGCGCGACCTTCGCGGCGTGGGTGGCCGTCAGCTGGCCGCTGCCGACCGGCATCCACCTGCTGGTCGCGGTCGTGGCCGGCATCCTGGGCGGGGCGCTCTGGGGCGGCATCGTGGGACTGCTGAAGGCCACCACCGGGGCGCACGAGGTGATCGTGACGATCATGCTCAACTACATCGCCGCCCTGCTGCTCCAATACCTGCTGCTCGGCCCGCTGCGCGGCGAGGGCAGCCTGCAGCCCGTGAGCGCGCCGATCCCCGAGAGCGCGAGCTACCCCGTGCTCACTGGCCGCCTGCATCTCGGCGTCGTGCTCGCACTCCTCGCCGTCGTGTTCATGTGGTGGCTGTTCTCGCGGTCGAGCCTCGGCTTCAAGATCCGTGCGGTCGGGCTCAACCCGGCCGCGGCCCGCACGGCGGGGATCGCCGTCGGGCGCGTCTACGTCGCCACCATGCTCATCTCCGGAGGCATCGTGGCCATCGCCGGCACCCACCAGGTGCTCGGGACGGGGACGGATCTGCGCGACGGCATCGAGGGGTCCCTCGGCTTCGACGCGATCACCGTCGCCCTGCTCGGGCGGTCGCGGCCCGGGGGCGTCCTCGCCGCGGGCCTCCTCTTCGGGGCGCTGCGAGCGGGGGCGCGGCAGATGCAGATCTCGACCGGCATCACGGTCGACATCGTGCTCGTCGTGCAGTCGCTCATCGTCCTGTTCCTCGCGGCGCCCCCGCTCGTGCGCGCCATCTTCCGACTGCCCGCGCCGCGGCCCGTCGTGCAGGGAGGTGCGGCATGACCGCGGCGACCCTCGAACCCGCGCCCACCCCCGCGACCTCGCGAGAGCACACCCGCGCCCTCGTGCGTCGCTACGCGGCTCCCGTGCTCATGCTGCTCGGCGCGCTCGCCGTGCTCCTCGGGCTGTTCGGAGCGGCGCAGCCCCCGGGAGAGGTCTCCTCCGCGTTCCTGCTCGCGACCGGCAGCGACTTCGTGCAGCTGCCGCCGCTCTCCCTGCCCACCGTGGCGAGCGGGATCGCGGCGGGCATCGTGCTGCTGGCGATCACCGCGGTCGCGACCGTCTTCGCGATCCGCGGATCCCGTCGGCCCCGCGGGCTCGCGGTCGGCTATGTGCTCGTCGCCGTCGTCGCCCTGCTGATCTGGGCTGTCGCCGACAAGGAGCTCTCGATTCCGGCCCTGCTCGCGGGATCGCTCGCCTTCGCGGTGCCGCTCGTCTACGGATCGCTCGCGGGCGTGCTGAGCGAGCGCTCGGGCGTCGTCAACATCGCCATCGAAGGCCAGCTGCTCTCGGGAGCGTTCTGCGCGGCCGTCATCGGAACGCTCACCGGCAACCTGTTCGTCGCCCTCATCGCCGCGGGGATCGCGGGCGCGGCGGTCTCCATCGTGCTCGCCGTCTTCGCGGTGCGCTACCTCGTCGACCAGGTCATCGTCGGCGTGGTGCTCAACGTCTTCGTGATCGGACTCACCACCTTCCTGCACTCCAATGTGCTTACCCCGGCCACCAACTCGCCGCCGCGGTTCGAGCGCATCGCGATCCCCGGACTGTCGCAGATCCCGCTCGTCGGGCCGATGCTGTTCAACCAGACCGTCGTGGTCTACCTCATGTACCTCGTGCTCGCGATCGTCACCATCGCGCTGTTCCGCACCCGCTGGGGGCTGCGGGTGCGGGCCGTCGGCGAGCACCCGCAGGCGGCCGACACCGTCGGCATCAACGTGGCGCGCACCCGGCTGCTCAGCGTGCTGCTCGGTGGTGTCGTCGCGGGGCTGGGCGGTGCCTACTTCACGATCGGTTCGGTGGGCGCGTTCAGCCCCGAGATGACGGCGGGCAACGGATTCATCGCGCTCGCCGCGCTCATCTTCGGGCGCTGGCATCCGCTCTACGCCGCGGCTGCGGCGCTGCTGTTCGGGTTCACCCGCAACCTGCAGTCGCTGCTCGGCATCATCGGATCGCCCATCCCGAGCCAGTTCCTGCTGATGCTGCCCTATGTGGTCACGATCATCGCGGTCGCCGGATTCGCCGGCCGGGTGCGGGGACCGGCCGCCGACGGCGTCCCCTACGTGAAGTCATGAGCGACGGGATCGACTGGGCCGCGTTGCGGGCCGCCGCCAACGCCGCCCTGGAGCACGCCTACGTGCCGTACTCGCACTTCCCGGTCGGGGTGGCGGCGCTCGTCGACGACGGCCGGATCATCTCGGGCTGCAACGTCGAGAACGCCTCGTACGGGCTCACCCTGTGCGCCGAATGCGCGCTCGTCTCGAGCCTGCACATGACCGGCGGCGGGCGCCTCGTCGCCTTCACCTGCGTCGACGGCAAAGGGCAGACGCTCATGCCGTGCGGACGCTGCCGGCAACTGCTCTTCGAGCATTCCGCAGAGGGCATGCTGCTGGAGACGGTCTCCGGGATCCGCACGATCGACGAGGTCATCCCCGACGCCTTCGGCCCCCGCACCCTCGAGGAGTACCGGTCCTGATGGTGGAGCCCTTCGACACCGTCGACCTCATCCATCGCAAGCGCGACGGGGGAGCGCTCGACGCCGCGCAGATCCGCTGGCTCGTCGACGCGTACACGCGCGGCTACGTGGCGGACGAGCAGATGTCGGCGTTCACGATGGCCGTGTTCCTCAACGGGATGAGCCCCGACGAGATCCGCGAGCTCACCCTCGCGATGGTCGCGAGCGGGGAGCGGCTCGACTTCTCGGGTGTCGGCAAGCCGACCACCGACAAGCACTCGACCGGGGGAGTGGGCGACAAGATCACCCTGCCGCTCGCCCCCCTCGTGGCGTCGTTCGGCGTCGCCGTTCCGCAGCTCTCGGGCCGCGGCCTCGGACACACCGGGGGCACCCTCGACAAGCTCGAGTCGATCCCCGGCTGGCGCGCGCGCCTCAGCAACGAGGAGTTCCTGACCCAGCTGGGTTCGGTGGGCGCGGTCGTCTGCGCGGCCGGTGCCGACCTCGCACCCGCCGACGGCAAGCTCTACGCGCTGCGCGACATCACCGGCACGGTGGAGTCCATCCCGCTCATCGCCTCCTCGATCATGTCGAAGAAGATCGCGGAGGGCACGGCTTCCCTCGTGCTCGACGTGAAGTTCGGCTCGGGCGCGTTCATGAAGGACCCTGCACGGGCGCGCGAGCTCGCCGAGACGATGGTGCGACTCGGCAACGATGCGGGCGTCGCCACCCGGGCTCTGCTCACCGACATGAACGTGCCGCTCGGGCTCGCCATCGGCAACGCCAACGAGGTCCGCGAATCCGTCGAGGTGCTCGCGGGCGGCGGGCCGTCGGATGTCGTCGAGCTGACGGTCGCTCTCGCGCGGGAGATGCTCGAGCTCGCGGGGCGCCCCGACGCCGACGTCGAGGCGGCGCTCGCCGACGGTCGCGCGATGGACAGCTGGCGGGCCATGATCGCGGCGCAGGGCGGCGACCCGGACGCGCCCCTGCCGACCCCGCGCGAGTCGCACACCGTGCGCGCCGAAACGGACGGGGTGCTCGCAACCCAGGACGCGTTGTCGTTCGGCGTCGCCGCCTGGCGTCTCGGCGCCGGTCGTGCCCGCAAGGAGGACCCCGTGGTGCACGCAGCGGGCATCGACCTGCACGCGAAGCCCGGCGACGAGGTGCGCGCAGGCGATCCGCTGTTCACCCTGCACGCCGACGACCCCGCCCGCTTCGCCCGTGCCCTCGAGTCCCTCGACGGCGCCTACACCGTCGCGCCCGCGGGCACCCGCATCCCGGCACGCCCCCTCGTGGCCGCCCGCATCCGCTGACCCCATCTCCGCGAAAGTACGCACTTCTGGGCCAGAAACGGCTCAATTCACCCCCGAAGTACGTACTCTCGCGGAGATCGCGGAGCGGAGCCGGCGGATCAGCCGGTCACGAGCCGGGGCGTCGGCGAAGTCCGCAGCGGTGACCCGGATGATCAGCCACCCCGCCTCCTCCATTTCGCGGTAGCGACGGATGTCGTATTGCCACTGTTCACGGTCGGTGCGGTGGTGATCGCCCTCGTACTCGATCCCGATGCGCAGCTGCGGCCATCCGAGATCACACCGGCCGATCTTCCGACCCCAGCGGTTCACCACCACGCATTGCACGACCGGCTCGGGCAGACCCGCGTCGATGATGAGCACGCGCAGCCAGGTCTCCCGAACGGACGCGGCGTCGCCGTTGAGGACCGGCAGCGCGTCGCGCATGAGCTTCGAGCCGCGCCGCCCTTCGTAGCGCGCGAGCGCGGCGAGCAGCTCGGTGGTGGTGGCGAGCGGATGCTCACCGCCGATGAGGTGGTCCCCGATGGCCACCACTTCGTGACGTAGTAGCCCGCCCGCCGACAGATCGCACCACGTCCGGGCGGGGGTCGTGACGGGGATGCCGTCCACGAGCATCACGTCTCGCGCATCGATGATGACGTGATGTGCGACGACACCGCGGGCATCGACGCGGCGCTCGCCCGCGACGACGCCGATGTGCAGCAAATCGCTCACCTTCCGCGGCGGCAGCGGGATGCCGTGCAGCCCGGCGGCGGTCGGCCCGAAGTAGAAGGCGCGATCGGGCATCCGGGGCATGAACGCCTCCGCTCGTTCGCGGAGGTTGCGGACCTCGATGCGAGAGCGGATCCCCCAGAACGGCGCATACAGCGTGCGGGTGCGGAGCTGCTCAGGGGTGGCGCCGGCGTTGACGGCGTCGGAGACACGAAACCGGTCGCCGAGGGGTTCGAGGAGTGAATCATCCATGACCGGCGAAGGTACGAGCTTCGCTGTCACCGTTCGGACGCGAGGCCCGAAGTGTGGACTCCGGCATGGCAGCGCGCCGGGGGGAGGAGCAGGCCCGCGATCTCCCCGAAAGTACGAGCTTCTGGGCCGATCGGGGCCGAAAACACCCCAGAAGTGCGTACTTTCGGGGAGAGAGCTCAGGAGCGGGCGTTCAGCTACGGCTCGGTTTCGCGCAGGCGCCGCGGACTACGCTGGAGACATGAGCGACGCCGTGGCCGACGAGCCTCTCCTGGGGGGCATCGACCTCCGCACACTGCCCAAGGTCTCGCTGCACGACCACCTCGACGGGGGCCTGCGGCCGCAGACGATCATCGAGCTCGCCGAACCGATCGGCCTCGCGCTTCCGGCCTCCGACGACGCGGCGCTCGCCGCCTGGTTCGCCGAGAAGTCCGACTCCGGATCGCTCGTCGAATACCTCAAGACCTTCGACCTCACGACCGCCGTCATGCAGACCCGCGAAGGACTCACCCGCGTGGCCCGCGAGTTCGTCGAGGACCTCGTGGCGGATGGCGTCGTGTGGGGCGAGATCCGCTGGGCCCCCGAGCAGCACCTGACCCGCGGCCTCAGCCTCGACGAGGCCGTCGAGGCCGTCCAGCTCGGCCTGGATGAGGGTGTCGACGCCGCGGATGCCGCGGGACAAAGCATCCGCGTCGGCCAGCTCATCAGCGCCATGCGCCACCTCGATCGCGGACGCGAGATCGCCGAGCTGGCGCTGCGCCACCGCGATCGCGGCGCCGTCGGCTTCGACATCGCCGGCCCCGAGGCGGGCTTCCCCGCGAGCCGCTTCGCCGACGCCTTCGCCCTGCTGGCCCGAGAGGGCTTCCCCGCGACCGTGCACGCCGGCGAGGCGGACGGCGTCGAGTCGATCCGCGGCGCTCTGGTCGACGGCCGCGCACTGCGTCTCGGGCACGGGGTGCGCATCGCCGAAGACATCACGATCGAGTCGCAGGACGACGAGATGAGCTATGTGAGCCTCGGCCACCTCGCCCAGTGGGTGAAGGATCGCGGCATCGCGCTCGAGACGAGCCCGAGCTCGAACCTGCAGACCGGCGCGATCGCCGCCTGGGGCGACGACCTCACCGCCCACCCCTTCGACCTGCTCTACCAGCTCGGTTTCCGCGTGACGGTCAACACCGACAATCGTCTGATGAGCGCCACGAGCCTCAGCCGCGAGCTCGGGCTGCTCGTCGACGCCTTCGGCTACGACCTCGACGACCTTCTCACCTTCCAGCTCAATGCGGCCGAGGCGGCCTTCCTCCCGCTCGAGGATCGCGCCGAGCTCGTCGAGCTCATCGAAGACGGCTTCGGCAACGCCTGATGGACAAGGCCACCACCCTTCCCGGGCTTCCGGATGCCGGCATCGTGCTCGCGGCCCCGGCCGGCGACTGGCGCGACGCCGTCGAGACGGCGGGGCGCGCGCTCACGGCATCCGGCGCGACTGATGACGGGTACGGAGCCGACATGGTGCGGATGGTGGAGGAGCATGGTCCCTACATCGTGGTCGCCCCCGGTCTCGCCCTCGCGCACGCGCGGCCCGGTCGCTCGGTGCTGCGCGACGGCCTCGCGATCGTGACGCTCGCGGAGCCGGTCGCCTTCGGCCATCCCCACAACGACCCCGTGCGGGTGGTGCTCGCCCTCGCCGGAGCCTCGAGCGCGCGCCATCTGCAGCTCGTGGCCGAGATCGCCAACATCTTCAACGACTCGGATGCGGTCGAACGGCTCGCGGCGGCGAGGAGCGCCGACGAGGTGCGGGGCATCCTCGGGGTGGGCGCGTGAAGATCCTCACGCTGTGCGGTGCGGGGATCGGCACGAGCGGCATCCTCAAGGTGAACGCCGAACGCGTGCTGAGCCGTCTCGGCATCGAGGCGGAGGTCGTGGCGATCGACGCGAGCATGCTCGAGGCGGAGCTGGAGGATGCCCAGGTGATCCTCACCGGTCCCGAGTTCGTGGAGCGGATCGGGCGCACCTTCGCCGATGTGATCGTCGTGGAGAACTTCTTCGACACCGCCGAGCTGCAGCGCAAGCTCGAGGCGGCCCTCGGCTAGCTGAGCAGCCCGACGGCCGGGACGTCCGTCGGCGCGGGCTGCGCGAGGATCAGAAATGATCCTCGCCGCTGAGCAGCCCGCGCATCCCCGCGTCGAGCGCGGCGAGCGCGGCATCCGCTGCCGCCTGCCGCTCCGCGACCGTGCCCTCGTCGCTGCGGGTGTCGAGGTAGCACTTGAGCTTCGGCTCGGTGCCGCTCGGCCGCACGATCACGCGCGAGCCGCCCGCGAGCCAGATGCGCAGGATGTCGCTCGGCGGGAAGGCCCCGAAGCCGCCCGCGAAGTCGTCGATCCGCTCCACACGGATGCCGCCCACCTCGGTCGGCGGGTGGGCGCGCAGCCGCGCCATGAGCTCCGGGATCCGGGCCAGCTCCGACACCCGGATCGAGATCTGCCCGGAGGCGAAGGCGCCGTAGCGGTCGGCGAACGCCGCCTCGTGCTCGCGGAACGCGACGCCGTCGGCCTTGAGCTCCGAGAACAGCGCGAGCACCGCGACGGCGGCCGAGATGCCGTCCTTGTCGCGCACCTTGTCGGGATCGACGAGGTAGCCGAGCGCCTCCTCGTAGCCGTAGACGAGGTCGCCCACGCGCGAGATCCACTTGAAGCCGGTGAGCGTCTCGGCGAAGTCGAGGCCCTCCTTGCGGGCCACCACCCCGAGCGCGGGCGAGCTCACGAGCGAGCAGGCGAGCGTGCCGTGGTCGGTGTTCTCGGCCGCGTGACGTCGTACGGCGCGCCAGCCGAGCAGCCAGCCCACCTCGTTGCCGGAGAGCCGCCGCCAGCCGCCCGCCCCGTCGGGCACGCCCACGGCGACCCGGTCGGCGTCGGGATCGTTGGCGATCACGAGCTCGGCACCGGCCGCCGTCGCGGTCGCGAAGGCGAGATCCATCGCTCCCGGCTCCTCGGGATTCGGGAAGTCGACCGTCGGGAAGGCGGGATCGGGGTCCTGCTGCGGTGCGACCGAGACGATGTCGGTGAAGCCCGCCGCCGTGAACACCCGGTGCGCGGTCTCCCAGCCCACCCCGTGCATCGCCGTGTAGACGACCCGCAGCGGGTGCGGGTGCGGGGCGAGGGCGGCGGTGCGGCGCACGTACGCGTCGACCACCTCCTCCGTGGCCAGCTCGTAGTCGGCGGATCGCGGCAGCTCGGCGATCGAGCCGGATGCCACGCGCACGATCTCCGCCTCGATCTGCGCGTCGGCGGGCGGCACGATCTGCGATCCGTGGTCGGGCCCGCCGAGGTAGACCTTGTAGCCGTTGTCGGTGGCCGGGTTGTGGCTCGCGGTCACCATGACGCCCGCGCTCGTGCCGAGCTCGCGCACCGCGAAGGCGAGCACGGGGGTCGGCAGCAGCCGCGGCAGCAGGATGGCGCGCACCCCGGCGCCGGCCATGAGCTCGGCCGTGTCGCGGGCGAACACCTCCGAGCCCAGGCGGCCGTCGTAGCCGATCACGACACTCGGATGCGCCTCCCGCGACAGCAGGTATGCGGCGAGCCCCGCGGCCGCCTGGGCGACGAGCACGCGATTCATGCGCAACGGCCCCGCACCGAGTTCGCCGCGCAGTCCCGCGGTCCCGAAGCTGAGCCGCCCCGCGAAGCGGGTGCCCACCTCGGCGCGCGCGTCCGGGTCGCCCGCGTCGACGCGGGCGAGCAGCGCCTCGAGCTGGGCGCGGGTCACCTCGTCCGGATCCTGTGCGGCCCACGCGCGCGCCGCCTCGACCGGGTCGAGCTCGCCGCCCATCAGATCGCCGCCACCACGCGGGCGAGCAGTTCGCTGATCACCGGCTCGGCGTCGCGTCCGGCCTGCAGCACCTCGGCGTGGCTGAGAGGCTCGGGCGAGATGCCCGCCGCGAGGTTGGTGATGAGCGAGAAGCCCAGCACCTCCATCCCGGCCTGGCGGGCGGCGATCGCCTCGAGCGCGGTCGACATCCCGACGATGTGGCCGCCGATCGTCTTCGCGAACTGCACCTCGGCGGGGGTCTCGTAGTGGGGTCCGCGGAACTGCACGTACACGCCCTCGTCGAGGCCCGGCTGCACCTCGTGTGCGATGCCCCGGAGGCGCCGCGAGTAGAGGTCGGTGAGGTCGATGAAGGTGGCACCCTCGAGCGGCGACGCCGCCGTGAGGTTGATGTGGTCGCTGATGAGCACCGGCGTGCCGGGTGTCCAGTGCTCCTTGATGCCGCCCGCCCCGTTGGTGAGGATCATCGTGGTCGCGCCCGCGGCCGCCGCCGTGCGCACCGAGTGCACCACCCGGCGCACCCCGTGGCCCTCGTAGAAGTGGGTGCGCGCGCCGATCACGAGGGCGCGCTTGCCGTTCGGCAGCAGGATGCTGCGGAGCGTGCCGACATGGCCGGTGAGGGCGGGCGCGCTGAAGCCGTGGATCTCGGTGGCCGGAACGGTCGCGACGGTCTCGCCGATCAGATCCGCCGCCTTCGCCCACCCGGATCCGAGGGTGAGGGCGATGTCGTGGTGGTCGACGCCTGTGGCGTCGGCGAGCTGATCCGCGGCGATCCTCGCGATCTCGAAGGGGTCTGCCCCCTCCACGTCGAGGGGGTGAGGCGTCTCCATGCCCTCACTCTATGCGCGACAATTGAGCCATGCCCTACGAGTTCGAGCGGACCCAACGCATCGCCGTCCTCGGAGGGGGACCGGGCGGCTACGAGGCGGCCCTCGCGGGCGCCCAGCTCGGAGCCGAGGTGACGCTCGTCGAGAGGACCGGCGTCGGCGGCTCGGCCGTGCTGACCGACGTGGTGCCCTCGAAGTCGCTCATCGCGACCGCGGGTGCGGCGACGGATGTCGGCGAGGCGGCGGATCTCGGCGTCCAGTTCTTCACGCGCGGTGCATCCGGCCACGCCGTGCGCCCCGAGGTGACGGTCAACCTCGCGGCCGTCAACCAGCGACTGCTGCTGCTCGCGCGCCAGCAGTCCGAGGACATGAAGTCGCAGCTCATCAAGGCGGGCGTGCGGATCGTGACGGGCGACGGGCGGCTCGACGGCACCAACCGGCTCCTGGTCTCGACCGGCAAGGGCGGCAAGCGCGTCGACTTCGACGAGATCGTCGCCGACACCCTCGTGGTTGCCGTGGGGGCGAGTCCGCGCGTGCTCCCGACCGCGAAGCCCGACGGCGAGCGCATCCTCACCTGGACCCAGCTGTACGCGCTCGACGAGGTGCCCGAGCACATGATCGTGGTGGGCTCCGGCGTCACGGGCGCCGAGTTCGCCTCCGCCTACCGCGCCCTCGGCGCGCAGGTCACGCTCATCTCGAGCCGTGACCAGGTGCTCCCCGGCGAGGATGCGGATGCCGCGCGCGTCATCGAGAACGTCTTCGTGCGGGGCGGCATGACGGTGCTCTCGAAGAGTCGCGCGGAGTCGGTGACGCGCCAGGGCGACGGCGTGCTCGTGACCCTCGCCGACGGCCGCACCGTGGAGGGCTCGCACTGCCTGCTCGCGGTCGGTTCGATCCCGAACACCGCCGGCATCGGTCTCGAGGAGGCCGGCGTGCAGCTCACCGATTCGGGCCACATCCGGGTGAACCGCGTGGCGCGCACCTCGATGCCGATGGTCTACGCGGCCGGCGACTGCAGCGACTTCCTGCCGCTGGCCTCGGTCGCCTCGATGCAGGGCCGCACCGCGGTGTATCACGCGATGGGCGACGCGGTGACCCCCACCGAGTTGCGCAACGTGACCTCCAACATCTTCACCCACCCCGAGGTGGCGACGGTCGGCTGGTCGCAGAAGCAGATCGAGGAGGGGATCGCGCAGGGCGAGATCTACAAGCTGCCGCTCGCCTCGAACCCGCGCGCCAAGATGGAGGGCATCAAGGACGGCTTCGTGAAGCTGTTCGCGCGCACCGGCTCCGGCACCGTGATCGGCGGAGTCGTGGTCGCGCCGAAGGCATCCGACCTCATCCTGCCGATCGCGCTCGCGGTGGAGCACCGCCTCACCGTCGACCAGCTCGCGCGTGCCTTCTCGGTCTACCCCTCGCTTTCGGGAGCGGTCACCGACGCCGCCCGCGCGATGCACATCGTCGGCTGATGCGACGATCGCTCGCGCGACTGCGTCACACCCGGCAGCTCCCTGAGCTCGGTGGGTTCGCCGCGCCCTCGACCCCGGTGCCGGCAATCTCGATCATCATGGCGACGTACAACCGATCGAACGTGCTCGTCCACGCGATCGAGAGTGTGCGGGCTCAGACCGTCGACGACTGGGAGCTGCTCGTCGTCGGCGACGCCTGTACGGACGACACCGAAGAGGTGGTCGCTTCCTTTCGCGACCCGCGCATCCGCTTCGTGAATCTCCCGGTGAACATGGGGGATCAATCGGGACCGAATTCGGTGGGCATCCGATTGGCCCGTGGCCGACGAATCGCCTGGTTGAACCACGACGATCTCTGGTTTCCCGATCATCTGGCCCAACTCGTCGATGAGAGTGTGTCGAGTGGGGCGGATGTCGTCATCGCCCGCATGTTCCGGGTCCGCGAGCTGCGACGCTCAGAGGGCGCTTGGGAGGGGCGTGTCGAGCTTCCCGACCTCGGTGAGGAATTCGTGCTGTGCGGCGGAGTGGCCTACCAGGCGTCGAGCTGGCTGATGGATGCGAGACTGGCGCGTCGCCTGAGGGACTGGAAGCCCGCCGCGCGGCTCAGATACGTCTCGTCGCAGGAGTACCTGTATCGAGCCTGGAGTGCCGGCGCGACGATCCGCATCGCGCCTCTCCGCTCGCTCGTCATCATTCCGTCGATCGTCGGAGGGAGCGCCTACCTGTCGCGACGTGACGACGAACAGCGACTGCTTCAGGATGTCGTCGCCTCAGGCGACCGAGACGTGCTCGAAGCGCTGGGCGAATCCGACCCTCCGCCGGGAGATTTCCACCCGAGTCGGGTGATCTCGATCGCGGACCGCCAGTGGACGCCGATTCGTCGATGGATGCGTGCGCACAGCTACGGCATCTTCCGGCGGACCGCTGCGATCGTGACGCGCCTGGGTCTCGCCCCCTGGGAGTACGCGGCGCTGCTGGCCGGGGTGCCGCGCGGGGGCACGAACAGCATCCTTCGCGAGCGGCGCGGACTCAGCTGATTGCTCAGTCGCTCCAGGTGAAGCCGAAGGAGTTGTTGATCGGCTTCTTCACCTTGTCGACGTTGTCCGGGTTGTAGGACGGGGATTTCGCATTGAGGAGGACCGCCGTGTCGGTCGTCGTGCGGAAGGTGTGCCACACGCCCGGTGGGATGAGAAGCCCTTCGCCTCGTTCCGCGCTCAGGGGAACGACGATGACCTGGCCATGGGTGGGGCTGTCCTCGCGACCGTCGGCGAGGGCGACCTCGATGTCGCCGTAGACGACGGAGTACCGGTCGGTCGTGTACTCGTGCTGTCCCCAGTCCCGGAGGACCCCCCGGTGGGTGACGATCCAGTAGAGGTGCTCGATGGAGTCCGCATAGAGTCCCGACCATCCTTCGCGAAGCGCTTCGACGAGGATCGAGTTGTTGTAGGCGACGACGCGGTGCTTGACGAGCTTCGTGCCCGGAAATGCCAGGTCCTCGAAGACCGGCTCGGGAAGTGGTGCGGATGAGGTCACCAGATCATCTTAGGTGTGCAGCGCGAATCCACTCGGCCAATGCGGGGAGAGCCACCGGGGGAGCCGTCGCGACATCCTGAGGACGAGGGTCGTGAGCCGCGTCGAGCGCAAGAGCGCGCGAAGGAATCGGTCGCCCATCGGGACACGTCTTCCGCGTTCGATCGCGCGCAGCGACGCGGCCACCTCTCGAGCTCGGGTTCGCCTGCCCTGTGCCAAGGCGGTGAAGTAGTCGTGATACGACGTCGCGCGAAAACGCCGGCGAACGGCCTCGGCGCGGCGGGGGTCGTCGGCGAATCCCGCGAAGAGCTTGCGTGCGTAGATCTCGCGGCTGGTGAGGAATACGGTCGACGTCGAGGTGTTCTCGCCGTGAACGTGGTACGCCGTGGTCGCCACGGGCAGGTATCGGTGTCGTTTCCCCGCCATCAGGAGCCGGACGAAGAGATCATCGTCTTCGTACCCGCGCAGCCGCTCGTCGAAACCGCCGACAGCCAGGATCGCATCGCGACGGAAGAGGCTGCTGGAAGGCAGAGCGAAGACGCTTTGGGAGATCGCGGCGTCGAGATCCTTGGGGAACACCTCGCCGCGGGACGCGACGACCGCGGGCTGCCGGACCCGGCCTTCGGCGTCGACCTCGTCGAAGTCGCTCAAGACCCACGCGACCGCGTCGTCAGCGGGTTCGAGCGCCGCGAGCAGCCGTCGCAGATGGTCGGGATACCAACGGTCGTCCTGGTCGAGCAGCGCCACGAAGTCGCCGCTCGCCCTCTCGAACCCCGTGTTCCGGGCGGCGCCCTGGCCGCCGTTGGTTCTCGGGACGACCGTGATCGGGAAGGGCGCGACAACGGATCGCGCAATGGCGGGCCCGTTGTCGCGAGAGCCGTCGTCGACGACGATCACCTCCCACGGCGCGAGATCCTGAGCCGCCACGGACTCGAGTGCTCCACGGATGTGCTGCTCGCCCTGATACAGGGGGATGACGACACTGACCTGGGGAGTGATCGACGCGTTCACTCGGCGATCGTCAGCAGCAGGTGGCCCGCGGAGACCGTGGTGCCGACGGCGGCATCGATCGGGCCGACCGTGCCGTCCTTGTGGGCGGTGAGCGGCTGCTCCATCTTCATGGCCTCGAGCACCACCACGAGGTCGCCCTTGACGACCTTGTCGCCCTCCGCCACGGCGATCTTCACGATCGTGGCCTGCATGGGCGCCTTCACGGCATCACCCGTGGCCGTGACCACCGAACGCGCGCCTCCGCGGCGCCGCGGAGGCGGGGGGGCGGAGACGGACGCGGACGGCAGCAGCGTGGTCGGCAGCGAGACCGCGACCCGCTTGCCCTCCACCTCGACGACGACCGCGTGACGCTTCTCGGCGGGCGCCGGCTCGGCGAGCACGCCGCCCCACGGCTCGAGCTCGCCCGCGAACTCGGTCTCGATCCAGCGGGTGTACACACCGAAGTGCCCGTCCGGGGCGGTGAATGCGGGGTCCCGGACGATCGCGCGGTGGAAGGGGATGACGGTCGGAAGTCCGGCCACCTCGAACTCGTCGAGGGCGCGTCGGGCGCGCTCGATGGCGTCCTCGCGGGTCGCCCCGGTCACGATGAGCTTGGCGAGCAGCGAGTCGAAGGCACCGGAGACGACGTCGCCCGTCGTGACGCCCGAGTCGATGCGCACGCCGGGGCCGCCGGGGAAGCGGATGGCCTGCACGGGGCCGGGGGTCGGCAGGAAGCCTCGGCCGGGGTCCTCGCCGTTGATGCGGAACTCGATCGAGTGGCCGTGCGTCTCGGGGTCCGGGTAGTCCAGGATGCCGCCTTCGGCGATCCGGAACTGCTCGCGCACGAGGTCGAGGCCGGTGACCTCCTCGGAGACCGGGTGCTCCACCTGGAGGCGGGTGTTGACCTCGAGGAACGACACCGTGCCGTCGAGTCCGATGAGGAACTCGCAGGTGCCCGCGCCGACGTAGCCGACCTCCTTGAGGATCGCCTTCGAGGAGCTGTAGAGCAGTTCGCGCTGCTCCGCGCTGAGGAACGGCGCGGGCGCCTCCTCGACGAGCTTCTGGTGGCGGCGCTGCAGCGAGCAGTCGCGCGTGGAGACGACGACGACGTTCCCCTCGGCGTCCGCGAGGCACTGGGTCTCGACGTGGCGCGGCTTGTCGAGGTACTTCTCGACGAAGCATTCGCCGCGCCCGAAGGCGGCGACGGCCTCGCGGGTGGCCGACTCGAACAGCTCGGGCACCTCCTCGCGGGTGCGCGCCACCTTGAGGCCGCGACCGCCGCCGCCGAAGGCCGCCTTGATGGCGACCGGCAGGCCGACCTGGTCGACGAAGGCGAGCACCTCGTCGGCGTCGGCGACGGGGTTGAGGGTGCCGGGGGCGAGCGGCGCGCCGACCTTCTCCGCCACGTGGCGGGCGGACACCTTGTCGCCGAGGCGCTCGATCGCCTCGGGCGAGGGGCCGATCCAGATGAGTCCCGCGCCGATGACCGCGCGCGCGAAGTCGGCGTTCTCGGCGAGGAAGCCGTAGCCCGGGTGCACCGCGTCGGCGCCGGAGCGGCGGGCGATCGCGAGCAGCTTGTCGATCACGAGGTAGGTGGTGGCGCTCGTCGTGCCGTCGAGGGCGAAGGCCTCGTCGGCCAGCACGACGTGGCGAGCCCCGCGGTCCTGGTCGGCGTAGACGGCGACGGATGCGATCCCCGCGTCGCGGGCGGCGCGGATGACACGCACCGCGATCTCCCCACGATTGGCGATCAGGACCTTCGTGATGCGAGCCATAGTTCCCCCAGCCTATGGGCCGGGTATCGAGCCGCCGTTGTCGACCGTGCACAAACCCGCCGCGCGTCGTTGCGTCGGACCGACAACGGCGCGCTCAGTCGGCTCGGTTCCAGAGCCCGGTCCAGTCGTGCCCGAGCTGCCGCACGAGGGTGCGCAGGTAGGGCACGCTGAGGCCCACCACGGTGTGCGGGTCCCCCTCGATGCGGTCGATGAAACCGGCGCCCCTGCTGTCGATGGTGAATGCTCCGGCCACCTCGAGCGGCTCCCCGGTGGCGATGTAGGCGTCGATCTCGTCGTCGTCGATGTCGTCGGCGAAGTGCACGGTCGCCGCGGTCGCGCCGCCGACGGCACGACCCACCTGGCCGCCGCGGGCGTCGATGAGCCAGTGCCCCGAGTGCAGCACCCCGGACCGTCCGCGTTGCGCGCGCCAGCGTTCGCGCGCCACCTCCGGCAGGTGGGGCTTGCCGTAGACGCGACCGTCGAGCTCGAACGCGGAGTCTCCGCCGAGCACGAGCCCGTCGAGGTCGCCCTCGTCGGCCAGCCGTTCGGCGACCGCCTCGGCCTTGGCGCGCGCGAGCAACGTCACGTATGCGGCGGGGGCGAGGGGACCGGCGGCGGCCGCCACGGCGTCCTCGTCGACGTGCGACGGCACCGGGACCGGCTCGATGCCCACGGCGCGTAGCGTCGCGAGGCGTGCGGGCGAGGTGGATGCCAGGTACAGCCGCACGTGCGATCCCTCCCGTTCGCGGCTCCGGCCATCCGTCCCGGTGTGGCGCCTATGCTCGGGAGGATGGGTGACATGCACGGCCGCGAGGTCGAGGTCGAGGCTACCAACATCGCCCACGGCGGTTACGGCGTCGCGCGGTTGGACGGGCGGGTGGTCTTCGTGGCCGACGCCATTCCGGGCGAGCGCGTGCGGGCGCGCATCACGGACGACCGCAAGCCGCGCTTCTGGTGGGCCGACACGGTCGAGGTGCTCGAGGCGAGCCCCCACCGGCGAGGGCACCTGTGGGCGGAGGCGGATGTCTCGCGCGATCCCGCCGATCGACCGGGCGGCGCCGACTTCGGGCACATCGTCCCGGCGCACCAGCGCGCCCTGAAGGCGCTCGTGCTCGCCGACGCCCTCGAGCGCATGGCGAACATCGCGCGCGTCGTCGAGGTCGAGGCGGTCGACGGTCCCGCGGACGGCGGCGGATGGCGCACCCGCGAGCGTCTGCATGTCGCCACCGGCGGCACGGTCGGCCCGTTCGCCGCCCGCTCGCACCGGGTGATCCCGGTGACGGACCTTCCGCTCGGCACGCCCGAGCTGCGTGCGGCCGCGCCGATCGGCCAGCGGATGCCCGAGCACGCGGGCGGCACGGTCGACGTGCTCGCCCCGAGCGTCGGCGGCGCGCGCCTCATCGTCGGGAAGCAGGCGCGCAGCGTCATCCGCGAGCAGGTCGGTGATCGCGAGTTCCGTGTCGACGATGCCGGCTTCTGGCAGGTGCATGTCGCGGCGCCGCTCACCCTCACGCGTGCCGTGCAGGACGCGATCGACGGCGCCCTCTTCGATCCGAAGGCGGCGAATCTCGACCTCTACGGCGGCGTCGGCCTGCTCGCGGCGGCGGTCGGCGACCGTTTCGGCGCGGGGGTGCGCATCACCTCCGTCGAGTCCGATGAGCGGGCCACCGAGCACGCGCACGAGAACCTCGCCGACTGGCTGGGCGCGCAGGCCGTCACGGCGCGCGTCGAGCACTGGGTGCGCGGCCTCGCCGACGCGTCGGCGAGCGAGCGGGCGCGCCTCGCCGCGGCGACCGTCGTACTCGACCCGCCGCGTTCGGGCGCCGGCCGCGAGGTGCTCGAGGCCCTGGCCGCGGTGACCCCCGCACAGTTCGTGTACGTGGCATGCGATCCGGTGGCGTTCGCGCGCGACGCGGGCATCCTCGCGGGTCTCGGCTACTCGCTCAGCGGACTGCGGGCTTTCGACCTGTTCCCGAGCACCCACCACGTGGAGGCGGTCGGCAGCTTCGTCCGCGCCTGACGGTTCCGCGACCGCACCCGCGCGGTACCATGAGCCACGGCAGATGGCCGTCGACGATCGGGAGTCAGTGATGAGCACGGTGATCGACCGCCCGGAGCCCGCGATCACGACGCGCCCCGCCCGGGTCGCCGTCGTCGACGACCATGAGTCGGTGCGCGTGGGGTTGAAGGCGGCGTTCGTCGAGGCCGGGCACGATTTCATGATCGCGTCCCCCAATGTCGCCGAACTCATCGCGGGGCTCGCAGGGCGCGAGGTCGACGTCGTCGTGCTGGACCTGTCGCTCGGCGACGGGCTGAGCGTCACCCACAACGTGAAGAGCGTGCAGGCGATCGGCGCACCCGTGCTCGTGCACTCGATCGCCGACCGGGTGGACCTCGTGCGGGAGGCGCTCGCCGCGGGTGCCGCGGGCGTCATCCCGAAGTCGGCGTCGATGCGCACCGTGGTGGCTGCGGCGGCGACGGTGGCGCGCGGCGAGGTGCTCAACAACCTCGAGTGGGCGACCGCGATCGACGCGGACCGCGACTTCGCGAAGGCGGAGCTCGGGCGTCGCGAGCGCGAGATCCTGCACCTGTACGCCTCCGGGCTCCCGCTCAAGCTCGCCGCCGAGCAGTTGGGCATCGGCTACTCGACGGCACGCGAATACCTCGATCGGATCCGCGCGAAGTACGTCGAGGTCGGCCGGCCCGCTCCGACGAAGGTCGATCTGCTGCGTCGCGCCGTCGAGGACGGCATCCTGCCGGGGCTCGACCCCGACAGCGATGGCTGAGCTTCTCGCGGTGCCGCAGGCACCCGTTCCGCGCAGCCCGCGCCCGGTGCGCAATCCGCTGAGCCTCGTGCGCGTGGACACCGCCATTGCGCGCACGGCGGCGGGGTTCGGGATCGCCTTCATGGTGCAGTCGACGCCGACGATGCTCGAGCAGCTGCCCAACATGCATCCCGTGTGGTCGCCGATCGTCGTGGGTGCGCTCGTGCTGAGCCTCGCGCTCACGGTGTTCGCCTCCGCGGCCCGGCGCTTCGTCCGGACCGCGCATGTCACGTTCGCGACCGTCTATCTCGTGGCGCTCGTGAGCTGGCCGTTCGCGGTGCTCGACCCGGCGCGCGCCCCGGCCTCGAGCTACTGGTTGTACTTCACCCTCACGATCGCGACCGCGATGGCGACCGTCGGACTCGGGGTGAAGTCGGCGACCCTCTACGTCGTCGTCGTGCCGCTCGTCTACGGCGCGATCCGGGTCACCCCGCCCGGCGGCGGGGTGACGTTCACGCAGGCCGCGCTCGACTCGGTGTACGCGGTGATCCTCGGAGGCACGATCACGGTCATCACGGCGATCCTGCGCACCGCCGCCTTGTCCGTCGACCGCGCGCAGGCGATGGCGCTCGAGCGGTACGGGCACGCGGTCCGCCAGCACGCGACGGAGGCGGAGCGCGTGCAGGTGGATGCCATCGTGCACGACAGCGTGCTCACCACGCTGCTGTCGGCGGCCCGCGCGGAGACGGCGGAGGCGAAGGAGCTCGCGGCGCGCATGGCGGGCAACGCGATCGGCTACCTGCGCAACGCCGTCTCGGTGACACCGCCGGGGGACGCCGAGGTCTCGGTCGCGGTGCTCGGGAGCCGCATCGCCGATGCGGCCTCCGCGCTCTCCGAGCCGGTCACCGTGGATGCCGACGACGCGGGTGCCGGACGGGTGCCCGTCGCGGTGGCGGAGGCCGTGTACTCGGCCGCCGTGCAGGCGATGGTGAACAGCCTGCAGCACGCGGGCGAGGGCGCCGTGCGCTGGGCCGAGGTGCGGGCCACCGCCGACGGGGTGCTCGTGGAGATCGGGGATCACGGTGTCGGCTTCGACCCGGATGGCGTGCCGACCGAGCGCCTCGGGGTGCGCGTGTCGATCCTCGAGCGCGTGGCGAGCGTCGGCGGCAGCGCCCGCGTCGACACGGCACCCGGGCGCGGCACCCTCGTCGCGCTGCGCTGGCCTGCGCCGGAGGAGGAGGGGGCGACGTCGTGAAGATCGGGGTGCCCCGCGCGCTCATCGTCGCCCTCGCGGCGCTGTTCTCGGCCTACCATCTGCTGCTCGCGGCCTACTCCTTGCCGTTCCACTACGTGAGCGAGCCGGGCCCGGTCATCGCGGCGATGCTGCTCTATGCGCTCGTCACGGCGACCCTGCTGTGGCCCACCCGCGAGCCGCGGCTCCCGATCTGGATGGCGGCGTTCGCGCTCGGGGTCGCGGTGGCGCTCCCTCCGCTCATCACGACCGTGCTCGACCCCGCCCGCCCGGGCGGCAACGGTTACGCCACCTGGTACGTGGCGGCGATCGGCACCCTCATGACGATCACCGCGGTGCGGCTGCGGCCGGGCTTCGCGTGGGCGGGGATCGCCTTCCTCGCGGTGCAGACGGTGTTCTGGTCGGGCCCCGGCGCCCTCGGCTCGATCGGCGTGATCGGTTCGGCGTCGTGGGTGGGTGTCGCCCACATCATCACGAACACCCTCGCGAAGGCGTCGCGCGACTCGGACCGCTTCTCCCAGGCGGAGCGCGAGGCGACCGAGTGGCAGGCCGCGCAGGAGGCGCACCTCAACGAGCGGCAGTTCCGGCTCGGGCAGACGAGCGTCATGGCGCTCCCGATGCTGCGCACCATCCGCTCCTCGCACGGTGAGTTGACGGCGTCGCAGCGGGCGGAGTGCCTGCATCTGGAGGCGGGCATCCGCGATGAGATCCGCGGGCGGAAGCTGCTGAACGACGTGGTGCGCGAGCAGGTCATGCTGGCCCGGCGCCGGGGGACGGTCGTGACGCTGCTCGACGAGGGCGGGATCGACGAGCTCGCGGATGCCGACCTCGATCGGGTGCTGGGGCGCCTCGCGCTCGCCCTGCGGGAGACGACCGCCGACCGGCTGATCGCCCGTACCGTGCCCGAGGGCTCCGAGGTGGCGGTGACCGTGGTGGGCCTCAAGACGGTGGACGACGAGTCGGTGACGATGCTCGGCGGCGAGCCGGACGACGAGGTGGAGCTCTGGCTCGAGATCCCGCGGCAGGCAGCGCACGCGCCGGAGGGCTGACGCCGCGGCGGAAGAAAGGTGAGGGGCCGGACGAGCGTCCGACCCCTCACAAGATTCGAGTCAGGGCGACAACCCGAATATCGCCCTGACTCGCCCCCACATCATCGGCCTGCTTACCCTAGACGACCGGCGATGCGATGTAACTCGATGAGATACACCTGCTGACATCCAGTATGAAGAGGCCGCGCGCGCCCTCCAAGTCGTCATTTCGGGGGACATTTGGGGGACATTTTCGGGTGACAGCGCCCAGAACGTCGGCAGTTCTCATGCAATCGCGGGGTACAGCGGCCGCTCAGCTGCGAATCTGCGCGCGTGATCGCCGGTTCTCGACGGATTCCGTCGATAACCGGTCGTCGCGTCGCCCGCTACGAGGCCCAGCCGTTCCATCCGCCGCGCGTGAGCGGCTCGCGGAGAATGCGGCGCCCGCGCTCCCACGCGGTGGGTGCGCGGCGCGCCTTCCGGTGGAGTCCCGCGAGCTCGTCGAGCGAGGCGCGCAGCACCGCGGTGGCGGCCGCCAGCTCCTCGGCCGTGGGGTCGCCGCCGACGACGCGCACGTCGATCGGGTGCTCGTCCTGTTGGGCGCTCACAGGGGGATGTTCCCGTGCTTCTTGGGAGGCAGCGACGCGCGCTTGGTGCGCAGCGCCCGCAGCGCCTTCGTGATCACGAGTCGCGTGGCCGCGGGCTCGATGATGCCGTCGAGCTCGCCGCGCTCGGCAGCCAGGAACGGCGAGGCCACGTTGTAGGTGTACTCGTTCGCGAGCCGGGTGCGCACGGCGGCGACATCCTCGCCCGCGGCTTCGGCGGCCTTCAACTCGTTGCGATAGAGGATGTTGACGGCACCCTGCCCGCCCATGACCGCGATCTCGGCGGTCGGCCATGCGTAGTTGAGGTCGGCGCCCAGCTGCTTCGAGCCCATGACGATGTAGGCGCCGCCGTAGGCCTTGCGCGTGATGACCGTCACGAGCGGCACGGTCGCCTCGGCGTAGGCGTACAGCAGCTTCGCGCCGCGCCGGATGACGCCCGTCCACTCCTGGTCGGTCCCGGGCAGGTAGCCCGGCACATCCACGAGGGTGATGATCGGGATCGAGAACGCGTCGCAGAAGCGCACGAAGCGGGACGCCTTCTCGCCGGCCTCGATGTTGAGGGTTCCCGCCATGGCGCTCGGCTGGTTGGCGATGATGCCCACCGAGCGCCCTTCGACGCGCGCGAAGCCCACGACGATGTTGGGTGCGAAGAGCGGCTGCACCTCGAGGAAATCGCCGTTGTCGACGACGCGCTCGATGACGTCGAGCACGTTGTAGGGCTGGTTGGGCGAGTCGGGGATGATCGTGTTCAGCCGGCGGTCGGAGTCGTTGATCTCGAGCTCCACGTCGCTCTCGTAGACGGGCACCTCGGCCTGGTTGTTGTCGGGAAGGAAGCCGACCAGGGTGCGCGCGTAGTCGAGGGCGTCGTCCTCGTCCGAGGCGAGGTAGTGCGAGACCCCGGAGGTCTTGTTGTGCGTGAGCGCGCCGCCGAGCTCCTCGAAGCCGACGTCCTCTCCCGTCACGGTCTTGATGACGTCGGGGCCGGTCACGAACATGTGGCTGGTCTTGTCGACCATGATGACGAAGTCGGTGAGGGCGGGGGAGTAGACGGCGCCGCCCGCCGCGGGGCCCATGATGATCGAGATCTGCGGGATCACCCCGGAGGCCGCGGTGTTGAGGCGGAAGATCTCGCCGTACTTGCCGAGCGCGACGACGCCCTCCTGGATGCGGGCGCCGCCGGAGTCGAGCATCCCGATGATCGGCACGCCGGTCTTGAGCGCGAGCTGCATGATCTTGATGATCTTCTCGCCGGCGACCTCGCCGAGCGAGCCGCCGAAGATCGTGAAGTCCTGGGCGTACACGGCGACCTGGCGACCGTGGATGGTGCCCGTGCCGGTCACGACGGCGTCGCCGTACGGCCGGTTCTTCTCCATGCCGAAGGCGTGGGTGCGGTGCCGGACGAACTCGTCGAGCTCGACGAAGGAGCCCTGGTCGAGCAGCTGCTCGATGCGCTCGCGGGCCGTCTTCTTGCCCTTGGCGTGCTGCTTGGCGATCGCGGCCTCACCGCTCGCGGTGACGGCCTCGTGGTACCGCGCCTTCAGATCGGCGAGCTTGCCGGCGGTCGTGGAGAGGTCGGAAGCGTCAGTGGCGTCGGTCACGGCGTTCAGCCTATCCGTCACCCTCCGGGCGGATGCCTTGGCGGGTTGCGACAAAACCGTCGCCCGGTGCTTGGTTGCGCGCGCGTGGCCGCGGCCGGAATCGGCGCGCGATGCCCCAGACGGTGACGCGCCACATCGCCTCGACGACGACGCCTCCGCTCATCTTCGAGTGGCCGGCGCGGCGTTCCGTGAAGGTGATCGGCACCTCGCGGATGCCCCAGCCGGAGTCGGCCGTGCGGATCGTGAGGTCGATCTGGAAGCAGTAGCCGCGCGACTGCACGACCTCGTCGGCGAGCTCGGCGAGCACGGCCGAGCGGTAGGCGCGGTAGCCGGCCGTGACGTCGCGCACCGGGAGGCGGAGCATCACCCGCGCGTAGGCGTTGGCCAGCTTGCTGAGCCGTCGGCGGGAGGCGGGCCAGTCCACGAGCGCGCCCCCGGGCACCCAGCGCGAGCCGATCGCCAGCCCGAGGGCCGGGTCGGCCTCGAGCTCGGCGAGCAGGGCGGGGAGGGCGGAGGCGGGGTGCGATCCGTCGGCGTCGAACTCGACGATCACGTCGTAGCCGCGGGCGATCGCCCAGGCGAAGCCGGCGAGGTAGGCGCGGCCGAGGCCGTCCTTCTCGGCGCGATGCAGCACATGCACGCGGTCGTCGGCTGCCGCGATCCGATCCGCGAGCTCACCGGTGCCGTCGGGACTCGCATCGTCGACCACGAGCACCTCGGCGCCGACCCCCGCGCCGAGGACGGCCTGGACCGAGGCCGCGAGGTTGTCGACCTCGTCGTAGGTGGGGGTCACGACCAGGACGCGCCCGGACGGTCGCGCGGAGGTCATGGACGACATCCTAGGCTGGCCGCCATGAGCTTCGACCGGAGTCGGCAGGTGGCCCCCGTCCTGTACGAACTCGCCTCCTCGAGCTCGACCAACACGGAGTTGTCGGCGCGTGCCGACCGTGAGGGGCTCGGCGACCTGACCGTCATGCTGACGCGCTATCAGAGCGCGGGGCGCGGGCGGCTCGGCCGATCGTGGACCGCCCCGCCCGGCGCGAGCGTCGCCGTGTCGGTGCTGCTGCGGCCTCGACTGCCCGACGGCTCCGTCCCGACGCCGGACCGGCTCGGCTGGCTGCCGGTGATCGCGGGCATCGCGATGAGCGACGCGGTGCGCAGCGCACTGCCCGACCGCGAGGTGGGGTTCAAGTGGCCCAACGATGTGCTCGTCGCCGGCCGCAAGGTCTGCGGGGTGCTCGCGGAGCTGCTGCCCGGCGGCACGGGGGTCGTCGTGGGGGCCGGACTCAACACGCGGATGACGGCGGACGAGCTGCCCGTGCCCACCGCGACCTCGCTCGCTGTGGAGGGCGCCGTCGTCGACGAGGCGCTCGAGGACCTCGTGATCGCCGCCTACCTCGAGGGGGTACGGGATCGGGTGGCCCGGTACCTCGCCGCCGGCGCGGATGCCGAGGCGTCCGGGATCCGCGCCCAGGCGCGCGTCCACTGCCTCACGCTGGGTCGTCCCGTGCGCATCGAGTTGCCGGGCGACGAGCAGCTGCAGGGCACCGCCGTGGATCTCGACGCCGACGGTCGGCTCATCGTCGCGGACCAGCAGGGCCTCGCGCGGTCTGTCGCGGCGGGCGACGTGACCCACGTGCGTTAGAAAGGGCACATGTCCCACCCGGGCTCCTCGCTCCCGGCCTCGGGGTCTGCGCAGACGGTGCAGCCCGAGACGGTGGTCGCACGCCTCCGCTCGCACGGCCGCGCCCTGTTCTGGCCGTGTGTCGTGCTCATCGCCGACGTGGCGGCCCTCGGATTCTTCGGGGGCACCTTCCCCGAACCGTGGCAGAACTGGGCGGTGCTCGGGGGCGCGGTGCTCGTGGCGATCGTGTTGTTCCTGCTGCCGCTGCTGGCCTGGCTCGGGCGCAACTACACGATCACGACGCGGCGCATCGTCATCCGCGGGGGACTGTTCGTGCGCACCCGGCAGGAGCTGCTGCACAGCCGCAGCTACGACGTCACGGTCCGCAAGGCGGGGCTGCAGGCGCTCTTCGGCAGCGGCGACATCCGGATCAACACGGGTCTCGAGCATCCCGTGGTGCTGCGCGACGTGCCGGGCGCGTCGCTCGTGCAGTCGACGCTCCACGACCTGATGGAGCTGTCGATCAACCCGGTGGCGGCGCGTCGCCAACGGGAGCAGTCACGTCCGTTCGACGAGACGACGGCGTTCGAGCGGAGCTGAGCTTCTCGGCGCGACCGCTATGCGGGGTCGTCCGCCGGACGGCTGGGCCGGATCGTCGGGATCTCGGCGGTCACCGATGCGGTCTGCTCGTCCTCGAAGATCGCCAGCGCGGCGGCTTCCGCCTTGTGCTGACGAGCGGTGAGGCCGTCCTTGCGGTGATGCCCGTAGACCCAGTAGCGGTACATGAGGAAACGGAACGCGGTGCCGAGGAACAGGCCGATGATGTTCGTCGAGATGTTGTCGGCGAGCAGCGAGGTGAACCCGAGAACGTAGTGCGAGATCCAGAGGCAGAGGAGGGCGATGAGCAACCCGCCCACCGAGACGACGGAGAACTCGACGAGCTCGAGGACGAAGTTCTTCCGTCGGTGCTCGCGGAAGGTCCAGTAGCGATTCCCGAACCAGGTGACGAGCGTGGAGACGGTGACGGAGATGATCTTCGCCCCCAGCGGCCCCTGCCAGAAGTGGTCGTGGCCGACAAGCCCGAGGCGGAGCGCGTTGAAGAGCGCCACGTCGACCGCGTAGCCGACGAGACCGACGACTCCGAACTTGAGGGCGTAGCGGAGGAGGGTCTGCCACGCCCATCGGATGGATCGGTTCAACCGCTCGAGCACGCGCAGCCTCTCGTCATCGACACCCGCAGCATCCTAACCGCGCGCCTCGTGCGGTGGGCGCGGCTAACCTTGCGTGGTGACCTGGAGAGTCGGTGTGATCGGCGGTGGCCAGCTGGCCCGGATGATGATCCCGCCCGCGGTGGAGCTCGGCATCAGCCTGAGCGTGCTGGCGGAGACGGCGGGGTCATCCGCATCGCTCGCGGCGACCACGATCGGCGACTACCGCGATGTCGACGTCGTCCTGGCGTTCGCCGCCGAGGTCGACGTGATCACCTTCGACCACGAACACGCTCCGCCGACCGTGCTCGCGGCGCTCGCCGCCACCGGGATCCCCATTCGTCCGGGACCGCATGCGCTCGCCGTCGCGCAGGACAAGGTCTTCATGCGTGAGCGCCTCACCCAGATCGGAGCACCGGTTCCGTCGTGGGCCCGGGTATCGGGCCCCGCGGAGCTCGCGGGATTCCTTGCCGCCCACGGAGGCAGCGCTGTCGTGAAGACGCCCCGCGGCGGCTACGACGGCAAGGGTGTCCGCGTGGTGAGAGACCCCTCGGCGGTCGATGACTGGTTCGCGGCGTCGGCGGGTGAGGCGCTGCTCGCGGAACAGTTCGTCCCCTTCCGCCGCGAGCTCGCGCAACTCGTCGCGCGTCGTCCGTCCGGAGAACTGGCCGCGTGGCCGCTGGTGGAGACGGTGCAGGAAGGCGGCGTGTGCGCAGAGGTGTTCGCTCCTGCGCCGGCTGCCGAGACCTTGGCGACGCGGGCGCGCGAACTCGCCGCCCACATCGCGGAGTCGCTCGACGTCACGGGCGTGCTCGCGGTCGAACTGTTCGAGACCGAAGACGGTGGGCTGCTCGTGAACGAGCTGGCGATGCGACCGCACAACACCGGGCATTGGAGCATCGATGGCGCCGTGACGAGCCAATTCGAACAGCATCTGAGGGCGGTGCTCGACCTGCCGCTCGGTGACCCGTCGCCGACAGCACCGGTGAGCGTCATGGTCAACATCCTGGGCGGCCCGAGCGGCGAGCGGATGCCCGATCGGTACGGCGAGGCGATGGCGGCCCATCCGGAGGTCAAGCTCCACTCGTACGACAAGGATTCGCGCCCCGGCCGGAAAGTAGGGCACCTCACTGCGACCGGAGACGATCTCGCCGAGGTGCTCGGCCGCGCGCGAGCCGCTGCCGAGTTCTTCAAGGGCTGACCCGTACCATGGCGGGGTGCCAGCTGTGAGTTCGCGTGTCGCGGTCGGAGTCGTCATGGGTTCCGACTCCGACTGGGGTGTCATGCAGGACGCGGCCGCCGTGCTCGACGAGTTCGAGATCCACTTCGAGGTGGAGGTGGTCTCGGCGCACCGCACCCCGCGGAGAATGCTCGATTACGGTGCCGAGGCGGCGGGGCGGGGGCTGCGCACCATCATCGCGGGTGCCGGCGGAGCGGCGCACCTGCCCGGGATGCTCGCCTCGGTGACCACGCTTCCCGTGATCGGCGTGCCTGTGCCGCTCGCGAAGCTCGACGGGCTGGACTCGCTGCTGTCCATCGTCCAGATGCCGGCCGGCATCCCTGTCGCCACCGTGTCGATCGGCGGCGCACGGAACGCCGGATTGCTCGCGGTTCGCATTCTCGCCTCCGGTGACCCCGAGTTGACCTCACGGCTCGCTGCCCACGCGGCGGGTCTCGAAGCACTCGTCGCCGAGAAGAACGCCGCCCTCCAGCAGAAGCTCTGAGCGATGGCATCCGTCCTTCGCGATCCCGATCGCACGATGGAGTCGTTCATGACCCATCGTGCCTGGTGGCTGGTGGGGTTCAACCTGCTGATTCCCGGAGCCGCACAGGTGCTCGCCGGAGATCGACGACTCGGCCGCTTCGGGCTGGGTGCGACGCTTGTGCTCTGGACACTGCTCGTGATCCTCGGACTCGGGCTGGTCGTCGCTCGGGACGCCGTCATCGGCGCCTTCACCCAGACCTGGGTGCTCGTCGCATTGATCGTGCTGCTGCTGTTCTACGCCGCGTTGTGGACCGTGCTCACCCTCGACACCCTGAGGCTCATTCGATTCGTGAGCATCGCGCCGATCGCGCGAGGATTCGTGGGCGGGCTCGCGGCGGTCGCGCTGGTGGCGACGGCCGGCACCGCGAGCTACGCGGCAGTGTCGACGGGTTCGGCGATCGGAGTCCTCAACGCCGTCTTCGCGGATGGCGACATCGTGCCGCCGATCGATGGACGGTACAACATCCTGCTGCTCGGCGGCGATGCGGGCCCGGATCGGCTGGGTCTTCGTCCCGACTCCATCTCCGTCGCGAGTGTGGACGCCGAGACCGGCGCGATCGTCCTCTTCGGGATCCCGCGCAATCTCTACAACGCTCCCTTCTCCGAGGGATCCCCGATGCTCGGGCCCTATCCGACCGGCTGGGACTGCGGCGACGACTGCCTGATCGACTACGTGTACACCTACGGCGAGGAGCACCCGGAGCTCTATCCGGAGGCCGAGGCGGCGGGGAGCCAGCCCGGTATCGAGGCGATGCGCGACGCGGTCGAGGGCGTGACGGGCCTCACGCTGCAGTTCTACGTGCTGATCGACATGCACGGCTTCGCGCAGCTCGTCGACGCGCTGGGCGGGATCGACGTCACGGTGGCCGCTCGCGTGCCGTTCGGGAGCGAGCGGAACGACAACGACGGGAGCATCCAGCCGCCGGAGGGGTACATCGAGGCCGGTGCGCAGCACATGGACGGCGCTACGGCTCTCTGGTACGCGCGTTCGCGCTATGGCTCCAACGACTACGATCGGATGTCGCGCCAGCGTCAGGTGCAGGAGGCCATTCTTGCGCAGGCGAATCCGGTGAACGTCGTGGCGAACTTCACGGCGATCGCGGAAGCGGGTGCACAGGTCGTGAAGACCGACCTTCCGAAGCCGATGCTGAGTCATTTCGTCGCCCTCGCGGACAAGTCGAGAGAGCACCCCGCGGTCTCCATCGACTTCGTGCCCCCTGAGTTCGACAATCTGCATCCCGACTTCGGGGCGATCCAGTCGCGGGTGCGTGAGGCGTTGCATCCGACTCCGGCCACCGACACTCCCTAGGCTGTGCGTGTGACGCGCGCTGCTGCAGTTCCTTCGCCATACGCCTCTCCTGCCTCGTACTTGGTGCCGTCGCGGCTCATCCGCTCGGCATGGTTCGAGCACGCGGCCTTCGCGGGGTGGCTGATGGATGCGTTGCGTCCTCGCACTCTGGTCGAGCTGGGGACGCACACCGGCTTCTCGTTCTTCGCCTTCGCCGAGTTGGCGGATCGGCTCGGGCTCGACACCCGACTGTTCGCGCTCGACAGCTGGGAGGGCGACGACCACGCGGGGTTCTACGACGAGTCGGTGTACGAGTCGGTGAAGGCGATCGCCGAGGCGGATTTCCCCCATCGAACCGAGCTCATTCGGGGGTACTTCTCCGAGTCGGCGCCGCGGATCGACGACAACAGCGTGGAGCTGCTTCACATCGACGGCCGCCACGGCTATGAGGACGTCCGGGAGGACTTCGAGGAGTACCTGCCGAAGGTCGCGGACAACGGGGTGGTGCTGTTCCACGACTGCTATGAGTTCCGTGAGGGATTCGGAGTCCATCGATTCTGGGATGAGATCGCGGACCGCTGGCCGTCGTTCCGGTTCCACCACGGACATGGCCTCGGAGTTCTCGCGGTCGGTACAGATGTGCCCGACTCCGTGCTGGCCTTCATCGAATACGCCAACTCCCACGAGCACGAGGTGAGGGACTTCTACGCCCAGCTCGGCGCGCGTGTCACGGAAGAATACGTGGTGCGCGAACAGGCGGCACGGGCAGGAGCCCTCGAAGCCGAGATCGCGGACCTTCGAGCGAGCACGAGCTGGAAGGTCACCTCGCCCCTGCGGGCGCTCGGGGCTCTCCGCCTCCGCGGGCGATCGTAGGAGGCCGGCCCGAGCGCGGCAGGAGCCTCGCCGTCACAGATCGGCGTGCAGCTGCCAGACCTTCTCCGCCGAGTCGCGCCAGCTGAACGCGTGAGCGCGATCGGCGCCCAGAACCCGCAGGCGCTCCGCAAGAGAGGCATCGGCGAGCACCTCTCCGATCGCCTCGCCGAGACGACGGGGATAGCCCGCGGCATCCTCGCGCGCGACGATGTACCCGGCGCCGCCCGCGACTTCGACGAGTGCCGCGGCATCCGAATGGACGACGGGGGCGCCGAACGCGAACGCTTCGAGCAGGGGCAGGCCGAAGCCTTCGGCAAGACTCGGAACCGCGACCACTTCAGCGGCCCCCAGGGCGACTGCAAGGTCGGAGTCGTCGAGCCGACCGAGTGCGTGAACCCGACCGGACACCCCCGCTTCGCGTGCGAGGTCCTCGATACGGATCCCGCCCCAGCCCTCGGGGCCGACGATCACGAGCTCAATCTCCGCCGGCAGCTCGCGCATCGCCTGGATCAGCGGCCCGAGTCCCTTCCGCGGCTCGAGGGTTCCGACGCTCAGGACGAAGCGCTGGGGAAGCTTCAGCTCGTCGGCGCGCGCGACAGGGTCGTCTGGGAGCTTCAGCTCCGTTCCGAGCGCACCACCGACCACGCGGATCCGATCGCCGAGATCGAGGTACCGTCGCAGATCCTCCGCGACCGCGTGCGTCGGCACGATGACGGCATCGGCGTGGCGCTCGGCGCGGCGCGCCATCGCGCGATGCCAGGCGACGCCGCGTCGGGTGAGCGTCTCAGGGTGGGTCCAGGGGATGGCGTCGTGGATCGTGACCACGATCTGCGTCCCGGGATCGTGGACCCGATCATGGCGGACCAGCGGAGCCATGAGACTCATCGCGTGGACCATCCCGCGCGCCGAGCGCTCGACGAATCCATGACGCCACGCCTCGGCCAGCATCCGGCGGTCGAGGACGGACTTGTCGAGCCTCGCGAGCCCGGGAAGCCGCCGTTCCACGTCGGCGTAGAGGTCGGGGTGGCTCGACGGGACGAAGCCGATCACGTCGGCGCCGGGGGGTGCGGTGGCGATGAGCGCCCGAGTCAGTTCTGCCGTGTAGCGGCCGATGCCGCCCGGCACGGGGGAGACGAGCTGCTCGAGGATGACACGAAGCTGTGTCATGCCGGCCCGAGGTGACGGAAGGCATCTGCCAGGGCATCCGTCCAGTGGCGTGGTAGCGGCAGACCGATGCGTTGCCATCCTTCGTGCCCGAGCACCGAGTACCCGGGGCGTGGGGCGGGGCGGACGAACGCGGCGGCGGTTGTCGGCAGAACCCGTGCGACATCGTGTCCCGCAAGGGCGAAGACCGCTCGAGCGAGCTCGAACCAGCTCGCCTCGCCTGAGGACGTCCCGTGGTAGACGCCCGCCGGCGCTCCGGTGTCGAGGAGGGTGAGGATCCAGCCTGCGAGGTCTCTCGACCAGGTCGGTTGGCCGCGCTGGTCCGCGACGACCGTCACGGTGTCGCGCTCCAGGGCGAGTCGCAGCATCGTCGAGACGAAGTTCGATCCGTCGGCTCCGTACAGCCAGGCGGTGCGCACGATGTGGGGGGCCGGATGCGCTTCGCGCACGAGGCGCTCGCCGGCCGCCTTGCTGCGCCCGTAGGCGCCGAGGGGGTCGAGCGGGGCGTCCTCGGCGTAGGGACGGTGCGCGTCGCCTCGGAAGACGTAGTCGGTCGAGACCTGCACGAACCGTGCGCCCGCCGCGGCCGCGGCCCTGGCCAGGTTCTGCGCACCCGTGGCGTTGACCGCGTAGGCGGCGTCCTCGTCGGCCTCTGCGGCGTCGACCGCGGTGTACGCGGCGGCATTGATGACGACGTCGACGCCGCGCGCCGCCGCCTCGGCGGCCGAGGCGTCGGTCACGTCGAGCTCGGCGCGGCCGAGGGCGACGACGTCGCGCCCGGCGAGCGCCCGCTGCAGGTCGTGGCCGAGCATCCCGCCCGCGCCCGCGATCAGGTAGCGGGTCATGCCTGCCCGGACGCCCGGTACTTGGCCTCGGTGGCCTCCTTCTGGGGAGCCCACCACGACTCGTTGTCGCGGTACCAGGAGATGGTGTCGGCGAGGCCCTGCGCGAAGTCGGAGAAGCGCGGGGTCCAGCCGAGCTCGGTGCGCAGCTTGGTCGAGTCGATCGCGTAGCGCAGGTCGTGGCCGGGGCGGTCGGTCACCAGGTCGTAGGCGTCCGCGGGCTGACCGAGCTCGGTGAGGATGAGCTCGACGACGTCCTTGTTATTCTTCTCGCCGTCGGCGCCGATCAGGTAGGTCTCGCCGATGCGACCCTTCTCGAGGATCGTGAGCACGGCAGAGGAGTGGTCGTCGGCGTGGATCCAGTCGCGCACGTTCTCGCCCGTGCCGTACAGCTTGGGGCGCTCGCCGCGGAGCACGTTGGTGATCTGCCGGGGGATGAACTTCTCGACGTGCTGGTAGGGACCGTAGTTGTTGGAGCAGTTGGAGATCGTCGCCTGCACGCCGAAGGAGCGCACCCAGGCGCGCACGAGGAGGTCGCTGCCGGCCTTCGTCGACGAGTAGGGGCTCGAGGGGTTGTACGGGGTGTTCTCGGTGAACCGCTCCGGGTCGTCCAGCTCGAGATCGCCGTAGACCTCGTCGGTGGAGATGTGGTGGAAGCGGATGCCGTGCCGGCGGGCCGCCTCGAGCAGCGTGTAGCTGCCGATGATGTTGGTGTCGAGGAACGGGCGGGGATCGTTCAGCGAGTTGTCGTTGTGGCTCTCCGCCGCGTAGTGCACGACCGCGTCGTGGCGGCCGAACAGCTCGTCCACGAGCCCCGCATCCGCGATGTCGCCCCTGACGAACGCGACCCGCTCGGCGGGCAGACCGTCGAGGGAGGCGAGGTTGCCCGCGTAGGTGAGCTTGTCGAGCACGGTGACCGTGTGGTCGGTGTGCTCGACGAGATGGTGCACGAAGTTCGAGCCGATGAAGCCGGCTCCTCCGGTGACGAGGATGCGCATGGGGGAGGGTGCTCCGTTCTCCGAGTACCCCCGAATCCTACCGGGGGCGGCAAAGCGCGCCCGTGGCACGGATAGACTTCCTGCGTGCGAATCCGAGAGCTCACCGTCCCGGACGCCTTCGAGTTCACTCCCGTCATCCACGCCGACACACGGGGTGCATTCCTCGAGTTCTATCGCTTCGAGGCGCTCGAGGAGGTGATCGGCCATCCCCTCGAGTTGCGGCAGGGGAACATCTCCGTCTCGTCTCGTGGCGTCGTGCGCGGCGTCCACTACGCGATCGTGCCGCCCGGGCAGGCGAAGTTCGTGCATGCGCCGCACGGAGCCTTCTACGACTACGTCATCGATATCCGGGTCGGATCGCCGACCTTCGGCCAATGGGATCGCGTGCTCATCGACGATCTCGAGCGCAAGGCGGTGTACCTTGCGGAAGGGCTCGGCCATCTGCTCGTCGCGTTGACGGATGGGGCGACGGCGAGCTATCTCACGTCGACCGTCTACACCCCCGAGCGGGAGTTCACCATCGACCCGCGCGATCCGCAGCTCGCCCTCGAGCTGCCGTTCGAGGGCGACGAGCTCCTCGTCTCACCGCGAGACGCTGCCGCGCCGAGCCTCGCCGAGGCGCTTGAGCGTGGTCTGCTGCCCGACTTCGAGGAGTGCAGGCGCTTCTATCGTGCGGCGCGAGGGGAGGCTTGATGCGCGGCATCATTCTGGCGGGCGGATCCGGCACCCGGCTGTATCCGATCACCAAGGGCATTTCCAAGCAGCTCATGCCGATCTACGACAAGCCCATGATCTACTACCCCTTGTCGACGCTCCTCCTGGCCGGCATCCGGGAGATCCTGGTGATCTCGACTCCGGAGGATCAGGCACAGTTCCAGCGTCTGCTGGGCGACGGCTCGGCGCTCGGCATCACGCTCAGCTACGCCGTGCAGCCTTCGCCGGACGGGCTCGCGCAGGCCTTCATCATCGGCGAGGAGTTCATCGGCGAGGAGAGCGTCGCACTCGTGCTGGGCGACAACATCTTCCATGGCGCCACGCTCGGCACCTCACTGCAGGGCAACGCGGAGCTCGACGGCGCTCTCATCTTCGCCTACCACGTCGCGAATCCGCGCGCCTACGGCGTGGTGGAGTTCGATGCCGATAACCGCGCAATCTCCATCGAAGAGAAGCCCGAGCACCCGAAGAGCAGCTTCGCCGTACCCGGGCTCTACTTCTATGACAACGAGGTGGTGAAGGTCGCGCGCGACATCCGTCCGAGTGCTCGCGGCGAGCTCGAGATCACGGCCGTGAACGCCCACTATCTCGACCAGGGCCGGCTGCGCGTGCAGGTGCTCGACCGCGGCACCGCCTGGCTCGACACCGGCACCTTCGAGTCGATGATGCAGGCTTCGGAGTACGTGCGGGTCATCGAGGCGCGCCAGGGGCAGAAGATCGGCTGCATCGAGGAGATCGTCTGGCGAAACGGCTGGATCGACGACGCGCGCCTGGCCGAGCTCGCCGCACCGCTCGTGAAGAGCGGCTACGGGAGCTACCTGACGGAGCTGCTCGTCGCCCGCTGATCGCCGTCGCGCAGGCGCCGCTCGATGTCCTGGATGGTGCGGCCGATGCCCTCCGGGAGGGTGCGGGTCCGCGCCCGATCGATCTCGGGCCAGACGACCGAGCGCAGCCGCAGGTCCCTGGCTTGGTGGCGCGCCACCGGCGAGGCACCGAGCACGACCCGTGGCCGGGCCTTCGAGATCGCACGGAGCTGCCCGAGCAGCGAGGCGATGCTCGTGCCCTCGCCCGTCGCCAGGATCTTGGTCACGTGCCCCCGCTCGACCTCCAGACGATCGAGGGCGGCGAGCACGAGCTCGGCGGCATCGTCGACGAAGAGGTAGTCCCTCAGCGTGTCGAGCGGAACGAACACCGATGCGGGAGTCGCCGTGAGGCGCGCCAAGGCGAGGTGCGAGATGATGCCTTGAAGCTTGTCGAGTCGCTGGCCCGGTCCGTAGAGGTTCGCGATGCGGCCGACGATGCTCGGGACGCCGATCCGCTCGGCGACCGATCGGGCGTAGACCTCCGAACGCAGCTTGAGTCGGCCGTACGGCGCGAGCGGCACCGGCTCGCTCCGTTCCGTGAACGGTGGATTCGTGCTCCCCGCGTACACGCCGCCGGCCGATGACGCCACGAAGAAGCGGCCATTCGCTGCATCGGGTCGGAGCGCTTCGGCGGCGCCGTCGAATGCGGCGGCGAACAGTTCGAACTCGCGATCGGTGTCGGCCTCACTGCTTGCCGTCACGGCGGCGCCGCCCGCCCAGATGAGCGCCCACGGGCCGCCGTCCGCGTCCGCCAGGAGGCGTCGCGCGGCGTCGCGCGCCGCGGGGCGCACGGCATCGGGACCTTCTGACCAGGGCAGTCCGACGCCGACCGACTCCGACCAGTCGGGGCGGTCATGCAGCGCGCGTGCGATCGCGCTGCCGAGCATTCCGCTACGGCCCACGACCCACGCGGCGGTCATGAACCGGGGCGCCGCCGGCCGAGCGGACCGTCGGCCGGGTCACCCGTCACGAGATACGCGGGGCGACCGAGCGCGGCACTCACGTTGACCCCGATGTATTCCGCGATGATGCCGATCGACACCAGGATCGCGCCCGACGACAGGAGGACCACGACGATCGTCGAGGCCCAGCCTTCGGGGATCTCGACCGTCGTCAGCCGAACGACGAGGAGGTAGATCGTCACCGCGACGCCGACGGCGGCGAGAATCGCCCCGAGGGCCGAGACGAAGCGGAGCCCGCGCGTGCCGCTCGTGATGATCATCCGCCAGAAGTGCGAGAACAGGCGCCGCGCCGAATAGCCGGAGCGCCGCTCGCCCTCGTCGCGCAGCCGGATCGGCGCGGTCGCGGCCGGGGGGGCGACCCAGCCGAGCGCGACGTCGAGATAGACGCCTGAGCCCGCGTAGGCCGCCACTCCGCGGCCCACGGATCCGAGCACGAGGCGGTAGCTCTGGTAGTTCTGGGCACCGGCTCCCGCGAAGAACGTGGTGAGGAGCCACTTGGCGCCGCGGGAGGCGGAGTTCCGGAGGAAGCCATGAGAGGGGTTGTTAACCGGCTTCGCGTAGACGAGGGGCGCCTGCTCGCGAAGCGCCGTGTCGAGCAAGACGGGGATGTCGGCGGGATCGTGCTGACCGTCCTCGTCGAGTGTCACGATCCACTCGCCCCCGCTCGAAGCCATGCCGGCGAGGGTCGCGGCATGCTGCCCGTAGTTGCGGCTCAACCAGACCGGATGAACGAGTTCATGCTGTCGGGCCAACTCACGGATGACACGCGCCGAATCGTCGCGTCCGTTGTCGTAGACGAGGACGACCTCGGTCACCCGGAACGGGTATCCGTCGGGAGTGCGTCGCTCCGTGCTCAGCGCGAGCACCTCGTCGACCACACCCGCCAGGGTGAGCTCCCCGCCGTAGACGGGGATCACGACCGAGATGAGGTGCGGAACCTCCCAGGGCTCCGCTGCGTCCGTCACGGGATCCGACCTTAGCATTCCGGGTGCTCGCGCTCAGTTCCCGGACTCGGCGAAGGCGGACACCACGGCGTCGCGCACTCCCCGGTGTCCGAGCACCACCGCGGCGGCTCCGTCCGTTCCGGGAGCGGGTGCGATGATCGTCACCTCGGCGGTTCCGGGCGTCAGGGTGATCGGCGTCGAGAGCGTGCCGGAGCCGTCGCGGATCGGCACGTCGCGGATGCTCCCATCCGGCAGACGAACCGCGAGGGTGCCGGGCACGACGCCTCCCGTGTCGGTGTCGAATCGGAACTCGAGCTCGAGCGTGCCGCGTGCTGCGGTGCCGCTGTCGTTGATGAGCCGGAGCCGAGGATCGGCCTCGCGCTGCCGCGACTCGAGACCGCCGGCGTCGTCGAACCCGCGCGCGAAGCCGGAGCGGTCGTCGATCGTCACGGGATCGATCGCGCGGGCGCGCACCGCGGCGAGCTCGCCCGCGCCGGCGCTCGCGGAGAGCTCCTTCTCGAGTCGGTCGAGGCTGTAGTAGGAGTAGCGCCCATCCGGACTCTCGAGCGGCGCTCCTGCCGCCTTGGCCAGACCAGCCTCGAGCGTCGCCCGAGGCCCGGGGAACATCGACAGCCGGTCGACGAGGATGCCGGTCATCCCGGTCGCGGCGGCGATGCGCGCGATCTGGGCCGGGGGGTACTGCGACTCGAGGACCTGCGTCCATTCGGCGCGTGGTCGTCCCTTGATGCCGCCGCCCGTCCAGGCGATGTCGCTCGTCTGCAGGTAGGGGATGAGCACCTCGGAGCCGAGCACGCCCGTCGGCCCGACGTCCTCCGGGAACGACTGGTAGGGCAATTGCATGATGGTCGCGCCCGCGCCTGCCGCTTCCTGAACGGTCGCGAACCACGATCGATCCGCCGTGAACCTCGCGGCCGTCGCCGCGTAGTCGTCGCCCGCGTCCCACGGGGTCTGGTCGACGAAGCCGACCACGAGGACGATCGCGGCGAGCGCGCCGGCGACCAGCGCGCGCCCCGCGCCGCGCAGTTTGGCGCGGCGCACGATCGCGCGGATGAGCCAGTCGAGGAGGATCGCGGTCGCGGCGAGCGAGAGCGCCGCGATGTAGATCGACATCCGGTTCCAGCCGCGCAGGCTCGTCGTGACGAAGGAGATGATCGTCGACAGGCCGCCGACGCTCGAGAACAGGAACGCCACCAGCGTCAGCGCGGCGAGAGAGCCGAACAGCGAGAAGACCGCGCGGTCGCCTCGACCGCGCGCGCGCCAGCCCCCCGCACGGGTGGCCGCGTACGCCACGAACAGCAGCATGGCCACGAATCCGGCCGCCGCCACCGCGCCGAGCGCAGGCGACTCGGACACGAGAGGGTAGTTCGCGTCGTAGAGGGCGCGCAGTTCGCGCAGCACGGGGATCCGATGGCCGGGCCAGGGGAGGATCAGCTGCGAGAGCTTCAACGCGTAGATCTCGGCCTCGGCATGGCCGCGCTCGAGCCCCGCGGGGTTGGCCCCGTTGATCCACGCGAATACCATGTCGGGCAGCATGTTGACGAGCATCGCGACGACCGTGAGGCCGCCGGCGACCGCAGCCCCCCAGAAGCGTCGCCAGGCCCGACGGGTGATGAGCGCTGCGATGCCCGCGAATGCGAGCAGGATGAGGAAGAACACCGAGTAGTAGCTGGACGAGGTCGCGGTCAGCGCGACGATCGTGAGCGTGGACGCCCCTCGCCCGAACAGTCGCATCGCGGCGCGGCGGTCGTCGCGCCACCCCCACAGCGGCTCCCCGCGGATCGCCCGCACGACAAGCACGAGCGACAGGGGGAGGACGAAGTACGACGCGAGGAACAGATGCCCCTCGCCGCGGGAGAAGTGGTAGGGGGCGATCGCGAACAGCGGGGCGAGCGCCAGCACGACGGCCTTGGAGGAGCCGCACACGCGCAGGAACCAGGTCATGGAGACGGCCGCGAGGGGGAAGCCGATGAGGAAGTACAGGTTCATCGCCACGGGCCAGTCCGTGAAGAACCGGCCGAGGATCGCCGCGGCGATGAAGTTGAGGTTGTCGGCTGTCGGGAAGTCGTTGTAGGTCTGCCCCGCCGGCGCGCCGAGCAGGGGGTTGAACTCGTACCAGCCGTTCTCGATGACGGTCTTGAAGTGCGATCCGACGGCGAGCGCATCTCCCCAGTAGGTCAGGGGCACCCCGAGGTCGGCGCGCCACAGGGCGAGCGCGCCGTATGCGAGGACGGAGGCTGCGACCGCCACCACGACGTACAAGAGCAGGTCGTTGCGGGTCCATGCGCCCCGCACCCGCGCGAGCGCCCCCTTCACCCCGCCTCCCGCATGCGTCGGGCCATCACGAGATACACGGCTCGGCGGGCCGTGGCCATCGCCCGCGCGGCGAGGTCGCCTCGGCGCGCATCCGACGCCGAGACGACGTGCGGATGCTCCTCGCGGAGCCAGCGGTGATACGCGATCGCCTGCTGCGCCTGCGAGCGCGCGAGACGCACGCTCCACTGGCTGTCGCTCACCCGGAACGATGCGAGCGAGCGATCGACGGCGGCGAAGTCCCCTTCCAGCAGCACCCGGGTGTAGGTGGCCTGGTCGATGAGGTAGGGGAAGCGGTCATCCCACCAGCCGACTCGCTCGAGCACGCTGCGCCGCATGAGCACGCATCCGGGTTCGCCGAAGATGTTGGTCCCCTGGCGCACCGTGCGCTGGATGGCCTTCCTCCCGGGGACGAGTCCCGACAGCCCGCCCAGGCCGCGCCCGCGCACCATCGGTCGGTCGGCCGCGTCGACGATGTCGCGACGCGAGGCCGAGAGCACCGCGGTCGGCGCGGCGTCGAGCGCCTCGACCTGGGCGGCGACGAGCTCGGGGTGGATGAGGTCGTCACCGCACACGAGCTTCACGAACTCGCCCGTGGCCGCCTGGCTCACCGTGTTCCAGTTGCGCACTGCTCCACCGCCGGCGGGTGTGGTGAGCAGGGTGAGACGCGGCTCGTCGGCGTAACGGGCGAGCACCTCGGCCGTGTCGTCGGTCGAGGTGTGGTCCGCCACGATGATCTCCAGATCGGTGAAGGTCTGCGCGAGGATCGAGTCCATGGTGCGGGCGATGTACGCCCCGTTGTTGTACGCGGGGACCACGATCGAGACGCGCGGGGTCATCCGGCGTCCTTCTCGTGGGCGGAGCGACGAAAGCTGAAGCCCCGGTGTCCGAACCAGCTCACCAGGGTGGTGACCGTCACGATGAGCGCCTGCGCGGCGATGGGCGGGAGATTCGCGAACTCGACGAGGAGGGGAAGCAGCGCGAAGTTGATCCCGAGCGACACGAGGTACACCAGCTCGAAGCGCAGCAGATCTCGCACGACGTGCCCTCGCACCCTGAACACGAAACGTCGGTAGAGCACGAACGCGCACAGCACGCTCGCGATGTGCGCGCATGCGAGGGTCGCCAGGTAGCCGAAGTCGCCGAGCGCGCGCCCGATGGTGAGCTCGAACAGCACGAACCAGCCGAAGCCGACCAGAGTGTTGATGCCGCCCACCGCGAGGAACGCGATCCGCTGATCGTGGATGAGCCGCAGGAGAGGTCCCGGGGGGCCCGTCATCCCGGCGGGCGGCTCGGCGGATGCCTCCGGGAGGATGTCGTCGGGCAGCAGCTCGTGGGAGTGCGCGGGGTGGGGATCGGCCTCGGGGGCGGGAGGCTCGGGACTCACCCTGACACTGTAGTCGACGTCATCCACGGGCGACTCTGGCGCGAAAAGCCAGGCCGATGCGCAGCACGACGCGGAGCGGCCAGAGGTACCAGCCGTGATACTTCGAGGCGAGGTAGCGGTAGGCGGAGCGATGATGGGCGACGATCATCGCGCGCGGGGCGTGCCGGGTGGACTCGGCCCCGGTGTGCGTCACCTCGGCCGCGGGGATGTAGTAGTTGCCGTGACCGGCCTTGGTGAGCCGTCGACCGAGATCGACGTCCTCGAAGTACATGAAGTAGTCCTCGTCGAATCCGCCGATCCGCTCGAACGCCGCGCGGTTCACGAGGAGGAAGGCGCCCGAGAGCCAGCCGACTCCGCGTTCGCGCAGCTCGCGATCGTTGCGGTACCGGCGGGTCCAGGGGTTGCGCGGCCACACCCGCACGAAGGCGGCGTGTCCCACGCCCGTACGCAAGGACGGCAGGTTGCGTCCTGAGGGGTAGACGGTTCCGTCGGGATCCCGGATGAGCGGGCCGAGCGAGCCCGCGTCGGGGTGGCGCTCGGCGCCCGCCAGCAGGGCGTCGAGGGCGTGCGGTGCGACGACCACGTCGGGATTCGCGATGACGGCCCAGCGCACCTCGGGCGAGAGCGCCCGGATGCCGCGGTTCGCCGCGGTCCCGTATCCGGGGTTGTCGCGGGACGGCACGAGTCTCGCGCCGGGGAACGCGGCGACGAGCGCCTCGACGCCATCGTCCTCGGGGGAGTTGTCGACGACGACGAGCTCGATCGGGTTCGAGCCTGCATCCGCGAGCGAGGCGAGCAACGCCGGGAGCACCGGAGCGGAGCGATAGGTCACGACCACGACTCCGACTGCCGCGCTCATGACGCCGCCTCATAGGCGTCGCGGTGTGCGGCCGCCGCGGCCTCCCAGCTGAACCGGGCCGCGCGCGAGACCGCGGCGGCCGCGAGCGCACGACGCTCGTCGGGGGAGTCGAGCATCGTCCGCAGTGCGTCGCCGATCGCCTCGGCGCCGACGTCCGTGTACCGCACGGCGTCGCCACCCACCTCGGGCAGCGCGAGGCGATCGGTCGTGAGCACGGCGGCGCCGGAGGCCATGGCCTCGAGCACGGGGAGCCCGAACCCTTCGCCGAGACTCGGGTAGGCGACCACCTCGGCACCCCCGAGGAACGCGGAGAGCTGTTCGAGCGGCAGGTAGCCGAGGGTGCGGACGTCGTGGCCGCTCGCGCGGGAGGCCGAGATCGCGGGGGCCGCGTCCGGGTCCCACCCCGGGCCGCCCGCGATCAGCAGCGCGGGCGCCGAGGGGCCGAGCGTCGCGTGCGCCGCGACGAGGGCCGGCAGGTTCTTGCGCGGTTCGATCGTGCCGAGGAACGCGATCCATCGCGTGAGCGGTGGTCGCTGGGAGTCGCGGAAGCCGCGGACCTGCTCGGGCGTTGGCGGGTGGAAGATCGCGCGGTCGAATCCATGGGGCGCGACCACGATCCGGGTGCGATCCGCATCCAGGATGCGGGCGAACTCATCCGCGGTCGCGGCGCTCACGGCGATCACCGGCAGCCTGCGGCGCGCCGCGCGTCGCAACCAGAAGCGGAAGAAGTTCCGTTTGAGGCGCGAGTGGAGCGCCGGAAGAGTGAAGAAGGTCAGGTCGTGGATCGTCACGACCCGGCCGAAGCGTCCGAACAGGGGGAAGGTGTAGTGCGGCGAGTGGAGCACGTCGAAGCCCTCGCGCCGCATGACGCGCGGCAGGCCGAGCTGCTCCCAGAGGATGCGGAAACCCGCGTTGCGAACACGGTCGGGGGCGACGAGCACGGGCAGGCCGAGGCCTCGGAAGTGCTCGGCGTCGTCCGCCCGGGCGACGACGGTCGGAGCGTCGGGTCCCGCGAGCGCGCCGAGCAGCCCGTCGAGATAGCGGCCGACCCCGCCGCGGTCGGCGGGGATCGCGGTCGCATCGACGAGCACCCGGGCGGCGCTCACCCTGCCGACCCCGCGCCCTCCCGGATCAGGGAGAGATCGTGCTCGACCATCCGGCTCACGAGCCCGTCGAAGTCGACGCTCGGCGCCCAGCCGAGTTCTGCGCGCGCCCGTCCCGCGTCGCCCCGCATCCGCGAGATCTCGGCGGGTCGGATGAACTCCGGGTTCACCCGGACGCGGTCGGCGCCGTCCGCCACGCCCGCCGCGCGGAATGCCGCCGCGACGAAGTCGGCGACCGTGTGGCTCTTCCCCGTGGCGATCACGAAGTCGCCCGGGACGTCGTGCCGGGTAGCGCGGAGCATCGCGTCCACGTAGTCGGGCGCCCAGCCCCAGTCGCGCTCGACCGTGAGGTCGCCGAGCTCGAGGGTCTCCTGCAGGCCGAGCGAGATGCGCGCGGCGGCCGCCGTGATCTTGCGGGTGACGAACGCCTCGGGGCGACGCGGGGACTCGTGGTTGTACAGGATCCCCGTCGCGACGAACAGCCCACGGGCACGGAACAGCGCGGCCATCCGGTGCGCGTAGGCCTTCGCGACTCCGTACGGCGAGTTCGGTGCGATCGGCGTCGACTCGTCCTGCGGCGCGTGCTCGGGGTCGCCGAAGATCTCCGAGCTGGACGCCTGGAACACCCGCACCTCCCCGGGGAGCCGGGAGGCTGCATCCAGCAGCGCGGTGACGGCGACGCCCGTGATCTGACCGGTCAGCACGGGTTCACGCCAGGACTGTGCGACTGAGCTGATGCCGGCGAGGTTGTAGATCTCGGACGGCGCGAGCCCGCGCACGAGGTCGGCGAGCCCGGTCGCGTCGGAGAGGTCGCCCTCGTGCAGATCGATGCCGGGATGGCGCTCGTGCAGGGCGCGCGCGTCGTCATCCCAGCCCCGGATGAGTCCATGCACCTCGGCGCCCTCGGCGACCAGTCGGTCCGCGAGGTAGCTGCCGTCCTGACCGCTGATCCCGGTGATGAAGACGCGTGTCATCGGCGGGTTGTCAGAGTCTCGCGAGCTGCTTCTGCTCGGCGAGATCGCTGCGCACCATCATGCGTACGAGCTCCTCGAAGCCGACTTTCGGCTCCCACCCGAGCACCGAGCGCGCCTTGGCGGGATCGCCGATCAGCAGATCCACCTCGGCCGGCCGGATGAAGCGCGGATCCTGCTTGACGAGGTGCTCCCACTCCGCGATGCCGGCCTCGGAGAAGGCGACCTCGAGCAGCTCGCGGATCGAGTGGGTCTCGCCCGTCGCGACGACGTAGTCGTCGGCATGCTCCTGCTGCAGCATCCGCCACATCGCCTCGACGTAGTCGCCGGCGAAGCCCCAGTCGCGCTTGGAGTCGAGGTTGCCCATGACGATCTCCGACTGCAGGCCCAGCGCGATGCGCGCGACCGCCAGAGAGACCTTCCGGGTGACGAACTCGGGACCGCGGCGCGGCGACTCGTGGTTGAACAGGATGCCGCTCGAGGCATGCATGCCGTACGACTCGCGGTAGTTGATGGTCATGTAGTGACCGAAGACCTTGGCGACGCCGTAGGGGGAGCGTGGCCACAGGAGCGTCGACTCGCGCTGCGGCACCTCCTGCACCTTGCCGAACATCTCGGAGCTCGACGCCTGGTAGAAGCGCACCTTGTCGAGGTCGTCGCCGGCCCAGAGCCGCGTCGCCTCGAGGATGTTGAGCACGCCCTTGCCGGTCACATCGCTCGTGAGCTGCGCGTTCTCCCACGAGTAGGCGACGAAGGAGATGGCGCCGAGGTTGTAGATCTCGTCAGGCTGAGCGACCGACAGGGCTCGCAGGATGCTCGAGAAGTCGGTGAGGTCGCCGGTGAGGAGCTTCACACCCGGGACCGTCTTCTCGACGAGCTCGTACTTCGGGTTGTTCTGCCCGCGGATCAGCCCGTAGACCTCATAACCCTTGCTGAGAAGGAGTTCGGAGAGGTAGAGGCCGTCCTGTCCGGTGACGCCGGTGATCAGGGCGCGCATGTCGTGTTCCTTGCGATGTCGTCGGGCAATAGCAGCCGCCAGTCTACACAGCGCCGCTGCCCGGCCCCCGGGTCACCGCTGTTCGAGACGGTAGAGCCCCGGGTCGTCGGTCCCGACGGCGACGACTCCGGCCGGAAGATAGTCGGCCGGGTCGAGGTCGGGGCGGCAGTTGTAGAGCGCCGCATAGGCCCCGATGTCGTGACGCGACCAGGTGTCGCCCGCATCGGATCCGCGGAACATCATGCCCGCACGCTGCGCGTAGTACAGGAACGACGGATCCCAGTCGCACCCGACGATGATCACGGGGGATCCCTCGGGCGTGCGCTCGGCGAGCAGCCGGGAGAGCGCCGGCTCGGCGTTGCCTCTGGCCCATTGGGCGACGTTGGCGTGCCCCTGCGGGCTGAGCACGGTTCCCGCGAAAAGCACTCCCGTCGCGAGAGCCGCGAGCGCGACCCGCTGCCAGCGCTGCACCCGGAGCGTGCGGAGGAGCCAGACGCCGCCGACCGCCATCGCCGCGACGATCGCGGGGTAGATCGCGATCAGGTAGTAGCTGTGCACGACGTAGAGATTGAAGAAGACCAGCGGTGCGGAGACCGCGACGAGCAGCCAGCCGAGGCTGCGGAGCCGATCCTCGAAGCGCGACTGGAAGATCGCGGCGGCGACGGCGATGGCGAGGCCGAAGAGCATCGGCCCGGCGATCTCGCCCGCCAGCCGTCCCAGGATCGTCCAGTAGCCGTCCGCCTCGACGCGCTGGCTGAGCGTGCCGAAGTTCCAGTCGCGCAGCTGGGAGCTCGTGAGGAACTGCGTGAGCGGCTCGGCGCGCTTGACCGCGTCGGCATAGGCGGTCCAGGCGAGCGCGGCGGCGAACCCCGCAACCGGTCCGATGAGGCCGGCCAGCAGTCGGCGCCAGCTTCCGACCCATCCCCGGGCACGCAGCATGAGCACGAGCGACACGACGAGGAGCAGCCCCCAGCTCGGAACGGTCGTCACCTTCACGAGGAATGCGAGCACCGCGGCGGCCGAGCCGACGGCGAGCCAGGGGAGGTGCCTTCGCTCGAACCACGCGTCGATCCCGATGACCATGAGCAGTGAGAGCGCGACCGAGAAGAAGTCGATGAGCGACGCGGCGCCCCACAGCAGCCCGAAAGGCAGGAACTGCAGCAGCCCGACCGATACGACCGCGGCGGCGGCGCCGTGCCACCGGCGCACGAGAACCGCGAGCAGCACGGCGCACAGCTGGAACGACAGGAGCGCGAGGGTCCGCACCGCGACGTCGGCCGGCTGGCCCGCCATCATGAACAGGGCTGCGATCCCCTGCCACAGCGGGAACTCCATCGGCACGTCCGCGTCGGGTCCGAAAACCGGCAGTGGTGTGCGGAACAGGTCGATGCCGTGCTCCGAGTACTCGCGGGCGACGAACGCGGTCTGCGTCTGGCGGAAGGCGTAGGCCTCCGCGAGCGTGTGACCGAGCTGCGGGATGCGGATGAGGCTGCCCACCGCGACGAGCGCCCCGACGAGCCACCAGGTGGCACGCGGTGAGGTCAGGAACGCCCAGGATCGGGCCGCGAGCCCGGTCGACACCTCAGATGGTCCCTTCGGCGACCGCGTTCTGGATCCACGGGATGACCTCGTCGAGCATCTCCTCGAGCGTGGTGTCGGCGGAGAAGCCGAGCACCTCCTGGGCCTTGCTGACATCCGGCACGCGCTTCTGCACGTCGTACTCGAAGGCCTCGTCGTGGGCGAGGCGCAGCGGGATGTCGGCGCCCTTGATCTTGCGCCAGATGACCTCGGCGAGCTCGGCGACCGAGTGGCCGACCGCCGTCGAGATGTTGAAGTCGTTGTTGAGGGCGGCCGGATGGTCGAGAGTCAGCACGATGCCGCGGGCGAGGTCGCCACCGTAGGTGTAGTGACGCACTTGCTCGCCGCTTCCGAGAATGTGCAGCGGGTCCTGGCCCTTGAGCACCTTCTGCACGAGGTCCGGCACCACGTGGCTCATCGCGAGCTTGACGTTGCCGGAGTCGATCTCGACGTCGCCGAGCGCGCGGCTCTCGCCGATCCCCACGCAGTTGAAGGGCCGCACGATCGTGTAGGGGAGCTTGTACTGGTCCCATGCGGCGCGCGCGAAGTACTCGACGGCGAGCTTCTGAAAGCCGTAGCTCGACAGCGGCGGCGGGACGATTCGCTCGTCGCCCTCCTTGCTCGGCCAGCGGTCGGCCGACTCGAACACCATCGAACTCGACATGTAGGTGACCTTCTCGAGCGGACCGCCGGCCGCCTTGGCGGCGATCGCAGCGTCGACGCTCGAGGCGATGATGCGCTCGTTCTTGGCCAACAGGTCATATGCGTAAGTGTGGAAGTAGGAGATGCCGCCGATGAGGGCGGCGCCCGCGATGAAGTGGTGCGCGTCCGAGAGCACGCGCGTCATGAGCTCGACGTCCTGGACGTCGCCCACGACGAGTTCGTAGTCCGGGTGGTCGTCGTAGGACTTCCTGACGGGGCCGTACTTCGAGTAGTTGTCCACCCCGACGACCCGGTATCCCTTCGCGAGGAGCTCCTCGACGATGTATCCGCCGATGAACCCGGCGGATCCGGTGACGACGACCTTCTTCTTCATGGTGTATTCCTCTGTGCCTTGGTGACGAGCTGGTCGGGGGTGAGCTGGGGGCCGAACGCGAACCGGTACCACCGCAGGTACTTCGGGATCCACTTGCTCAGCTGGAAATGGGACTGCCCGTAGGTGCGGTCGAGCCAGATCGTCGGGATCTCGGCGACCGGGAGACGCAGTCGGCGGGCCTTCGCGGTGAGCTCGAGGCCGATCTCGAAGCCGTCTCGACTGTCGATGCCCACGCGTCGCACGAACTCGGTGTCGTACGCCTTGAAGGAGTTCGTCGCGTCGCGTGTACCCGCGTTGGTGAAGAACTGGAGGCTCTTGCCCGCGGTCCGAGACAGGAACGACTTGAAGCGAGGTCCGCCCACCTGCTGGCCTCCCGGCATGTAGCGGGATGCGGCTGCGATGACGACGCCGCGCTCCACGAGGAGAACGAGGTCGTCGATCTGACGGGGGTCGTCGCACCCGTCGGCCATCGTCACCACGACGGTTCGCGCCGCCGCCGCGTCGATTCCGTAGCGGATCGCGTGCGCCGGGCCGCGGCCGTAGTCGTTGACGACGATTCGGAACGCGGGGTGTTCGGCGCTGTAGGCGTTCACCGGGGCGACGGTCGTGTCGTCCGGGGTGTCGACGACGATCAGGACCTCGGCGTCCGATTGCACCGCCTCGGCTATCCGGTCCAGGCCGGCGATGATCGCCTCGCCCTCGTTGTACGCGGGGATGACGATGGAGACGCGAGGTGTCGTGCTCACACCACCACCCCGGCGCCTCGGAGGTTCCAGACGTCGGCGACGGGCTTGTCGGTCTGCAGGCCGCGGTATTCCGCGTGCGGGGTCGCGATGACGAGGATGTCGGCCTTCTCGAGCACGGCCTCGAGCGGCAGGAGGGTGTCGTCGACGTCTTCGGAGACGTAGGGGTCCGTGCCGATCACGGCCTTCGCCTTGAACTTCAGCACTCGGCGCAGTTTGTAGCTGAGGCTCGAGCGGATGTCGTCGGATCCCGCCTTGAACGACATCCCGAGGATGCCGACCGTCTTGTCGGCGAGATCGAAGCGCTTTTCGAGCCTGCTCACGATGTAGAGCGGCAGCCCCTCGTTCACGAGCATCGCCGAGTGGCCGAGGCTGAAGGTGTTGTCGCTGAACGCGGCGAGTTGCATGGTGTCCTTGAACAGGCACGGCCCCGCCGCGAAGCCGGCCCCCGGCATGTCCTGCGCTCGGGGGTAGTCCTGGGCGAGGCCGTTGCGGATGCGTTCGAAGTCGAGGCCGCGGTCGTTCGCCATCATGTAGAACTGGTTGGCCGCCGCGAACTTGAGGTAGCGCCACGTGTTCGTGAAGAGCTTCGCGAGCTCGGCCTCCTCGGGTTCGAGGTGAACGATCTTCTGGGTGAGACGGCGGAACAGCGCCTCGGCGCGCTCGCGGCCGTCGATGCGACGCGACGATACGATCTGCGGGAGCGAGTACAGCTCCTCCATCGCCTTGTGCTCGGCGATTCGCTCCGGGCAGAACGCGACGGGGATGTCGAGGCCGAGACGGTCGATCATCCGCTCGACGAGCTCGGTGACGCCGGGGTAGACGGTGCTGCGCAGCACGAGCAGCTGCCCGTCACGGAAGTGGGCGCTGCATGCGTCGAGCGCGCGGGGGATCGCGCTGGGGTCGGGGTTGAGGTGCTCGTCGACCGGGGTGCCGATCACGACGATGATGTTCTCGGCGGTCCCCACCACGGAGGGGTCTGTCGATGCCGTCAGCAGACCGGAGGCGACGACGCGCTGCAGCACGGGTTCGGCACCCGGTTCGGTGAACGGCATCGTCCCCGACAGCACGCGATCGACGGCGGCCTGGCTGAGGTCGTAGATCACCACCTTGGCGCCCGAATCGGCGAGCGCGATCGCCAGGGGCAATCCCACGTGGCCTGCACCGCCCACGACGGCGACATCCGCGCTGAAGCCAGCAGTCACGGGCACTCTCCTCTCGGCTGGAGCCCCGCGGCGACGGGCTGCCGCGTGCAACTATATGCTGTCCGGGGTGCGCCCTCGCCGCCCGGGGCCGGCAGGGGGGCCGTCTTCGAGGAGTTGCCGTGTCGTCTGTAGACCCGCCTGTGGATGCCGTGGAGGCGAGTCGGGCGCTTGACGACTGGTTCCTCCGTCTCTCCCGCGAGGCGTCGCGACGCAGGCGCGGGTCGAGTCGCGGAGGAGTGCTCGTGCGGCGCGCCCGCACCGCGCGACGTCTCGTGCGGGAGCTCGGCGTGCGAACGACCGCCGAGGTGCTCGCGGGTGAGCTGCGGAAGGTGCTGCGACGGTGACCCCCGACGACTTCCGCGCCGCTCTCGACGACCGGATCCGGAGTGTGCTCGCGGCGCTCGGGGTCGAGCCGCCCACGGGGGATGTGTCGGAGCGCCTCGACCTGGCCCTCTCCCTCGTCCGCGATCCGTCGACCGCCTGGCTCGTGTACATCGGGGTGGCGGGCTCCTTTCCGACTGCCGATGAGCTCGCCGCGTTCCGACGCGAGCTGCAGCTCGCGGACGACCGATCGCGGATCGCCGCCGCGCTCGGTTCGGCAGGTGCGCGCGACGATGCGTCGACGGGTGCCGCGCGTCGTCTGCGCATCGTCGAGGAGCTGCCGGTCGTCGACGCGGGCCACTCTGCGACGAGTGATCACAACACGGGTATCCAAAGGGTCGTGCGCAGCACCCTGCCCCATTGGCCGCACGGGGAGTTCGTCCCCGTCGCCTGGACCGGCGAGGCGCAGGCGTTCCGCGGCCTCACCGCCCCGGAACGCGTGCGCCTGCTCGCCTGGGGGGACCACACGCCGGCCGAGATCCGCGAGGTCGACGTCGCCGAGATCGTGGTGCCGTGGCGCACGACCGTCGTGCTCCCCGAGGTCCCCTCCCGCGAGCGGATCCCCGTGCTGGCTTCGCTCGCGGAGTCGTCGGGGTCGCGTGTCGTGATCGTCGGACACGATGCCATCCCGGTCGTCAGCGCCGACCTCATCGATCCGATCGAATCCGACAGGTTCGCCCTGTTCCTCTCGGTCGTGAAGCACGCCCAGACGGTGTGCGCGGTCAGCGAGTCGGCCGCGAGCGAGTTCGCCGGCTTCGCCTCGACGCTCTCCGCGCAAGGGGTGGCGGGTCCTGCGGTGCGCACGATCCGACTCGCCGAGGAGTCGGGCTCGACGCGCGGCCACGTCCCCGACGCCGACGGAGTGCCCCTCGTGATCTGCGTGGGGAGCCACGAGCCGCGCAAGAACCAGGAGGCGGTGCTTGCGGCCGCGCTCGGCCTGCAGACGGAGGGCATGCGATTCCGGCTTGTCTTCGTGGGCGGCGGCTCCCGATCCCACACGACCCCCTTCGATCGTCGGGTGCGACGAGCGCGGGCCCGCGGGCACGACGTGGCGGTGAGACGCGACGTCTCCGACGCGGAGCTCTACGAGCTCTACGCGGGCGCGCGCTTCAGCGTGCTGGTGTCGCTTCACGAAGGGTTCGGTCTGCCGATCGTGGAGTCGCTCGCCGCCGGTGTCCCGGTGCTCACGAGCGACTATGGCTCGATGGCCGAGATCGCCGCCGGCGGCGGATGCCTGACCGTCGACCCGAGAAGCATCGACGCGATCCGCGGCGGCATGCGTCGGCTGCTGAGTGACGACCGGCTTCTCGACGAGCTCCGGGCCGCGGCCGGCGCGCGCCCGCCGCGCGCGTGGTCGGACTACGCTGCAGAGCTCTGGGCCGTCGTGCGGGAGGGGTCTGCCTCGTGAGCGCCATCTTCGACGGTCGGCGCGATGGCCTCGCCGAAGCACTTCATGCCGCGGCCCTCAGCGATGACGCGCTGCTCGAGCGGGTGCAGGCCGTGGGCCCCCGCGGGGTCTACCTGGCGCGCTCGTTCCTCACCGGACGGATCCCGACCGAGCTCCAGGTCGCCGACGACCACGCGCAACTCCTCGACGATCCGGAGCGCTGGTGGCAGGCGACCGTGCATGCCGGGCGTCGCCTCTCCCGTGCCCGCGGGGCTCTTCCGGTCCGAGCGGCGTCGGGGTTGGTCGTCGACGTCACGGACACCGCGTCGAGCCCCTACACGACCGGGATCCAGCGCGTCGCCCGGGAACTCGTGCGCGCCTGGAGCGAGGTCGAACCTCTCGAGCTCGTGGTCTGGCGGCGGTTGACCGGCGAGCTGTTGCGCGCTGACGAGGGCGAGGCGGAGCGTGCCGGCGGGAGTTCCGCGGGGGGGCCTCGCGTTCAGCTGGTCCCGGTGGGGGCGCGCCTGATCCTTCCGGAGATCGCCGTGGATCGGGATCGCGCGCAGCGGCTCGCATCGATCGCCCGTTTCGGTGCTGATGCGAGTCTCGCGGTCGGATTCGACTGCATCCCGATCACGACGGCCGAGACCACGGGACCGGGCATGCCCGGCGCCTTCGCGAGATACCTCTCGGGACTCGCTCGGTTCGATGTCGTCGCCGCGATCTCTCGCGCCGCCGCGACGGAGTTCGCGGGCTGGGCGCGGATGCTGCCGTCGGCGGGACTCCGCGCGCCTCGGGTGATCGACGTCGAGTTGCCGATCACGCCACTGCAGTCCCTGCCGGAGACGGAGGGGGCCGTCCGCGCCGCCTTGGGGATCGGCGAGCGGCCCGTGGTGCTGGTCGTGGGCAGCCACGAGCCGCGCAAGAACCACCTCACGGTGCTCGCGGCCTTCGAGAACGCATGGCGGTCCGGTCACGACTTCGCGGCCGTGCTCGTCGGCGGCAACTCATGGAAGGCCGAGGAGTTCACCGCCTTCGCGACCCGACTGCGCGAGGCGGGCCGCCCGCTCGTGCTGGCGAGCAACGTCCCCGATGAGCGGGTCGCCGCGTTGTACCGGCTCGCGCGCGCGAGTGTGTTCTGCTCGCTCAACGAGGGATTCGGGCTGCCGGTCGCCGAGTCGCTCGCGGTTGGCACCCCCGTCGTGACCGCGGATTTCGGCAGTCAGCGGGACATCGGCGAAGGACGTGGCGCCGTGCTCGTGGACCCCAGGTCGATGTCCGCGATCGAGGACGCCGTCGTCGCGCTGCTCACCGACGATGCGTTCCATGCGCGTCTGGTCGCCGAGACGCGGGGGCTCGAACCGGGCTCCTGGGAGCGCTATGCGTCGGCGATCCGCAGCGGGCTCGGCGCGTGATCAACTGAACGGGAAGCGGGTCCTCGCGCGCTCGGCGTACTCGACGCTGTCGACGAGGGCCGCCCGGATCTCGTTGTCACCGAGGGCGATCACCCGCGGGCCCCAGTAGAGCCTGCCGCCCTCGTCCGAGTCTCGCGCGAGCAGCTTCTGATACATGGCATCCACGCGGCGATACGACGACTCGGGAGAGTTGTAGATCGACCAGACCACCGCCTCGCGCCCGTATTGGAGCACGATCGGTGCCCAGTACAGCTGGTCGGTGTCGGTCGCCGAGCGGGCGAGCATCCGCTGGTAGACGTCTTCGACGAACTGTTCGGGCGATCCGCCGATCGAGGCGTAGTACTCGTCGGAACGCAGGAAGTAGTGCTCGACCTCGTCGATCGGCAGCCCTCCGCGCACCGTCACCGAAAGCCAGTACGCGAGGCCGTTGGAGTCCGGCCCCCGACCGAGAACATGCTGGTAGGCCTCGGCGATCCGCTGGGTGCGGTACTCGTCGCTGTACACGATGTCCGCCGCGAGCGATGCGCGCGTGCGCCCTCTCTCGAGCTGCCAGTCCCATGCTCGGAGCGCCGCATCGTCGGGGGTGCGGCCGAGGAAGTCGGTGAAGATCGCCGCGATGAACGACGGGTCGCCGCCCTGCGGGTCGCCGAACCAGTCGTAGTAGTTGCGCCAGAAGTTGCGGTTGCCGTAGGAAGCGCAGTCGTTGCCGGTGCCGTACAGGTTCTCCATCGCCGAGTTGTCCGGGGTGTACGGCGTGTAGATGTAGAGGACATGCGTCGCCATGTTCTTCACGAGAACCGGTTTGGTGCCGCAGTTGAGCGTCGCCGTGACGGGGTGGTACAGAATGTTCGACACGGCGCCGACCGGATAGCGCAGGTCGAAGCGGTCCGTGTAGATCGTCCCCGGCCCGGTGCCGGCGGGTTGGGTGTAGCGCTTCATCAGGTAGGCGCCGCGGTGCACCTGCACGAAGAAGCCGGAGAAGTTCACGTCGCAGCCCAGCGGAGTGTCGGGGCAGTCTGCGCCCATCGCGTAGCGGTACTTGGCACTCGACGGGTCTGTCGAGGTGACGAGACCCTGTTCCTTCTGGAGGGTGACCAGGATGACCTTGGGACTGATGCCGCACGCTTGCGCGACCTTCCAGATGATGCGAGCCGCGGACTCGGCCACGCCGTCCGGCGTGTACGCGGCGCACATCGGAGTGGCCGGACGCTCCACCGTCACCTGCGAGAAGTCCTTCAGGCACACGCCACCCGGTGCGCATCGCGGCACCTGGGCGTTGAGGAAGCCCTGGATCTCCGCTTCCGTCATCGCGTTCGGGTCGAAGAAGTTCCGATCACTGATGATGAACCCCGGATCGAAGTCCGCAACGGGGGGTGCGGCGACTGCCCGACTCGTCGTCGTCGTCGGCGCGACGACGAGGCCGAGGGCGACGACGACCGCCACCATGGCGGCCAGCATCGGCCTGATCAGGTGTCGCATCAGTGCCCCCATCGTCACGACTTCCCTCCCATGGTAAGCCGTGGCGCGCGGAGGGGGCGTCCGCTCAGAGCTCCTGGGCGAAGTTGCCTTCGAGCCGCGCGAAGATGCGTTGAGCGATCCAGGTGAGCAGGAGGCTGATGGCGAGCGTGATCCCGAGACGGGGATAGAGATCGGGGGGGAACAGCTGGCCATCGCCGGCCGACCAGAGCGACTGCTGGAAGATGAGGACGACCGGGGTCACGGGGTTCGCGAGGAACACCTGCTCGATCCAGTTGCCGCCCAGCACATCGTGCACGAGCTGATACGAGTAGACGATCGGCGACGCCCAGAACAGCACGAGCAGGATGATCTCCACCAGGTGCTGGATGTCGCGGAGGTAGACGTTGAGTGCGGAGAGCAGCAGCCCGATCGCGAATGCGTACACCGTGATCGTGGCGAGTCCGAGGGGAACCGCCCACAGCGCGTCCAGGTTCGGGGGGCTGCCGAGGATGAGGGTGGCCGCGATCAGCACGACGAACTGCACCGCGAAGTTGAACAGCGAGGACCCTACGGCAGCGAGGGGGAACAACTCGCGCGGAAGATAGATCTTCTTGACGAGGCCCGCGTTGCCGACGATCGAGGTGGTCGTCGTGCCGATGATCTCCGAGAAGAGCCCCCACACCGTCAAGCCGCAGAAGATGAAGATCGCGAACTCGGGGATCGCGCGCTCGGCCCCGAGGAACTTGCCGACGGCGACGTAATAGATGAGGAGCATCGCGATGGGGCGGAGCAGGCTCCACACGAAACCGAGCGAGCTGTTCTTGTAGCGCGACTTCAGCTCACGCCGGACGAGCAGCCCGAGGAGTTCACGCCGGCTCCACACCCCGCGGATCGCGAATGCGGTGCCGGCGATGAGCCCGCGCGGCGGGGTGACGACGTTGAGTTCGCCCTCGGGATGGGCGGGGGTGCGGATCGCACTGGTCACGTGGAAGGACTTCCTCAGAGCGGGGACGCCCAGGGGGCGCCCGATGACTCCGGCTATCTTAGTCTCGGCCCGACGCGCATTCGCTCGGGGCCTGCGATCCCGAGGAGACCCCCCAGTGACGCCCTTGCGCCGCATCGTCGACATCACCTACCTGGCGCACTGGCCGGGGCGGGTGACGGGCATCCCGCGGGTGATCAGCGAGTACTGCCGTCGGGCCAGACCCGACGATGTGTTCGTCGTCTGGGAGAACGAGACGCGGCGCTTCGTGGAGGTCGATCCGCTCGGCACCGCGGAACAGCACGGCCGCGGCATCGCATATCGGCTGCGCGGCGGTCGGGGTGTCGGTGTCGCGCGCGCGCTCCGGTTCGGCGGCGCCGGGCGGGCGAGCCGTGAACTGCGCCGACTCGGCGCGGCGAGGGGCTCGGAACGGGTGAGCGCGCTCGCCCGTCGTCTGGCGCGCTTCCGTGCGCTCGAGCATCGCGAGGTGCTGCCCGGCGCGCAGGACGTGTTCGTCACCTTCATGGGCCAGTGGCATGACCAGAGCTACATCGACGCGATCCTCGCCGCCGACGTGCGCGGTGCGGCGGTGGTCCAGTTCTCCTACGACATGCTCCCGATCGTGGCGCCGCACCTGTCCGGCCACTCGACCGTGCCGATGACCTCCTATCTCACCCAGGTGCTCCCGGTCACCGATCTCGTGCTCTCGATCTCGGAGAACTCGCGGCGGGACCTCGTCGAGTGGGCGGCGGCCGAGGGAGTCGCCCACGGCCCCGTCGAGGTGTTCCGGCTCGGGGATGACTTCGGCTCGGTGCGCGATTCTCCCGAGCGGACCGGGGTTCCCGACGAGCTCCGCGAGGACGGGTTCGTGCTGTGCGTCGGCACGGTCGAGGCCCGGAAGAACCACGTGCTGCTGTACTACGTGTACCGCGCGGCCGTCGAGCGTGAGATCGACCTGCCCCCACTGGTGGTCGTCGGGCGCGAGGGGTGGCATGCCGGCGATGTCTTCCGGATGCTGCAGGACGATCCCGCCCTGCGCGGCCGCGTGCATGTGCTGAGCGACGCGAGCGATGAGGCGCTCGCGTGGCTCTACGCCAACTGTCGTTTCACGATCTACCCGAGCATGTACGAAGGGTGGGGTCTCCCCGTCGCGGAAAGCCTCGCGTGGGGCAAGCCCGTGGTCGCCAGCCGCTCGAGCAGCATGCCCGAGATCGCCGGAGAGCTGATCGACTACTTCGATCCGTTCTCCCAGGAGGAGTGCATGGCGGCGATCCTGAGACTGACGGGAGCCAGCGAACTCCAAGAAGCGCTCGGTAGAGTGCGGCGTTACCGTCCCACCCCCTGGAGCGACGTCGTCGATGTCCTCAACCGTCTGATTGGAGCCGTCACCGCGGCATGAAGGTCCTTCATTTCAGCACCCACGACGAAGCGTGCGGCATCGGCAAGTATCAGGAGGCCTTCCTCGAGGTGCTCGCACCGTCGGACGAGGTCGAGAACCGGTTCTTCGACCTCTCGCCCAACGTGATTCGCACGCTGCCGGACGACCAGTACGCCGCGGCGATGGACCGGCTCGCGGAAGAGGTCCGGGGGTACGACATCCTGCATGTGCAGCACGAGTGGGGCTTCTACTCCCGCGACGAGATGGGTCGCGCGGTTGCGGCGGCTCGGGCCGCAGGGGCCCGCCTGATCGTCACATTGCACACCTCGCCCGGCGTGCTCGACCTTGCGGTTCCGGCGCGCGCAGGGATCAGCCCTCGCGCGTTCCTCAACCACTATCGAGCGCGCGCCGAGCGGCGTGCGCTCGACGAGCGGGTGATCGCGCCGCTTCGCGCCGCCGACCTGCTCATCGTGCACAACTCGGCTGCGTTCCGAGAGCTCGTCGCCGCGGGTGTCGACCCCGCACGCATCCGTCGGCTCGTGCTGCCCGCCAAGCGCACCACGAACGTTCGGGAATCGACGCGCATCCGAGAGGGCCTCCGCGTGCAGAAGGACGACGTGGTCCTGTGCACCATCGGGTTCCTCCATCGCTACAAGGGCGTCGACGCCGCGATCAAGGCGCTCACCTTCCTGCCGGACAACTACAAGCTCGCCGTGATCGGCGGAATCAACCCGACGAGCCACGACGTCGCCGTGTACGACGAGCTGACGGACCTCGTGCGCGAGCTCGGCCTGAAGGATCGCGTGTACATCACCGGGTACGTCGAGGGCGATCTCGAACTCGACGCGATGGTCCGCGAGTGCGATATCGCGGTCTACCCGTACGACGGCGAGTACTACTCCCAGGTCACGTCGGCGGCGCTCACCACCGCCCTCTCCAACTCGATGCCGACGGTCGCGTACCCGACCGAGACATTCCGCGAGCTCAACGCGCTCGTGCACTGCATCGAGCTCACCGACACCTTCGCGTACTACGAGCTCGCGCGCGTCGTGCAGCGCACGCCGACGACGTGGCCGAGCCCCGCTGCGATCGCATTCACCGAGCGCTACTCGTACGAGCGTGTCTCGGAGGACCTTCTCGCGCTGTACCGCGAGGCCCTCGCCGGCTGACTCAGTTCGGCGGCAGCATTGTCGCCAGCGCGGCGAGGAGCTCGGGTCGGAGCGAGCGCGCGAAGGTGCGCGTCACGTGGTTGTCGTCGCTGTAGACGATCACCTCGCCGATCACCGCGTGGCATCGCTCCGCGTCGCAGAACCGATCGCTGAGGTCGACGTACCCCGCCCCTGAGGCGCGCGCCGCGGCCGCGAGGACATCGGCGGGGAGCGCATCGGCGCGCGGGGTGGTGCACGGGTCGTCGATCCCGTTCGACGCGTCGATGCACGCGGGGATGTCACCCGCCGTGGTCCCGGGAATGTCACGGAGGGCGATCACCGTCTTGCCCGCCGCCTGGAGCCTGCTCCAGCTCTCGACGATGGCGCTCTCGGTCAGCGGCATCTCGGAGGCCGGGTCGGTGTAGCGCGTCGTGAAGTTGGTGAAGAGCACGGCGTCGACGTCCTCGCGGGACTCGAGATCATCGAGCACGCGCGTGCTCCACTCGGCGCACACGCGACGGTCCGCCTCGCCTTGACCCGGCGCGCCGATGTCCACCCGGGTGATGCCTGGGCATCCGGTCGCGAGGTAGGAGATGAGGCGCCACCCCGGCGGGAGCGACGCGAGAACCAGCTGCCCGACGGAGGCGCCGTGCGAGTCGCCGACGAGAGCGAGGGTGTGCTCGGCGTCCTCGGGGCCGCCGAGCGGGCACCCCAGCTGGGCCGCGGCGGGGACGTCGATGCAGTACGCATCGCGGTCGTCCTTCGCCCATGCCGTGTCGACGCGATCGGCGGCGAAGGGGTTGGCGCAGCGATCCGCCGACACCAGCGCGTCGGACGCGAAGCAGGAGATCCCGGCGTCGATCTCGGCCGTGCTCGTCTCGGCCGCGGGACTCGATGAGCGCAGCAGCACCCAGCTCGTCGTGCCGACAGCGCCGACGAGGAGCGCGGTGGCGATCCCCAGCGCGACGAATGTTCGCGCGGGGCGCGCGCCGAGCCACTGCCAGCGGCGCACCGGATCCTCGATCCACCGCTTGCTCAGGCCGGCGAGCACCACGACCGCGACCAGGAGCAGAACCTTGTCGAGCGCGCCGAGGGCGTGTCCGAGCGCGAAGGGTGCGACGATCAACAGCGGCCAGTGCCACAGATAGATGGAGTACGAGCGATCTCCGATGATCTCGATCGGATCGTGACGGCTGCGGTGTGCGGATTCCGCTCCGATGCCCGCCCAGATCGCGATCGCCGTCCCGAGCACGGGCAGCGCCGCCGCCCACCCGGGAAAGGGTGTCGCGCCGGTGTAGACGAAGCCCGAGACGAGCACCAGGGCGATCCCGACGATGCGCGCCCCCCATCGCGCGCCCCTTCGCGCGAGGATGCCACGAGGCCCTCCTCGGAGCACGGCGAGAGAGGCGATCAGGCCTCCCGCCGCGAATTCCCAGGCGCGCGTCGTGGTCGCGAAGTAGGCGACGCTCGGCTCGGTCTCCGTGAGGATCACGGAGGTGACGAGCGAGGCGGCCGCGACGATGACGAGGGCGACCGAGACCACGCTCTCGGGTGCGGCGACACGGCGTCGAAGCAGCAGACCCGCGATCCCGACGGCCGCGACGAGCAGCAGCGGCCAGACGAGGTAGAACTGCTCCTCCACGGAGAGCGACCAGAAGTGCTGCACGATGGACGGCTGGTTCGCGGCGTTGAGGTAGTCGACGGAGTCGGCCGCGAGTATCCAGTTCTCGACGTAGAAGGTGGATGCGATGACCTCGCGAAGCCCCTGAGCGCGCACCGACGGGGGGATCCAGATGACCACCATGATCGCGGCGACCGCAAGCGTCGCGAACGATGCCGGAAGGAGCCGACGCACCCGACGCCCCCAGAAGGAGAACACCGCGACGCGACCGGTGCGGGCCAGCCCGGCGATGAGGTGCGCGGTGATCAGGTAGCCGGAGATGACGAAGAACACGTCGACGCCGACGAACCCTCCGGGAATGCGGCCCGGCCAGAAGTGGTAGAGCACCACGAGACCGACCGCCAGCGCCCGGAGGTACTGGATGTCACGTCGGTATTCGGCCGGTCGCGTGCCTGGAGGTCTCGCGACAGTGGTGGTGGCGGCGGTCAGCGCGCCACTCATGCGCCTGGGTGCTGCCGTTCGTTCTCGAGCCAATCGATGCGTCGGTTCGTCGCGAGGATGTCCTTCTGCACCGCCCGGGTGAGGCTGTTCATCGCCTTCTCCCGCTCCGCGAGTTGCGCCTCGCGGGCGGCGAGTGCCTCTCGATCGGCCTCGATCCGGGAGCGCTGCTCCCGGAGGAAGTCGCGCTGCTCGGCGAGTTCGGCTGAGATCGCCGGCCGAATGAGCCGACGCACGGCTCTGGCGGGAAGCGAGGCGATGCGGCGCGCGGCCGATGCCCGTGGCGGAGACGCCTCGGACTCTCCCATCTGCTTCCCCTCTCGGAGCTCGTCGAGAAGGACGCGGCGTGCGGCATCATCCAGGCGGATGACCTCCGCGGCGATGGCGTCCGTGTCCAGCTTAAGCGCAACTCGGTGATCGCCCGACCCGAGAAACGCCTCGAGGCGTTCCACCGAGGTCGAGAAGGAGAGATCGCCTCGTGCGATGCGGCGTCCGGCGGCGCCGAGGGCGGCGAGGTCGACTTCGCCTCTCACGACACGCGCCATGGCGTCGGCGAGGGCGTGGGCATTGCGGGCGATCTTGAGCGTGTGGACTCCGTCGACCAGGTACTCGGCCGGTCCGCAGTCCGCGGTCATGATCGGCACGCAGCCCACCGATGCCGCCTCGACAGGTGCTGATGCGCCCGGTTCGCGCTCCCACGTCGGGAAGAGGAATGCGTCCGAACCGGCGTGGATCTCGAACAGCCGACGCTGATCCACGCGTCCGGGGATGGAGACGAACCCGGTCAGCCCGCGCTCGGCGATGCGAGAACGGTAGTGGTCGACGAGGCCGTCTCCGTAGATCTCGAGGCGGAAGCCGTCGAGGCCCTGTTCGACAAGCCCGGCCGCCGCGTCGATCATCAAGTCGACGCCCTTGTGCGGGGAGAGTATGCCGGCGGCCACGAACCGCGTCACACCGCCGTCGCGGTAGTCGCGGGTTCGGGCAAGGTCGGGATACAACGCGCCGCGGGGGATCACCTCGACAGGCCCCAGTGGCACTCCCGTGGCGATCACCTCATCGCGCAAGGTCTCGCTGACGATGGCGTACGACCCCGACGCGAAGAGTCCGCCCGGCACGTCGTACAGTTCGCGGATCGCCCCCGAGGTGCCGTCGAGCAGGGCGCCCGGAACGTTGTCGCCGAGATTGAGCGTCCAGGGGATGCCGGTGCGCCGAACCGTGTCGAGGATCCCGATGCCGCCGATTCCGAACAGGTTGAACATCAGGATGTGGTCGGGTGCGAACGAACGGATCCGGTCGAGCACGATGAGCGAGTTGCCCACGGTCGAAACGCGGGACTCGAACCGGTTCAGACGACCGATGCCGTCGTCTTCGAGGTTCACGTTCACGAACAGCTCGTGCAGGGCGAGACAGCGGTCGACCCATCCGTCCTGTTCGGGTGCGGCGCGATCGGTGGCGGTGGTGAGGACGAGCACCTCATGGCCCCGGTCCCGGAGCCCCTGCGACAGGTTGCGGCAGGCGAGCTCGAAGCCCCCCAGCATGCGCGGCGGCAGGAGATCGGAGATCACCAGGATGCGCACGGCTCGCTCCATCGTCGGGGTCGGGTCAGAACATGCTAGCGGTCATCGCGATCGCTCTCCGCGCCGGGCGGGGGTCGGGCATCGGTCGCGTAGACTGAGCGGGCCATGTCTGCCAGCACCGTGATCTCGGTTGACGACGTCTCGAAGCGTTTCATTCTGCACAAGGAGAAGTCGCTCAAGGAGCGCCTTCTCAACTTCCGCAACCGAAGCCTCGGAAGAGAGGACTTCTGGGCACTGCGCGACATCGACATCGATGTCGCGAGCGGCGAGACCCTGGGGCTGATCGGCGCGAACGGCTCCGGCAAGAGCACGCTCTTGAAGGTCATCGGCGGCATCATCCAGCCGACGACCGGCAGCGTGCGTTCACGGGGGCGACTCGCCGCGCTCCTCGAGCTCGGTGCCGGATTCCATCCCGACCTCACGGGCCGTGAGAACGTTTACCTGAACGCGGCGATCCTGGGGCTCACGACGAAGCAGACGGATCTCTACTTCGACGACATCGTCGAGTTCTCCGGGATCGAGAAGTTCATCGACACCCAGGTCAAGTTCTACTCCTCGGGGATGTACGTCCGGCTCGCCTTCGCGGTCGCCGTGCACGTCGACCCGGAGATCCTGCTCATCGACGAGGTGCTGGCGGTCGGCGACGAGCCGTTCCAGCGGAAGTGCCTCGACAAGGTGCGGTCGTTCCAGGAGGACGGGCGCACGATCGTGCTGGTGAGCCACTCCGCGGAGTCGATCGGCAGCATCTGCACCCGCGGAATCGTGCTTCAGTCCGGTCGGATGACGTTCGACGGTGACACCGCGACGGCCTTGCGTGTGCTGCGTGACGGATTCGAAGCCGATCGTGACAAGAGCGAGATCGAGGCGGCCCGGGGGATGCGCGTTCATTCGACTCGCGTCCTGGGGGTCGACGGCTCCGATGTCGACGAGATCGTGCCGGGAGACGATGTCCGAGTGGTGATGGAGGTCGAATCCGATCACCCGCTCGAGGGGTGGTATGCCGCCGCAGCCTTCGAGACTCCCCTCGGCATGAGGGTGTACGGGACGAACACGGAGCTGCTGGGTGTCGAGACCGGACGCATCGAGGGTCGCCGCTCGGTCACCTTCAGCTTCCCGGGGTTGCGACTCGGTCGCGGCCAGTACTACGTCCACGTCAAGCTCGGGACGAAGTCGCTCGGCACTGTGGTCGATCTGCCGCGAGCGCGAGAGATCGAGGTCGTGGACAAGAGCGCGTACAGCGGTGTCTTGAGCGTCGCCGCCTCGGTGAGCGTCGCCGCGAGCTGAGCCCTCGGCGCCCACGGGCCTCGCATCACGCCGAGAGTGCGCGCTCGAGTTGCCGGACGATCCGCTCCGGTGACACGCGCTCGCGGATCCCGCGCATGGCGTGGAGTCCCGCATCCCAGCGGCTGCTCCCCCAGGAGCCTTCGGCAGCCGCGATGGCATCGAGCACGGTCGCCTCGTCGTCTCCGTCGACGAGGAACGGATAGTCGTCGCCGAGCCAGGCGACCGCCTCCCGGTCGGTGCGCAGAGCGAGGATGTTGGCGCCCATCGCTGCCGCGGTGAACCCCTTGAGGAACGGCTTGACGTCGTCCTGGGCGATGCGTCTGCGCACGGCGAAGTGCAGGGGGAACTCGACGAGCCGTGACAGCCAGGAGTCGTCCCGCTGGGCCGTGCTCACCGGGACGACCTCGACCTTGCGCTCCACCTCCGGTGTCAGTGCCGCGTTGAACACCTCTCCGAAGTAGCCGACACGAAACCGCGGGTAGTGCGCAGGCGGCGCGGGCAGCCGGGGGTCGACGTGGTGATCGATCAACACCACCTCACGGTGCGGGTGCGTGCGCGACACCGTCGTGAACGAGGTGTGCGATGCCGCGACGAGGATGCACGTCACGTCGGCGGTCCACCCGGGCGGGGATGAGTCGACGATGTCGACGAACAACCGGTTGCCAGCCCGGACGAGCGCGTTCGCGTCGTCGGCGTCCAACCGACGCGCCGCATTCTTGGTGAGGAATACCCGCGACCCGCGGATGCGAGCGCCGAGCGGACGGTATCGCACCCGCCAGTCGCGCCCCAGCCCGGCACGCGCGAGGCCCGAGAGCTGCTCACCGCGCATGACGGTCGATCCGATGTGCGGCCAGTCGGGATCGAAGACGAAATCGACCCGCTTGACCATCCCCTGATGCTATCCGTCGACGATTGCATTCGCGCCCGGGGACGCGCGCAGCGCCGTGCGCCAGCTGAGCTCGCGCGACGCGGTCGCGCAACACACGACGAAGCTGAGCCAGCCGAACTCGACCAGGATCGAGCTCTCGGCGAGTGAGACGAGCAGCAAGGCCGCGAGCACGAGTGCGGGCCATGCGTACATGACGCTGCGTCGGCGTCCGGCGAGCAGCCACGATCGAGTGAACGCGAGCCCGAGCATTCCCACGAACACCACGAGCCCGACGATTCCGAGCTGGAAGAGGACGTCGAGGTACGCGTTGAGCGCGGACGACGCCGGACGGTCGCCTGATGCGGTGAGCGCGAGGTAGGGCGCCACATCAGGATGCCAGCGTCCCGTCCATCCCCATCCTTCGATCGCATTGCTGGGGACGAGGGCGAAGACCTTGTTCCACAGGGCGAGGCGGTAGTCGAGCGCCCCCTGGGCGTTGAAGAGCGTGACGAGCGCGGAGCGGAACACCCAGGCGAGCCCGATCAGCACGAGGGCGGCGCCGAGGATCACGAACTGCCAGATCTGCCGGCGGTCGGGACGCACCCGGCGGATGCCGTACAGCACGCCCGCCGCCGCGGCCACCACTGCCGCGGTGCCGAGGATGATCGGCGACTGCGTGAGCACGATGCAGACGGCCGCCGTGACGAGCGAGAGGATCCCGACGAGGGGGCGCACCGATCGGGTGCGCAGTTCGGTGGCGAAGCTGACGGCGCCGACGAGGGCGAGCAGTCCGAGCTGGTTGCGGGTCTGCGCGAGCCCCGAGATCGGGCCGAACTCGGCGATCCGGCCGCCGATGCCGAGGAACGGGATCGGCGCGTCGATGAGGATGCCCGAGAACACCTCGAGCGCGAGGGAGACCCCGAGCACGACACGCAGCACATCCCCCCAGGTGCGGACCACCTGGATGGTGTCGCGCGTGAGGGAGATGAACACGCCGATGAAGGCGTAGACCACGAGGTAGGCGATGCCGCCGACCGTCACCCACTGGTATTGGCTCCAGACGACCGAGATGGTCGCCCATCCCGCGAACACCAGCAGCGAGATCGGGGGGAGGCCGCCGTCGAGCTCGTCGCGTCGCACGATGAGCACGGTCACCATGAGGACGACGAGCGCGGCGAGCACCGCGAGGTATCCGGGCCAACCGGTGAGCTTCACGAGCAGGTAGTTCAGCGCGGCGGTGCCCGCGCCGATCGTGGCGAGCGCCGCCGAGAAGCGGGGCGTGCGGAGCAGGCCGAGGAAGGCGTCGGCGACGCCCGCCCGCTCGCCCGACGCGCTCATCCGACCGGTCTCGCGGTCGACTCGTCGTCGCGCCAGCCGGTCTTGGCGGCGATGATCACGAGCAGGGCGAACCCGAGCTCGATGAGCAGGCGGCTCTCGGCGAGGCTCTGCACGAGCAGCGCCACGAGCAGCAGCAGGGGCGCGGCGGTCTCGGGCCAGCGCAGCTCCGCCGCGTAGTAGCGGATGCGGTCGGCCTCCACCGCCATGCCCCAGCTGCGCAGCAGGGCGCCGAGCACCAGCAGCGCGAACAGCGCGACCCCGAGTCCGCCGAGCTGCAGGAAGACGTCGAGCCAGGCGTTGTGCGCCTGGAGGTACTGCACGCCCTTGATGACCACGAGGCCGTCGAAGGGCTCGACCCACGGCACCCAGTAGCTCACCCACCCCCAACCCGCCACGGGGCGCTGCACCGCGAGCTCACCGACCTTCTGCCAGATCTCGAGGCGGTTGGTGAGGTCGGAGGACTTGCCGAGCAACGCCAGCAGGTGTGCGCGCGCGAGCACCGCACCGATCACGCTCGCGACCGCCAGCACGGCGCCGCTCGCGAACACCACCATCCGCGCCCGTCCGCTCGTGCGCCGGACGACGAGCACGAAGACCGCGACGAGCACCACGACGACCGTGGCCACCAGGACCGTCGAGGAGCGGGTGAGGGCGATGCTCGCCACGGCCACCGCGATCCAGAACCATGCCCACAGCGGCGAGCCCTTGCGGGCGACGAGTCGCGCGACGAACACGACGAGCCCCAGCAGGGCGATCATCGCGAGCAGGTTCGCGTTGCCGACGATGCCCTGGATGCGTCCGCCCTCGAACAGCAGGTTGCGCGACCAGTAGTACGCCGCCGGGATCTTCTCGAGCTCGCTGTAGTCGACCCAGAAGGGGAGCACGGGGCGACGGATCACGACGGCCACGAGGAGCTCGAACAGCAGCGAGAGCCCCAGGATCCAGCGCACCGCGTCGCTGAAGGTCTCGAGCACCTCGCCCCAGCTGAGGCAGGTGGCGAGGAACGCCGCGAGCGTCGCGGTCGCGAGGGTCGCGAGGACTCCGAGCGCCGAGGCGCCCGGGTAGGCCGACCAGGCGATCGACACGGCGGCGAAGGCCAGGAACGCGAAAAGGGTGAACGGCAGCCGGCGGATCTCGACGCGCGCCCGGACGAGCTCGACCACGGCCAGGGTCACCACGAGCACCGCGAGGGCGCCCCAGCCCCACCAGCTCAGCAGGTAGCGCCAGAAGTCGCCCGCTGCGAGCACGCCGAACGACAGCACCGCGAGCGCACGCTGGTAGTTCGTCGCGGCACGCATGGCTTCAGGCTAGCGGCGCCGGGCCCCGCTCAGACGAAGGCCGCCTTGCCGGTCAGAGCACGTCCCACGATGAGGGTGTTCATCTCCCGCGTGCCCTCGTAGGAGTACAGAGCCTCCGCGTCGTTGAAGAAGCGCGTCACGTCGTAGTCGAGCACGATGCCGTTGCCGCCCATCGTCTCGCGCGCCCAGGCGACCGTCTCGCGCATCCGGCTCGTGACGAAGGCCTTCGCGAGCGCGGCGTGCTCGTCCTTCTGGGTGCCCTCGTCGAGCATCTGCGAGACGCGCGTGCACATCGCGATCGAGGCGGTGATGTTGCCCATCATGTTGGCGAGGTGCTGCTGGATGAGCTGGTGCGCCGCGATCGGCTTGCCGAACTGGATGCGCTCGGTCGCGTACGCGAGGGCCGCCTCGTAGGCGCCCACCGCGACGCCGACGGCCGCCCAGGCGACCTCGGCGCGCGTGAGCCGCAGAACAGCCGCGGTGTCGCGGAACGAGTTCGCGTTCGCAAGGCGGAGCGACTCGGGCACCCGCACCCCGTCGAGCACGATGTCGGCGTTCTGCACGATGCGCAGCGCCTGCTTGCGCTCGATCTTGGTGGCCGTGTACCCGGGCGTGGACGTCGGCACGATGAAGCCCTTCACCTGACCATCGGCGGCATCCTTCGCCCAGATGATGGTGACGTCGCTGAACGTCGCGTTGCCGATCCAGCGCTTCTGGCCCGTGATGACCCACTCGTCGCCGTCGCGCGTCGCGACGGTGCGCAGCCCCTGGGCGGAGTCGGAGCCCGACAGCGGCTCGGTGAGCCCGAAGGCGCCGATGAGCTCGCCCGAGGCGAGCTTCGGCAGCCACTCGGCGCGCTGCTCGGCCGAGCCGGTGACGGCGATCGCGCCCATCGCGAGCCCGTTCTGAACGCCCACGTAGGTCGAGATGGACGCGTCGACGCGGGCGAGCTCGAGCGCCGCCCAGCCGCGGTAGACGGCCGAGTTCTCGAACGGCCGGGTCTCCTCCCACTGCATGCCGAAGACGGGCTGCCGGTGGAAGCCCGGCAGGATCTCGCGCGGGAACTCGGCGCGGTCCCAGTGGTCGTTCACGAGCGGCTTCACCTCGGTCTCGAGGTAGTGGCGGAGCCCGGCGAGGGCCTCCCGCTCCGTCTCGGTGAGCTGGCTCTCGAAGCCGTAGAAGTCGCTGGCGAGCGGCGTGAAGGACATGCGGATGACTCCCTTGTTCCGGTTCCGGGCAGCGGGAGCCTACGCATCCGGGCGGGCGGGCTCAACGCGGTTGGTAGCTTGGTCCAAAGCGTGGCATCGAGGGAGGCCGATTGTTCGTCGAGATCACCAATACCCCGCGCGACTACGCGTGGGGCTCGTCGTCGGCGATCGCCGAGCTGCTGGGGACGACCCCGAGCGGCAGGCCGGAGGCGGAGCTCTGGCTCGGCGCGCATCCGGGATCGCCCGCGCGGATCGTGGGAGAGGATCGCACCCTGCTCGATGTCGTCGACGGCAGGCTTCCCTTTCTGCTGAAGGTGCTGGCGGCCGCCGAGCCGCTGTCGCTGCAGGCGCATCCCACGCCCGCCCAGGCCGCCGAGGGCTTCGCGCGCGAGAACGCCGCCGGCATCCCGCTCGATGCCGTGCATCGCAACTACAAGGACGCCTTCCACAAGCCCGAGCTCATCTACGCGCTCTCGGATCCGTTCCGGGCGCTCTCCGGTTTCCGTCCGGTATCCGAGACCCGCGCCGTGCTCGCGCCGGTCGCGGACGACCCGCGGATCGCACCGCTCGTCGCGCGCCTCGCCGACGACGCGGCCCTCGAGACCGTGTTCGCGTGGCTGATCTCCCGCGCGGAGGGTGTCGAGGATCTCGTGGCCGCGGTCGTGGAGGCGGCGTCCACGGTCGACGGGCCCAGCTGGCAGACGGTGCGGACGCTCGCCGAGCACTATCCGGGCGACCCCGGCATCGTGATCTCGCTCCTGCTGCACACGGTCGAGCTGCGGCCGGGCGAGGTGCTCTACCTGCCGGCCGGGAACATCCACGCGTATCTCGAGGGGCTCGGGATCGAACTCATGGCGTCGTCCGACAATGTGCTGCGCGGCGGGCTCACCCCCAAACACATCGACATCCCGGAGCTGCTCGGGGTGCTCGACTTCCGGCCGCTGCCGGCGCCGTTCCTCGAACCCGAGGAGGCGGAGCCCGGCGTCAAGGTGTTCCGCCCCGACGTCGACGACTTCCAGCTGACCGTGGTGGACGCGGTGGCGGCCCGTCGGGGAGTCGAGCTGCGGCTGGACGGCCCCGCGATCGCGCTGTGCACCAGCGGTTCCTTCGCTCTCGACGGCGGCCCCCGGCTCGACCGCGGCTCGGCCGTCTACGTTGCCGGCGAACCGTGGCTCGGTCTGCGCGGCGACGGAACCCTGTTCCTCGCGTCGGGAGCCGTCGCTTCCTGACCGGCGGGCGGGATACGGGCGACCAAGACGAACTCGTTGTAGATGAACAGCCTGCCCATGAAGCGCGGGAATGGGAACGAGTACGTCGTGAGGATCTCGAGCCCGAGGTCGCGCGCGAGCGTCCGCAGGGCGGCATGGTCCGTGAAGGCGAGGTGGGTGGGGTCTGACGCGTGCCCGCGCTCTTGGGGCGTGATGAACAGGACCCTTCCGCCCGGTCGGATCGAGGAGAGGTAGCTCCCGAGAATCACTCGAGCATCGGCGGGGACCAGGTGCTCGATGAGATGTGCCGCGAGAAGAGAGTCGAAGCGCCCGGGCCGCGAGAGCACAGGGTCTGCGAAGAACTCACCATCGGTGTAGGCCTCGCAGCCGCGGTTGCGTGCAGCCGCGACGAGGGCCGGGTTGTGGTCGACTCCGACGGATCCCGGGGGAAGCGAGACGAGATTGCGTCCGTTGCCGCAGCCGACATCGAGCGTGGCGCCGAGCTCCCAGCGGCGCAGATTCCATCGATAGGGGCGCTGGACGTCGAGCGCCTTCTTCCACCACTTGTTCTGCAGGCGATCGAGGCGGGCCGCGTAGTCGTCGCCTCGCGTCGAGGGGGTGCGCTCCTGCGGATGATCCGCCACCCCCTCATCGTCCCACAGGCGATGCGAGAGGGCGATGGCGGCCGCTAGCCGGCTTCGCGGGCGCCGAACGCCCGGCGGTACGCCGTGGGCGTGGTCTGCAGCACCTTGAGGAAGTGGTGGCGCATGACGGCGGCCGTGCCGAATCCGGCCCGCTGGGCGATCTGCTCGAGACCGTCGACCGTCTGCTCGAGCTCCTGCTGCGCCCGCAGGATGCGCTGCCGGTTGAGCCAGGCCGCGGGCGTCGTCCCGGTCTCGGCGCGGAACCGTCTCGCGAAGGTCCGGCTGGACATGAGCGCGCGCCGGGCGAGCTGGTCGATCGTGAGGTCCTGGTCGAGGTTCTCGAGCATCCACTGGGTGACGAGCGCGAAGGTGTCGCTGCGGCACTCGGGCACAGGGGAGGGGATGTACTGCGACTGGCCGCCGTCGCGCTGAGGGGGCACGACCATCCGGCGGGCGATCACGTTGGTGGCGGTCGCGCCGTACTCCTCGCGCACGATGTGGAGCGCCGCGTCGATCCCCGCTGCCGTGCCGGCGCCGGTGACGACCTTGCCGTCCTGCACGAAGAGCACGTCGGCGTCGACCTCGGTGCGCGGGTACTCGCGCGCGAGGCGGTCGGCGTGCGTCCAGTGGGTGGTGGCGCGGCGTCCGTCGAGGATGCCCGCCTGGGCGAGCACGAACGCGCCGGAGCACACGCTCATCACCCAGGCGCCGCGCGCCTCCGCGGCACGGATCACCTCGAGGTAGCGCTCGTCGACGGGGCCGATGGCGTGGGCGGGAACCGCCACGAGGTCGGCGTCGGCGGCGACCGAGAGATCGTGCTCGATCGTCATGGAGTAGCCGAGGCTCGTCGGCACGGGCCCGGGGTCGGCGGTCGCGATCGTGAAGTCGAATCGGGGTCCGCCCATCTCGCTGCGGTCGATCCCGAACACCTCGCAGACGACGCCGAACTCGAACGGCGCTGTGCCGGGGAGGGCGAGGCAGACGACCTTCTTGAGCATCGAGACTCCTTGGCGGTTCTTGGATGGTCATGATGATCATGCCAGCGCTGGCGGAAACCATCAAGTCGGTGAAATCCTGCCACCGCTCGGGGAGCGGGACGCGACCGCTACCCTGTCGGTCATGACCTGGCTCGTGACCGGCGGCGCCGGCTACATCGGCGCCCACGTCGCGCGCGCATTGCGGGAGGCGGGGCTCGATCCCGTCGTGCTCGACGACCTCTCGAGCGGCCATCGCGCCTTCGTCGCGCCCGGCACCCCGTTCGTCGAGGGCTCCATCCTCGACGGAGAGCTCCTCCTCGACACGCTCTCCGAGCACGAGGTCGAGGGCGTCATCCATGTGGCCGGGTTCAAGTACGCCGGGGTCTCGGTGGAGCGGCCGCTGCACACCTACCGGCAGAACGTCGAGGGCACGCGCGTGCTGCTCGCCGCGATGGCCGACCGGGGCGTGGGGCGCATCGTGTTCTCCTCGTCCGCCGCCGTGTACGGCAACGCGGATGTCGACCTCGTCGTCGAGGACACCCCCAAGAACCCCACCTCGCCCTACGGCGAGTCCAAGCTCATCGGGGAGTGGCTGCTGCGCGATCAGGCGGTCGCGACCGGACTCGCGCACACCTCGCTGCGCTACTTCAACGTCGTGGGGTCCGGTTTCCCCGACGTGTACGACACGAGCCCGCACAACCTGTTCCCGCTCGTGTTCGACGCGCTCGTCGCGGGTCGTACGCCGCGGATCAACGGAACGGACTACCCGACGCCCGACGGCACCAATGTGCGCGACTACATCCATGTGGCCGATCTGGCGCGGGCGCATGTCGCGGCGGCTGCGGCGCTCGCCGAGGGGCGCGCGCTCGAGCCCGCCTACAATCTCGGCAGCGGCGACGGGGTGTCGGTGCGGCAGATCATGGACGCCGTCGCGCGCGTCACGGGCATCGCCTTCGAGCCCGAGCTCGGCCCGCGCCGTGCGGGCGACCCGGCGCGCATCGTGGCGTCGGGCGACCGCGCCGCACGCGATCTGGGCTGGGCCATGCGGCACAGCCTGGACGACATGGTCGCGAGCGCCTGGGCCGCGCGCGTCGCCGCGGGTTGAGATCTGATCGATAGCCGGGTGCGCGGCGCGTCGCGACACGCCCGAGAGCCGCAGGGCTACGATTCCGCGACTTGACGCGGGGGAATCACACGAGTGTAATTAGCTCCATGCAGCGACCGGCTCCGGTCGCGAGGGGAGGCCGGAATGACGAGGAACGACTACCGTCCCTCCGTCCCCGAGGACTGGTTCGTCGATCCGGTGCGCCTGGGGATGCCCGGGCTGCGGCCCGCGACGGTCGACGACGACAACCCGCTCGCCTGGCAGACCGACTCGCTGTGCGCCCAGACCGATCCCGAGGCCTTCTTCCCGGAGAAGGGCGGATCCACCCGCGACGCCAAGCGCATCTGCAGCGGCTGCTCGGTGCGCGCCCAGTGCCTGCAGTACGCGCTCGAGAACGACGAGCGCTTCGGCATCTGGGGCGGGCTGAGCGAGCGCGAGCGCCGCAAGCTGCGCCGCGGCCGCATCGCCTGAGTCAGGCTCGAGCTCCGGGAGCAGGTGTGTCGCTTCCCGGCGTGCGCTGACCCGCGCATAGCGTGGGTGAGATGCCCCGAGTCACTGCTGTCCTCGTCGTCCAGGACGGCGATCGATGGCTGGGCGCCACCCTCGAGGCGCTCGCGGCGCAGACCCGGCGTCCCGACGCGCTCGTCGTCGTCGCCGAGCCGACGACGACCCTCGACGCCGACGCGTCCGCAGCGGCGGGCGTCACCCAACTGGTGACCGCGACCGGCGGCACCTTCGGGGTGGGGATCGCGCGGGCCCTGCGCGCGACCACCCCCGTCGCCGACGAGGAGGAGTGGCTGTGGCTGCTGCGGGCCGACACGGCCCCCGCACCCGACGCCCTCCGCGCCCTGCTGTCGGCCATCGAGCTCGCCCCCTCGGTCGCCGTCGCCGGCCCCAAGCTCGTCGATGCGAACGACCCCGCGCGCATCCGCTCCTACGGCGAGACCGTGTCGCGGCTCGGCACCACGGTCGCCCTCGTCGACGACGAGCTCGACCAGGCTCAGTACGACCAGGCGAGCGATGTGCTCGCGGTCGCCGTCGAGGGGGCGATCGTGCGCCGCGCGGTCTGGCACGCCGTCGACGGCCTGGATGCCGGCCTGCCGAGCACCGACGCGGGACTCGACCTGGGCATCCGGGTGCGACTCGCGGGCCATCGCATCGTGCGCGTCCCGGCGGCCCGGGTGCTCCGCGCGCGGCGCCCCGAGGACGTCGCCCGCAAACGCCCCTCGAGCACCCGCCGGTTGAGCCGCCTCGCGCGCACGGCGCAACTGCACCGGCGCTTCGTCTACGCCCCCGCCCTCGCCGTTCCCCTGCACTGGCTCAGCCTGCTGCCGCTCGCCGTCGTCCGTTCGCTCGGGCAGCTGCTCGCCAAGCGCCCCGGGGCGGTTCCGGGCGAGATCGCCTCAGCGTTCCGGGCCGCCTTCGACGGCACGGTCCCGGGGGCGCGCATCCGGCTCCGCCGGGCCCGGAACGTCGGATGGCGGGCGATCGCGCCGCTCCGCCTCACCGGCGCCCCGCTGCGCGAGCACCGCGCCCACGAGCGCGACCAGGCGGACGAGCGGCTCGGCCGCGAGCCGGACCTCGTGCGGGCGGCCTTCCTCGGAGGCGGCACCTGGGTCGTCGCGGCGAGCATCGCCCTCGGTGTCGTGCTGTTCTGGCGACTGCTCGGCGCGACGAGCCTCGAAGGCGGCGGGCTCCTGCCGCTCGCGGGCTCGCCGTCGCAGCTGTGGGGCAAGCTCGGCTGGGGGCCGCGCGAGATCGGCGCCGGGTTCACGGGCGCCGCCGACCCCGCCAACAGCCTGTGGGCGCTGCTCGGCTCCGCGACGTGGTGGGATCCCTCGTTCTCCGTCGTGCTGCTGTGGATCACGGCGCTCCCGTTCGCCGCCCTCGGCGCCTGGTGGGCAGCCACCCGGGTGAGCGAGCGCGTCTGGCCTCCCGTCGCGGCCGCCCTCCTCTGGGCCGTCGCGCCGGTCTTCCTGACGGCGCTCGGCGAGGGACGCATCGGCGCGGTCCTCGTGCACCTGCTGCTGCCGTGGCTCGTGCTGGCGCTCATCGAGGGCGCGCGCTCGTGGAGCGCGGCGGCGGCCGCCTCGCTGCTGTTCGCGGCGATCGTCGCGGCGGCGCCCTCCCTCGCGCCCGCCCTGCTGCTCGCGGTCCTCGCCTGGGCGGTGGCCCGGCCCCGCGGTTTCGTGCGGATCATCGGCGTGCCGATCCCGGCGATCGCCCTCGTCGCGCCGCTCGTGATCGATGCCGTCCGGCGGGGGACACCGCTCGCGATCCTCGCCGACCCGGGCGTCGTGCAGCCGTCCGCGCCGCCGAGCGGGTGGGGTCTGCTCATCGCGCGCCCCGACGCCGGCACGGCGGGCTGGGACGGTCTGCTCGCGGTCTTCGGCGTCGGAGCGACCCCGTGGGCGACGCTCATCCCCGCCGCGCTGCTCGCGCCGCTCGCGCTCGTCGCGCTTCTCGCGCTCTTCTTCCGGGGCGCGCGCCGGTCGATCCCCGCACTCGCCCTCGCGGCAGTGGGGCTCGCAACAGCGTGGGCGGCCGGCCATGTCCAGGTGACGAGCCTCGGCGCGGCGACCGCCGGCCCGTGGCCCGGCGCGGGTCTCAGCCTGTACTGGCTCGGCATCGTGGGCGCGGCGGTCGTCGCGCTCGAGGCGCTCGGGCGTGCGGCGGTCGCCGCCGGCATCGTCGTGACGGTGGCGGCCGCGGCCGCGGTGGTCCCGCTCCTCGCGGCGCCCATCCTGGGCACGAGCCCGGTGCACCCGGGTGACGGTCGCCAGCTGCCGGCTCTCGCGGCCGCCGCGGGATCATCGGACCCCGGCATCGGCACGCTCGTTCTCACCCCGCAACCCGACGGCTCGCTCCAGGTGCGGCTGGAGCGCGGCGAGGGCACGACCCTCGACGATCAGTCGGCCCTGTTCGCCGGACGCACGCAGCCGAGCGAGGAGGATGCCGCCCTCGCCGAGCTCGCGGGCAACCTGGCATCGCGCGGCGGCTTCGACCCGGTGCCCGGCCTGCAGCGCTTCCAGATCGGCTTCGTGCTCGTGAGTCCCGAGGCCGCGGACGTCGCCCGCGAGCAGTCGGCGACCCGCGAGCGCGCCGTCGAGTCGCTCGACGCGACCGCCGCGCTGACACCGGCGAGCGACAGCGCCGAGGGCACACTGTGGACGTTCCCCGCACTCGAGCGGATGCCTGAGCAGGCATCCGGGCGCGGTGCCTACGGCATCGGCGTGCTCGCGGTGCAGGGCGCGGTCGTGCTGTTCGCACTGCTGCTGGCGCTGCCGACCCGTCGCCGGCGTCGCGTGGTGCAGACGAGGTCGTCGACCGACGAACCCGCGGCGACCACCTTCGATGAGGAATCCGATGGCTGACGACGAGCTCCCCGAGCCGCAGCTGCCCGCGGTGGAGGCACCCGAGCCCCTGGCATCCGAACCCCAGGCAGCCGAGACCGCGCTGCCGCATCCCCGGCCGCGCAGCGTCGGGCGCGCCGTCACCGTGATCTCGCTGCGGGTCGTGCGCGGACTCGTCGGCGCCGCGGCCGCGATCCTGGTGATCGGCGCGGTCGGCTTCGTGCCCCTCCCCACGATCGGCATCGAGCCGCTCGCGACCACGGTGCAGCCGGAGCCCGCCGAGCTGCTCGTGGGCTGCGCGGGATCCCTGCTGCAGCTCGGCGACGACGCCGGGACGGACGCGAACCAGCTCAGCTCCGTGGGCATCCCGCAGCTGACCGTCGCCGCGGAGCCGGGGCGCGCCGCCGAGAGCACGCTCGCCGAGAGCGACGCGGGCACCGGCGGCACAGCGCGGGCGCCCGCCGTGCTCACGCTGCCGGCGTCGGCGGATGCGCGCCTCGCCGCGGCGCAGGCACAGCGCGCGACCGACGACGACCGACTCCGTGGGCTCGCGGCGTCGGGCTGCGTCGAGCCGCGCAGCTCCAGTTGGCTCGTGGGCGGCGCCACGACCGTCGGCCGCACCACCCTGCTGCTGCTCGCGAACCCCACCGCCGTGACCGCCCAGGTCACCCTCCAGCTGTGGGGCGAGGAGGGGCCCGTGCTCGCGCCCGGACTCAACGGCATCGCGGTGCCGGCAGGCACGCAGCGCGTGATCCCGCTCTCCGGCTTCGCCCCGGATCTGGCCTCGCCCGTCGTGCACGTCGAGGCGCGCGGCGGGCTCGTCGCGGCAAGCCTGCAGACCTCGGTGACCCGGGTGCTCGACGCGGGCGGCGTCGACGTCGTCGGCGACACCGCGGCGCCCTCCCGCGAGCTCGTCATCCCCGGCGTGCGGATCTTCGATCAGGAGGGGGTGAGCAGCTCCCTCGGCATCGCCGACTACGCCGACCTCGACGCCATCGCGCGCATCGGCAACCCCGGCACCGAGGATGCCGAGGTCGAGGTGAGCCTCACCCCCACGCTCGCCGGCGGCGTCGCGACGAGCTTCGACCTCGAGGTGCACGCCGGGACGGTCACCGACATCGCGCTCTCGTCGGCTCTCGAGCTCGGTCAGGGACCGCTGCCGGACGGCAGCTACACGGTGACCGTCCGCGCCGACACGCCGGTCGTGGCCGGGGTGCGCGTCTCGACGATTCCGCTGCCGGGGGTGGACGAGACCGGTCAGCCCGTCGCGGCGGCCGCCGACCTCGCCTGGCTCGCGGCCGCCCCGCCGCTCACCGGGGATGCGCTGCTCGCGGTCGCCGCAGCGCCCGAGCCCGTGCTCGTCGTGGTCAACCCCGACAACGCGACCCGCACCGTACGGCTCGAGCCGGTCGACGGCGGCGACACGATCACGCTCGAACTGCCTGCGGCGGGCTCCGCCGGGTTGACCCTCGCATCCGACACCGCGTACCGACTGCTCGGCGCGGAGGGCGTGCACGCGGCGATCAGCTTCGCCGCGCCCGGGCAGGTGGCCGGGTACACCTTCCGCTCGCCGCGGGCAGCCGACACCCCGCTCGTGGTGCGCCCGTAGCCCGGCCTCAGAAGTGGCGGTAGCGCTCCGGCGCGATATCCCAGGGATCCTTGCCGAGCAGTTCGGCGACTGCCCGGAAGACGCAGCTCTCGATGTACGAGCGGCGGTGCCAGTCGTCGTCGCGGTGCAGGTGCACGAGACGCTCGATCGGCACCCGGTACAGCGTCACGCGACGAGCGCGAGGATCCACCTGCCAGCGGTCGACCCCCTCCGGTCCGGCCGTTCCGCGCGGGAACGACGCCACCTCGAAGTGCACCGCCGCGAGCTCCTGCGGCCACAGGGTGCGCAGATACTCCACGGCCGAGGCGACGCACGAGTCGAAGAAGTCGGCGCGCGTGCGCAGCATCGGCAGGTGCGGCCCGGTCACCGCCGAGCGGATGCCGCGTCCGTGCCGGTCGCGGTAGCCGGCCCGCGGCGATGCGCGGCGCGCGGATCGGGGCATGTCGCCAGTCTAGGCCGCGCGGTGCGGCGGTAGGCTCGGCCCGATGAGTGCGCGACCGTGCAGCAAGGTGGCCTGCGGCCGCGAGGCCGTGGCGACCCTGACCTACGACTACACGGATGCGATGGCCGTGCTCGGGCCGCTCGCGGTGCGGCGGGAACCCCACAGCTACGACCTCTGCGCGCAGCACGCCGAGCGCCTCTCGGCCCCGCAGGGCTGGCAGATCGTGCGGCATGTCACGGTGGCTGAACTACAGTCGTAGTCCGTGAGCAACGTTGACCTGAGCGCCTTCGTCAAGGCCTACGATGTCCGCGGCCTCGTGGGCAGCCAGTTGACCCCCGCCGTGGTGGAAGCGCTCGCGGCGGGCTTCGTCGACGAGCTCGGCGCCGCCGGCACCGAGGTGATCGTGGGCCACGACATGCGCGACTCCTCGCCCGAGTTCGCGGAGGCTTTCGCGCGCGGCGCGTCGGCGCGCGGCGCGCACGTCGTGAGCATCGGCCTGTGCTCGACCGACGAGACCTACTTCGCATCCGGCTTCTTCGACGCCCCCGCCGCGATGTTCACCGCGAGCCACAACCCGGCGAGCTACAACGGCATCAAGTTCTCGCGGGCCGGCGCGCAGGGCATCTCCCTCGCGACCGGCCTCGCCGCCATCCGTGACCGTGCCCAGGCCTATCTCGACACGGGCGGCGTGACCCCGGTCGAGGCTGTCGGCACCGTCGCCACCCGCGACGTGCTCGCTGCCTACGCGGCCAAGCTGCGTTCGCTCGTCGACCTCTCCGGGGTCCGGCCCCTCAAGATCGTGGTGGATGCCGGCAACGGGATGGGCGGGCTCACCGTGCCCGCCGTGCTCGGCGAGGCGGCCGGGCTGCCCGCGCTGCCGCTCGAGATCGTGCCGCTCTACTTCGAGCTCGACGGCACCTTCCCGAACCACGAGGCGAACCCGCTCGAGCCGGCGAACCTCGTGGACCTGCAGAAGGCGGTGGTCGCGCACGGCGCCGACCTCGGCCTCGCCTTCGACGGCGACGCGGACCGCTGCTTCGTGGTCGACGAGACCGGCGCCCCGGTGACGCCCAGTGCGGTCGCCGCGATCGTCGCGGTGCGCGAGGTGGCCCGCGTGCGAGCCGCGGGCGAGACCGGCGAGGTGTTCGTGATCCACAACCTCATCACCTCGCGATTCGTCCCCGAGGCGATCGAGGCCGCGGGGGCCACGCCGGTGCGCACCCGCGTGGGTCACTCGCTCATCAAGGACCGCATGCACGAGACCGGTGCGGTCTTCGGCGGCGAGCACTCCGCCCACTACTACTTCCGCGACTTCTGGGGTGCCGACAACGGCATGCTCGCGGCACTGCACCTGCTGGCCGAGTTCGGCGCGCAGGATCAGCCGCTGTCGCGTTTCGCCGCACGGTTCGACCCGTATGCGCTCTCGGGTGAGATCAACTCCACGGTCGAGGACATCCCGGCCGCGTACACGCGCATCGTGGACGCCTTCACCGCGCGCGGCGAGTTCGACGAGCTCGACGGGCTCACGGTGACCGGCGCCCCCGACGCGGGCTTCTGGTGGTTCAACGTGCGCCCCTCCAACACCGAGCCGCTGCTGCGGCTCAACGTGGAGGCCGACACCGCCGAGCGGATGGCCGCCGTCCGCGACGAGGTGCTCGCCCTCATCCGCGCGCTGGAGCTCTGAGCGAAGGCCATTTCTGGCCTTCGCGGCGACGCCAGCGCCGACGCCCGTCTCGGGCGTCGGTCACGCACGCGCCGAGCCTGCGAGAATGGACGCATGAGCATCCCCGCCTCGACCGCCCTCCCCTTCAAGGTCGCCGACCTCTCGCTCGCCGAAGCCGGACGCCACCAGCTGCGCCTCGCCGAGAACGAGATGCCCGGCCTCATGGCTCTGCGCGAGGAGTACGGGGCGTCCCAGCCGCTCGCCGGGGCGCGGATCGCGGGCTCGCTGCACATGACGGTGCAGACCGCGGTGCTCATCGAGACGCTCGTGGCGCTCGGCGCGCAGGTGCGCTGGGCGAGCTGCAACATCTTCTCCACCCAGGACGACGCCGCAGCCGCCGTCGCCGTCGGCCCGAACGGCACGGTCGACGCCCCCGCGGGCGTGCCGGTGTTCGCCTGGAAGGGCGAGACCCTGGAGGAGTACTGGTGGGCGACCACGCAGATCTTCGACTGGTCCGCCGAGGCCGCCGCGGCCGGAGCCGACTGGACCGGCCCCAACCTCATCCTCGACGACGGCGGCGACGCCACCCTGCTCGTGCACACCGGTCGCGAGTACGAGCTCGCGGGCGCGGTGCCCGCAACCCCCGACGACGCGAGCCACGAGTGGAGCGTCGTGCTGGATGTGCTGCGCGCCTCGATCGCGTCCGACCCGCAGCGCTGGACGCGCATCGCGGCCGACATCCAGGGCGTCACGGAGGAGACCACCACCGGCGTGCACCGCCTCTACGAACTGCACCGCGACGGGCGCCTGCTGTTCCCGGCGATCAACGTCAACGACTCGGTCACCAAGTCGAAGTTCGACAACAAGTACGGCATCCGTCATTCCCTGCCCGACGGCCTGAACCGCGCCACCGACGTGCTGATCGGCGGCAAGGTCGCGTTCGTGGCCGGCTACGGCGACGTCGGCAAGGGCGCGGCGGAGGCGCTGCGTGGCCAGGGCGCCCGCGTGATCGTGAGCGAGATCGACCCCATCAACGCCCTGCAGGCGGCGATGGACGGATACCAGGTCGCCCGCCTGGAGAGCGTCATCGACCAGGTCGACCTGCTGGTCACCGGCACCGGCAACAAGAACGTCGTGACCGTCGAGCACCTGTTGGGGCTCAAGCACCAGGCGATCGTCGCCAACGTGGGTCACTTCGACAACGAGATCGACATGGCGGGCCTCGAGGCCCTCGCGGGTGCGGTCAAGGTCGAGATCAAGCCGCAGGTGCACGAGTGGCGGCTGCCGAACGGCCGCAGCGTGCTCGTGCTCTCCGAGGGGCGGCTCATGAACCTCGGCAACGCCACCGGACATCCGAGCTTCGTGATGAGCAACTCGTTCTCGAACCAGGTGCTCGCCCAGCTCGAGCTGTGGGTCAACCGGGCCGCCTACGAGACGCGCGTGTACGTGCTGCCGAAGGTGCTCGACGAGAAGGTGGCGCGCCTGCATCTTGCGGCGCTCGGTGTGGAGCTCACGGTGCTCACCCCCGAGCAGGCGGACTACATCGGCGTGCCGGTGGAGGGCCCCTACAAGGTGGACCACTACCGCTACTGAGCGGTTCGCCGGTTCGCCGGTTCAGCCGCGCAGCTGCGGTTCCAGCTGGGCGAGGCGCTCGGCCTCGAGGTGCAGGGCGCGCGCCTCACGGTCGCGTCGCGCGACGGTGACGCCCGCGAGGAACAGCTCCGGCTCGACGGACGGCAGCGGCGCGACGAACTGCGAGGCCTCGAAGGCGAGCTGCTGCGCGAGGTAGCCGCGGCGCGCGGGGTCGAGTTCGCGGGCGGATGCCAGGAAGCTCGCGATGCGCCGGGCGAGCGGATCCGGCATCCGCGCGACGTCGGCGACGCCCGCCCAGCCGAGCAGTTCGAGCGGCATCCCGAAGATCGGGGTCGCCACGTGCGGGGCCCGCTCGTACTGGGCGTAGGTGCCGGCGAGGTGGTCGCCGAGGCGCTTCGAGCGCGGGGAGAGCAGCCCCACGAGGGCGGCCAGCCCGCCGAGCGTGAAAAGGAAGTCGATCACCCCGGCGAGCGCGCGGATGGCGGCGTGCCGGAAGCCGGCCGCGCCGCCGTCGTCGCGCACGATGCGTGCACCGACGGCGAGCCGACCGAGGGACTTGCCGCGGCTGAGGGTCTCGACGAGGCACGGCAGCACCACGAAGGCTCCGACGAGGCTCACGATCACGAAGACGGAGCCCCACGCGCCTTCGAGGCCCGCCCAGGCGGAGGGGACGAAGAAGGCGAACAGCAGCCCGATGAAGGCGAGCGCGGAGACCGCCACGTCGATGGCGGCACCGCCGGCGCGCAGGGCGAAGCTCGCGGGCCGCAGGTCGAGCGCGACCGCCTCGCCGGTGAGGAGCGCGTCGGATTCCGCGAGGGTGTCGATCCAGTCCGCGTCGGGCTCCGCCGCCATGGGTATCATCCAAGCAGATGGACCTCGATGCCTACGCCGCCGCCCACGGTGCGGAGTGGGATCGACTCGCCCTGCTCGCGCGGAATCGGCGTCCGTCGGGCCCCGAGGCCGATGAGCTCATCGACCGATATCAGACGGGGGCGTCGCAGCTCGCGACGATCCGGTCGACCGTCGGCGGGTCGGCACAGGGCGAGCATCTTTCTCTCGCGCTCTGGCGGGCGCGACTGCTGTTCACCGGCGTGCGCCGCAATCCGCTGCGCGCACTCACCGTGTTCGCCGGCGTCCAGCTGCCCGCGGCACTGTACCGGGTGCGCTGGCTCACGCTCGCCGTCGCGTTCGCGACTGCGGTGATCGCCTCCGCCTACTTCGTCTGGCTGACGAGCGACCCGCGCGCGTTCGCCACGCTTGGGATGCCGTCCGACTTGCGGGCGTATGCCGAGCGCGACTTCGTGGGCTACTACTCGGCGAGCTCCGAGGCGGGGTTCGCGGCCCAGGTGTGGACCAACAACGCCTGGATCGCCGCCCAGTGCATCGTGTTCGGCATCCTCGGCATCTGGGTGCCGATGGTGGTGTTCTCGAATGCGCAGAGCCTCGGCATCTCGGCGGCCGTCATGAACCACTACGACCGGCTCGACCAGTTCTTCCTCTACATCTCGCCGCACGGGCAGCTCGAGCTGTATGCCGTGTTCCTGGCCGCGGCCGCGGGGCTCATGATCGCGTGGTCGTGGATCGCCCCCGGAGCCCGCACGCGCGCGCAAGCGCTCGCCCAGGATGGCCGCGCCTTCTTCACAGTCGTCGTGGGGCTCGCGGTCGCGCTGCTGGTGTCGGGCATCATCGAGGGCTTCGTGACTCGGCAGGACTGGCCGTGGCCGCTCAAGATCGGCATCGGCACGGCGGCCCTCGCCGCCTTCCTCGTCTACCAGTGGGTGCTCGGCCGTCGCGCGGCGCTCGCGGGCGAGACGGGCGACCTCGAGGAGTTCGAGACCGGCGCGCGCCGCATCGTCTCGGTGTAGCCGGAAGGCCGCCCGAGGTGATCGAGGAGCGCCCGCGCGGCGCGCACCACTCCAGGTGATCGAGGTGCGCCCGCGTCGCGGACGCGTCTCGAGATCACCGCTGTACCCCCGGAATTGGGGGCAGACTGGGCTGTTGATCCATCCTCAGTGGTCTAGACGCGAGAACCGGAGTTTCGCTAGTTTCCTGGCTATCGCGATGCTCCTCGTCGCGAGCCTTGCTGGTTCGTCGATGGGGTCTGACGTTGTCTCTTTTGCCGTTCGCGCGTCGCGCTGGGGTGTCGTTCGGGTTGTCTGCCGTGTTGGTGGCGGCGACGCTGTCGCCCGTGGCGGCGAAGGCGTTGCCGGTGGATCCGGGGTTGGTGTTGTCGGCACCGGTCTCGACGGCCGCGCCGGTGCCGGTGTCGACGATTCCGCTCGGCGAGTTCGAGCCGGAGTCGTCGCGGGTTCGCACGGATTTCGCGCAGCTGTTCGCCCCGGTGCAGCAGCGGACGGAGCTGCCAAAGCTGTCGGAGCTCGATCTGGATGCGCTCGAGGTGGTGGGGCGCGATGAGTTCTCGACGAGCTACAAGGTGCCGGGGGCGCCGCGGTTGGCGTTGGTGAGCCAGACGCCGGTGAACGTGTTCCGGGGTGGCGTGTGGGTTCCGTCGGATCCGACGGTGCGGTCGGTCGAGGGCGGGTGGGCTGACGAGGATCATCCTCTGGCGCCGGTGTTCGCGCGTCGGTCCGGTGGCGAGGTGGCGACGGTGCGTTACGGGGATGCGTCGCTGAGTTGGCGGTTGTTGGGGGCTGCGGATGTGGCGGGGTCGTTGGCGCGGTACCGGGATGGCGGGCAGGGGCCGGTACGGTTCCGGGGCGTGTTCGACGGGGTCGACCTGGAGTACGAGGTGGATGCCTCGAGTGTGAAGGAGTCGCTGGTGTTGGCGGGGCCGCCGAAGGAGGCGCCGGTGTTCCGGTGGCTGCTGTCGGCTCCGGGGTTGGTGGTGCGGTCGGATGGTGCCGGTGGTTTCGAGGCGGTCGATGCGGCCGGTGCGGTGCGGTTCTCGATCCCCACGCCGGTGATGTGGGATTCCTCTGGCGAGTTCGGGGTGCGTGAGCCGGAGTCGGCGCCGGTCGCGGCGTCGGTCGAGCCGCAGGGCGACGACTGGGTGCTGACGTTGCGACCCGACCCGGCGTGGTTGGCGGATGGGTCGCGGGTGTTCCCGGTGACGGTGGATCCGTCGACGTTCCCTGGCCCGTCGGGGCAGAAGTCGTTCAAGTCGGATGGGGTGGTGCAAAGCGGCGCCACCTGGTTCGGGAACCCGTGGCAGGCGAATCACGCGCTCTATTGGCGCGGGTTCGCGCAGTACCCGTTGTCGAGCATCGCGGGCAACTATGTGTGGAGTGCGGTGCTGGGGATGGCGTACACGACGGGCACGGCGAGCTGCCAGGTGGGGTATGTGGGTTCGGGGTCGAGCAGTCCGAGCTCCGTGGCCAGCTACGGCGGTGACATCTCGTCGTTCGGTCTCTGCAACGGGAGTGCGGCGGCGAGCGAGGGCTTCGTCGACGACCTGGATGTGACGGTTGCGGGCTGGGTGCGCAACGGTCAGTACTCGAACTGGTTGGGGTTCCGCAGCGCTTCGGAGGCGAACACCGGCTACAGCTACAAGGGTGTGTACACCGAGTTGGGCATCTGGTATGCGAGTTACCCGTCGGTGACGGGGGTGACGGGGGCGACGCCGGTGGCCGGGCAGGTGGGGCCGCGGGCGCCGAGGATGCAGGCCACCGGCAGCACCGATTCCGGCACGGCGCTCAGCTACAGGTACGAGTTCGAGGAGATCGTGGGCGGCGGCACGGGAACGGTGAACACGAACGGTGCCCCCGTGTTCTCGAACCTCGCCTACGACACCGGTTGGACGAACGCGGGCGAGTTCCGGGTGCCGTCGAACGTGTTGAAGCCGAACACGGCGTACCGGTACCGGGTGACGGTGCGCGACGGCAACGACGGGTACTTGGGCAACAACACGCAACGCACCGCGACGAACCCGTCCTGGTATTTCGTGACGAACGACACCCCGGTGATCGGCCAGTCGGGGACCGCCCCTGCGGAGGGGGAGGTGGTGACCACCACGACGCCAGAGTTCTCGGTGCCGTACGTGGCGGATCCGGATGATGCGGATCCGGTGCGGTACAAGTTCGTGGTGGCGACCGGCGCTGACGGTCGCGCGGGTGCGGTGGTCACCTCGGGGTGGTTGACGCCGTCGTCCACGACCCCGGGTGCCGCGGTGACGTGGACCCCGGTGGAGGGGTCGTTGCTGGATGGTGGCTCGTATACCTGGCGGGTGTGGGCCGACGACGGCTCCGATGAGGCGGAGCAGGCGTGGGTGGGACGTTTCCGGGTGGACCGGCGTCTGGGCACCTCGGGTCCGTCGCCTCTCGACAGCGCGGGGCCGGCGACGGTGAACCTCACCAACGGCAACCTGGCACTCAGCTTCGCCTCGCCGACGGTGTCGACCCTCGGGGGGCCGATGGGGCTTGGGTTCTCCTACAACTCGCAGGCCGACCCGAACGCCAACCGGGGGCTGGTGGGTTCGTACTTCGACGCGTTGAACCAGGGGCAGACCTCCACCACGGTGTTCGACTTCGCCGGCCGCACGCCGGTGCTCACCCAGACCAACCCGATGGTCAGCTTCATCGGGGCGGACCCGGTGGCGCCCGCGGTGCCGGCGGACTACTGGCTGGTCCGCTGGGAGGGATTCGTGACGGTGCCGACCGCCGGCAGCTACACCTTCGGGGTGGTGCGCAACGACGGCGCACGTGTCGTGCTGAACGGCAGCACCACGGTGCTGGACAAGTGGACGAGCACCGGCACGAGCGTCGTCACCGACTGGGGTGCCGCCGCGACCCTGCCGGCGGCGGCGACCCCGATCAGGGTGGAGTACTTCGACACGACCGGCGACGCACGGATCGAGCTGTGGGTGAAGGGTCCGGGGATCGATGCGGCCGGCATCCCGGTGCAGGCGGACTGGCTGACCAAGAAGGTGCAGTATCTGCCGGGCGGGTGGTCGGGGTCCGGCCCGATCAGCGGCGCGGGTGGCTTCTATACGCTCGCGACCAAGACGGGCACCTCGGTGACGCTGACGGATGTGACCGGCTCGGTGCACAGCTATGCGGCGAAGTCCGGCGGCGGTTACACCGCCCCGCCCGGCGAGTACGGGGTGCTCGCTCTCGACGGTGCGGGGCAGGTGACGTTGGACGAGGGCGGCACCGTGTACCAGTTCGACGCTGCAGGGAAGGTGTCTTCGGTGACCACCCCGCAGGATGCGAAGAAGCCCGCTACCCCGCAGGTGGCCTACCGCGGCCTGGCGGGGGTGCCGGATCTGATCGCCGACTCGGTGGCCGGCGGCACCACCCGGAAGGTGCAGTTCGTGTACGGCGGCGACAACGTCGCCACCACCGCCCTCGGGCTGGGGGTGGCCGACGGCGACATGTCGGGGGGCGCCTGCCCGATCCCGGCCGAGTCCGGTTACAGCACCCCACCTGCCGGGTTCCTGTGCCGGATCGTGTATCCCGGGCATGTGGTCGGCGGGGTCGCGGGTGTGGACGACACGACGCGGTTGTTCTACAACGCTGCTGGGCAGCTGGTGTCGATCGTGGATCCGGGCGGTGAGCAGGTGGTGTTCGGGTACACCGACGGGGTGCTGACCCGCATCTGGGATCCGCTGGTGAACGACTGGCGCAAGGCGGTCGACCCCGCCCGGCCCGCGACCGACCTCAACGCCACCGTCATCGAGTACGCGAGCGGCAAGGTCAGCGCTGTCATCTCCCCGGCCCCGGACGGCGTCACCGCCGGGCTGCGCCCGAAGAAGACATTCGGCTACGGTTCCGGCACCACCACGGTCGACATCGACGGGCTGAACCTGTCGGGAGCCCCGTCGGGCGCCCACGCCGGCACGGTCAGTTACGACTCCGGGTGGCGTGCCACCTCCTCCACGAGCCCGCTCGGGCTCACCTCCAAGCAGGTGTGGAGTACGAAGGATCAGCTGCTGTCGTCCACCGACGCGTGGGGTCGCACCTCCACCACCATCTACGACCCGTTCACCGACCTGCCCACCGACCGTTACGGTCCCGCCCCGACGGCCTGCTTCGGCCCAGAGCGCACCCCGTTGGCGTCCTGTCCGATCCTGGTGGCGCACACCCACACCGACTACGACCAGGGCATGCAGGGACTCCAGGTGGCGTACTTCGCCACCAACAACTTCTCCGGCCGGCCGGTGGACTTCAGCGCTGGCCTGGTCGGCGGAACCGGCACCCTCGGCTCCCGCCACTGGGCCGGCGGCTCACCCACCACCAGTGTCCCGGCGGACAACTTCTCGCTGCGCATGAACGGCACCATCAGCTTCCCCACCGCCGGCGACTACCAGTTCCGCACCACCCTCGACGACGGCGGACGCCTGTTCTTGGGCGACGAACTCCTGCTGTCGGACCCCGCCGATGACGGCGTCGTCTCCACGAAGGTCGGGCCGGTCATCACCGGCATAACCGCAGGGGAGCGGCGGCACATTCGGGTGGACTTCATCGAGATCGCCGGCGGCGCGAACCTGAACCTGCAATGGTCGATCAACGGGGCTGCGTTCACGGATGTGCCCGACAGTGCCCTCACCCCCGACTACGGCCTCGCCACCACGAGCACCGTCGACGACGCCGTCCCCACCGGCTCCGGTCTGCCGAGCAACGTGGTGACCCCGCTCACCACGACCACCGGCTACGGCACCCGCCCCTGGCTCGGGCAGCCGAAGACCAGCTCGATCGACCCGGCCGGGCTGAACCTCACCACCACCATCAGCTACGAAGGCCCCACGACGGCCGCGAACTCGTGGTTGCGGCGCCTCACCCGCACCATGCCCTCCGGAGGGGGCGCCTCGACGACCTCCTCGTACTACAACGACACCGAGCAGCTCGGCACCGCCCGCTGCGGGTTGCCGGCGACGACGCCGCAGTTCGGGGCGTTGAAGCAGACCACGGGTCCGGCGCCGGCGTCGGTGTCCACGCAGTACGCGTATGACCTGTTCGGGCGTGCGGTCGGGTCGATCACGTCGGGCGATGCGGCATGGTCGTGTGTGAGCTACGACCTGCGCGGCCGGGTCACCCAGACCCGGCTGGCCCCGGGCACCGGTCAGGCGCGCACGGTGGACTTCGATTATGCGGCCGGTGGGGATCCGTTGAAGGCGACCGTGCACGATCCGGCGGGCACCATCACGACCGAGATCGACCTGTTGGGGCGGGTGGTGAGGTACACGGACGTGTGGGGCACGGTCACCGTTCCCGCTTTCGAGGTGAAGACGGGTCGGTTGTTGTCGACCTCCACCACCCCGGCAGCGGGTGCCGCGATCGTGCAGGCATACACCTACGACGCCGATGGGAAGGTGCAGGCCGTCACCGTTGGCGGGGTGCTGGTGGCGGACCCCGTCTATGCGAGCGACCAGCTGTTGTCGTCGGTGGTGTACGGGGAGGGCGGATCAGCCTCCGGCGCGGCCTTGTCCGGTATCACCCGCGATCAGACGGGTGCGACGTCGGGGGTGTCGTGGGCGTTCCCGGGTGGCACGGTCACCCATCCGGCATCCACCATCGCCTCGTATGGGTTCGAGACTGGGGGGAGCACGGAGGGGTGGGTGCCGGTGTCGCCGTCGACGTCGACCCAGGTGACGGATGCGACTCAGGCGCATGCCTCCACGGGGTTCCTGCATCCGAACCGGTCGGGCACCGGCACGATCCAGACTTCTCGCACGGTGACCGGTCTCACTCCGGGTCGCAGCTACACGGTCGCTGGGTGGTGGACGGTGAACTCGGCTCTGGGTGCTTCGACCGGCTCGGTGGGGGTGACCGGTGTGGGTGCGTCGACCCCGGTGTCGGCGGCGGGGGTGGGGGTGTGGAAGCAGTTGTCCTACACCTTCACCGCAACCGGCACCTCGCACGAGCTCACCTTGACCGCGACCCGCACCGTGTCGGGGGTGTTGATGGGGTGGGATGACGTCACCGTCACCCAGGACGCCTGGACGGAGTCGGGTGCCACGAGCACGGTGTCGGATGAGGTGGTGAGGTCGCAGTCGGGTCGCATCATCCGGGACACCCTCACCGACGGGGCGACGGTGGAGTCCTCCACCTACCGCTTCGACGGGGCGGGCCGTTTGGTGCATGCGTCGATCCCGAGGCATGAGCTGGAGTACGGGTTCGGCACCGGAGCGTGTGGCAGTGCGGGTGCGGGGAGGAACGGCAACCGCACCTCCTACACGGATATCCAGGATGGTGGGGCCCCGACGGTGGTGGGGTACTGCTACGACACCGCGGATCGGCTCACCGGCACGACGGTGACGGGGGCGCCTGCGGGTGCGAACCCGGTCGGGGGCGGGAGTCTCACCGTGACGGAGCCGGGTGCGTCGCTGGTCTACGACACCCACGGCAACACGACCCGCCTGGCGGATCAGACCCTCACCTACGACATCGCCAACCGGCACACCAGCACCACGGTGGGTGGCACGACGGTGGAGTATCTGCGGGATGCGACGGATCGGGTCGTGCAACGCACCGTGAAGACGGGCCCCACGGATCCGTCCCCGGAGGTGACGAAGTACCTGTATGCGGGGGCAGGAGACGCCCCGTGGGCGGTCACCACGGGTGCTGGGTTCGAAGCGACCATCGGTCTGCCCGGTGGTGTCACCGTTCGGGTGAATGCCGCTTCCGCGGTGGTGGGGTGGGCGTTCCCGAACCTGCACGGGGATGTGATCTTGCAAGCCGACCCCACCGGTGCACGGGTCGGTGCCCGCGCGTCCTATGACCCGTTCGGGCAACCCATCGACCCGGCCACCGGCAGGATCGGCACCACCACCGCCGACGACACCACCCCCGACACCATCCCCGGGGATGCCGACTACGCCTGGGTCGGCGGTGCGAAACGCCTCTACGAACACCAAGGCTCGATCGCCGCGATCGAGATGGGCGCGCGAGTGTTCGTGCCCGGGCTCGGCCGGTTCCTCTCCATCGACCCGATCGAAGGAGGCGTCACCAACGCATACGACTACCCCGCCGACCCCATCAACCGATACGACCTCAGTGGCGCCCGCGACGATGAATGGCGATTGGGAGACGTGCACTGCCGGTGCAACCCCGGTCGCGGCGGGGTGGCCGGCGTCCGGTTGGTTTTTGGTGCACAAACGCAAGCGAATGGAGCTGCCGACGGGCTGGCGAAAGGCGGCCTCGGCTCATCGCAAGCATCCGGTGCAACGCCGGTGCGACTCGGCCAGCAAGGCATTCGCGGCACTACGATCACGGTCAACACGGCCAGGTTCGAGATAAACGGACGGGTGCGAATACCCGATGGAGTTTCGATGACTGCAATCCAAGAAGTGAAGTTTACTAAATATCAGGCCTTCACGCTCCAATTACGCGACTATCAGCAACTCGCGACGGATCAGAACAAGATCCTCGAACTATGGGTCGGTGAGCAGACTCGCCTCTCGGCACCCCTATGGGCGGAAATTGAGGCGGGGAGGATCAGGTTGTGTCTGATCGGGTCGGCGTGCGCGTGACTAGCCGGAGGCAGGCGCGAATCGCGCGTGAGGTCTTTGATGCCACGCACGACTCGCGTGCAGCGAGCGAAGCCATGCTTCGTGCCGTCGAGGCTGCAGCGGAGCGTGCTGTGGAGTACGCCCGTGTCGGGGCTCCGGTGCTGGAAGCGCTCGGACGCGCCGGTGCGTCGGTTCTGCGGGTGAGTGAAGTCGACCCGACGGATGCGACGGCCATCAAAGTCATCCAGGATCACATGGACGTGCTCGTGGAGAACTTTGAACTGGCCGAGGAGGCGATCTACCTTCTCGGCCATGCGCGGGCGCAACCGGCAGGGCGTCGTTGGTTGCTGTACGAGATGTTCCCGTACGTGGATGCGGTGCTTCCCGCTCCCAATCTTGTGGCGCCGGTGCTTCGTGATCTGCGCTACTCGATCGGTGATGCGATGCGAACGAGTCGGGATCCGCAGCTGTTCTCGGGGCTGGTCGAGATCGTTGAGCGTGAGGAACTTGGGGTTGTCCGGCGCGGTTTCGTGGCGGCTCTCGGCGGCCAGCGTGAGCATGCCGCCCACCTGGTCGAGGTGCTCAGACGTCTTCTCCGGGACGACGGCTTGTGGTCGACTGCCGCCCGCGCGGCGGCACGACTCGGCCTGGGCGAGCTGCGCCCGGATATCGAGCAGCGAATCAGCGAAACAACCGGCTGGTCGCGCTCGGATGGCATGTACGCAATCCGCGCCTTTGATCGACAACGCGGGGTAGGGACTGTTGGATAACGGGTGGATCTCACTTGGCTCGACCGAAGACGGCTGCTTCGCACGAGTTGACGTTGAACCGTGCCCGGTTCCCTGCGGCCCAAGGAATTGTGGAGGGGGTGGGAGCGCCCGTTGCGGCGCTGCTCGGCATCGTCTCGGTCTCGACTGGAGCGGTCGCGACCGGCCTTGACTGCGCGACATTCGGGCTCACAGTGTCATGCGGGGTCGGGTTGGTCGCGACCTCGATGGGCTTGGGTGGCTTTGCGGCGCGCGGCATCGGGGTGGCGATGGGCGCTTCGGCGCGAAACACCGAGACTATCGGGATGCTGTTCGATTCCCGTGCGTTGCTCTTGGGTGGTGGCTACTTTGTTGCTGACACTGCACGGGGAGGGAACGGATGAGGCGGATCGTGGTTGTGCCGGGTATCTCACTCATGAGGTATCAACGCGCCTTGGTGATCGTTGCCGCGGCATTGGTCGTGTTCGGATGCGGGACGGGTGTTCTCGTGATGGTGGTCGGCGGTTCGTTTCCGATGCTGACGTCGGCTGCGATCGTGATCACGATCGTGCTCGGCATCGCCACGGTGGGGGTTGGTGCCGCGGGATTGCACCGGCGGGATGTCGAGGCGCGGGCGGGGTACACGACGGCGCCGCACGCGTTCGTCAATCTCGCGACGGTGGATCACCAGACGGGGTTCGTGCTTCGAGAGCCGGGGGAGCCGTTGCTGAGCGATGAGCAGTATCGGCAGCGGCGGGCGGCTGCTGTCAGAGGCGGGGCAACGTGAAGTGGGTGTATCTGGCCCTGGTCGGCGTCGGTGGCGTCGTTCTCGCGGTGGTTGCTGGGTTTGCCGACACCGTGGCGATGCTGGGCCCGAGGTGGAGTGCAGCCCTTTGGGCGGTGGGCCCGACCCTTGCCGGCGTGGCCGTCGTGCTTGCTGCGTTCATCGAGCCGATGCGGCGGCGGGCCGCACGACTTCGGCGTGAGGCGCCGGGAGCGCTCGTGGTGATCTGCCAGCGCACGAGTGATCTCGTGCATGGGCTACCGCGAGTTCGGGGCGCCGACCCGCTCGCGGGACCCCTTCCTGCGTACCTGGTGCTCAAGATTGATGTCGACGTTGAGTTCTGGTCGTCGTCTGCACGGCTTGTGTCGTTCTCGCGCTCCGCTGTGCGCAGTGTCGATGCCGGGTTGCCGGAGACGCGGGAGGTGCCGACCATTGTGCTCGAGGTCGACGCGGCGAGTGGCTTGCCCGCTCTGCTCTCGCTTCCCGTTGGGCGTAGCCGTTGGGAACTCTGGCCAGAGCGGCGCACCCACGAGCTCGAGCGTCTTCGCGCAGAGATCGCGCGCCGGTGCGGAGTGTCGGTGACAGGCGAGTGATATCGCGGGACTACGTGGGTGAAGCGGAGCAGCGGTGGTCGGCTGGGCGTTCCCGAACCTCCACGGGGATGTCATCATCCCAACCGACCCCACGAGAACCGGTGCCCCCGCCTCCTTTGGCCCGTTCGGGCAAACCATCGACCCGACCATCGGGCAGGTCAAGGAGTCACCTCAACCTCCAGCAGTCCCCTCTGCTTCAATATGGATTCTGGGGGCAGGTGTTTCGTATGCCACAGGAAACGCGCCCGTCGGAGGGGGTGGATGTTGGAACCCAATCGAGCGGCTAGCGCCCGGCGGCACGAGCTACGACCCTTGCTGACGGTGGGTGTGGGGGTTGTAGTGTGCCTGTCTCTGTCGGGCTGTCTCGCCGAACGCCCGCCTGCAGGTCATTTGTCGCTGCAGCGCGAGGGCGAAGACATTCGAATCGCATTCTGCGACGCGGTCCAGGTCGACGAGTTGTGGGTCGATCAATGGCAAGACCGACGGCAAGAAGTGTGGGTCGCGAGCCCATTCGTGCGAATCGAGGCGGGCGGAGTTCTGGATCGCGCGACGTTGGGCGATTCGCTTGAGGAGATCGCGGAGTTCGATTTCGACAAGAGCAGATCGATCCTGGTGCAGGTGCTGGATTCGAAGACCTCGCGGGAGGCCGAGTTTCCCTTGGCGAACGGAGTCCCGACGGAAGGATGGCTTCATCCGGATGGAAGCATCACCGATCAGGCGTGCGTGCAGAACCAATGAGTCCGTGGCACCGGACTGATCAGCTGGTGTCGGGCGAGAGGGGGTGGGGGTGTGGAAGCAGTTGTCCTACACCTTCACCGCGACGGGGCCGGGTGCGTCGTTGGTGTATGACGCGCGGGGCAACACGACCCGCCTGGCGGATCAGACTCTCGCCCACGACATCAGCGACCGGTACACGGGCACGGTGTTGGATGCGGGCACGATCATCGAGTATCTGCGGGATGCGGCGGATCGGGTCGTGCAACGCACCGTGAAAGCCGGCCCCACGGGGATCCGTCCCCGGAGGTGACGAAGTACCTGTATGCGGGGGCAGGAGACGCCCCGTGGGCGGTCACCACGGGTGCCGGGTTCGAAGCGACCATCGGTCTGCCCGGTGGTGCCACCGTTCGGGTGAACGCCGCCTCCGCGGTGGTGGGGTGGGCGTTCCCGAACCTGCACGGGGATGTGATCTTGCAAGCCGACCCCACCGGTGCACGGGTCGGTGCCCGCGCCTCCTATGACCCGTTCGGGCAACCCATCGACCCGGCCATCGGCAGGATCGGCACCACCACCGCCGACGACACCACCCCCGGGGATGCGGACTACGCGTGGGTCGGGGGTGCGAAACGCCTCTACGAACACCAAGGCTCGATCGCCGCCATCGAGATGGGCGCCCGCGTGTTCATCCCCAGCCTCGGCCGGTTCCTCTCCATCGACCCCGTCGAAGGAGGCGTCACCAACGCATACGACTACCCCAGCGACCCCATCAACCAGTTCGACCTCAGCGGCAACTGTTCGGGGGATGGAGACGTGGGCTGCAACATCGGCATGAACATCTCCGCGATCTTCGTAGGAATCGGTGACGCGGTTACGTTCTGCCCGCTATGCATGCTTGCCGGTGAGACGAGCTTCACGGGCGTCATCCGCAACGCGATCGGCGGGGAGAGCGCCAAGAACGCGGCATCCGAGATCCAATCGAATGGCTTCTACACGTTCGGTGCGCTCTGGGGCGGAGCCGCAACCGCGCCAGTCGGCGGGGCGATTGGGTCGGCAGCCGGCTATGCGGCGGCCCGCGCATCCGAAACGATCATTGTGCGCGGGATCACCAAACCGGCCGTTACGACGGTGGGGACACTCCTTGCCCGCGGTTCGTTGACCTCGCAGACCTCTACGTTGTTTGCGCGCGGAACAGGACTGCTGAACAAGGGCTACGTCAGGATCGGATGGAACTGGATGGGCACACGAAGCAACGGAACGAATGTGTTCCGCATCGGCATCGGGCCAGCTCGAACTCGCCACATCAACATCGGGATGTACCGATGAAGGCGCTCACGGGAGACGGGATCCGCGGGGAGTTGGTACGCATCGCGCGCGAACTGCCGGACGGTTGGCGATTCAGCACCGGGGCCGATAGTGCCTACGGGTTGGATCGCATGGAGTACGCCGAATTGCTCAACCCGACGGCGCACACGTCGGTGCGGGTCTGGTGGGCACCGCATGAGCTTCGGGTCAGCGCGATCTTGGCGGTGCCGTACGAAGCATCGAGTGAGCTGATCACAGGGTCACTGCACTTGATCGGCGAAGTGGTTTTCGCCCTCTGCTCCGGCCGATATGTTCGCGAGGGCGGAGAGGTCCGTGTCACCACGGAGAAGGGGGCCATCTACCTCAATGAGTGGGTGAACGACCCAGTCGAGATTCCGGGAGACTCGAGCGAGCCCTCGTGAGGCGTGTGGGAGGGGGTGGAGTGGGCGACGGAGAGGGCGGTGGTTGCGCCGCCGCCCGGTATGCGCAGCGTCAGTGGTGGGGTTGGCGTACAGGGGATGTCATCATCCAGGTCGATCCCACCGGGGCGCGCGCCAGTGCCCGCACCGTGTCGAGGCACGCCCAAGTCGTTCGGCGCTCAACACGCTCAGGGGCAGGCGCGACGAGCGGCATGTCGTGGAGTTTCCCGGGTGGCACGGTCACCCATCCGGCATCCACGGTCGCCTCCGACGGGTTCGAGACCACCGGGAGCACGGAGGGGTGGGCACCGGTGTCGCCGTCGACGCTCACCCAGGTGACGGACGCGACCCAGGCGCATGCCTCCACGGGGTTCCTGCATCCGAACCGGTCCGGTACCGGCACGATTCAGACTTCTCGCACGGTGACCGGGTTGACGCCGGGTCGCAGTTACACGGTCGCCGGGTGGTGGACGTTGAACTCGGCTCTGACCTGTCCCCGGTTTCCCGGACGGTTTCTGGTTGTTGATCATGCCGCGTCTTGTGCGGGCTTGTGAAGGTTTTCGAATTGGATCGGGCTGAGGTAGCCGAGCGCGGAGTGGCGTCTGGTGGGGTTGTAGAAGCTCTCGATCCATTCGAAGATCGCCTGTCCGAGTTCGGCGCGAGTGGCCCAGGCTCGCCGGTCGAGGAGCTCGATCTGCATCGAGCCCCAGAACGATTCCATGAGGGCGTTGTCGTAGGTGGAGGCGACTTTCCCCATCGAGCCCATGAGGCCTGCCTCGCGCAGTCTGGACCCGAACAGCCAGGAGGTGAACTGGGTGCCGCGGTCGGAGTGCAGGATCGTGCCAACCGGCTTCCGGCGCCAACGTGCCATGTCGAGCGCGTCGACGATCAGCTCCGTGCGAAGGTGGTCCGCGATCGACCAGCCGACGCAGCGCCTCGAGTAGACGTCGATCACCGCGGCGCAGTAGACCCACCCCTCTGTGGTGCGGTGCTGGGTGATGTCGGTCACCCAGAGCTTGTCGGGCCGGTCAGCGGTGAACACGCGCTGCACGTGGTCCTCGAACACTGCTGGCTGGCGGCCGCCCCCACCCCGCCAGCGGCGCCGGTGGACGCCTTGCAGTCCGGCCTCCCGCATCAGCCGTTCGACGCGCCGACGCGACACGGTCAGATGTCTGCCCAGCGTCAGCTCGGCGTGAACGCGGCGGACTCCGTAGGTTCCCCGAGCTTCCTCGTGAACTCGGCGAATGATCGGGACCAGCTCCCCGTCACGAACCGAGCGCGCCGACGGCGGCCGGCCGAGCCACTCGTAGTAGCCCGACGGCGAGACCTGCAGAATCCGACAGATCACCCTCACACGGAACCTCTTCGGGTTCTGCGCGTGCAGCTCAGCAATCAGTCGGAAAGCCCTTTTGGGAGCACGTTCTCCTTCGCGAAATAAGCGGCCGCCCGCTTCAGGATCTCCACCTCCAACTCCAGGCGCCGATTCTCCCGCCGCAACCGGGCCAACTCGGCACGATCATCGGTCGTGACCCCGGACTGCTCGCCCGCGTCGATCGCGGCCTGCTGCACCCAGTTATGCAGCGACGTCGGCGAGATCCCCAACTCCCGAGCCAGGTCCTGCTTCGAGCGACCACCCGCCCGATACAGAGCAACAGCACGCTCCCGAAACTCCCGCGGATACGCATCCTTCTTGGCCATCACGAACTCCAATCCTCCGGCCTCTCAGCCAGAAGCTAGGTGTCCGGGAAACCGGGGACAGGTCAGCCAGCCTTCTGCTCCACAATCCGTGCGGCTTGCGCTCGTCGGCATCTTGGTACCGGTTCCCCTCGACATTGTGCGGGGTGGCTTCGCCATACAGGAAGCTATTGCGTTGGATGCTCTCGCAGAAATTCCCGTGATCGTTGCATCGGTCGTGTTGCTACTGGGTATCTATGCGGTGGCGATGATTCTCGTGCTCCTCGGTTATCGAGTCGCACCGTTCGTCGTCTCGCTGTGCGGCGTCTGGGCGGTTGTAGCAGCGTGGAGCAGTGGCAGCCTCCCGGCGCTCGTGATCAGCACGTTGGCTCTCGTTCTCGTCGTGTTCATCTGGGCGGCCGGAGCGCGGGCGTTCGGCAGCGCGCGCCGTGCGCAACGACTCGCGAAGCGTCCGAGGTGAGGCGACGGCGGGGCAATTCAAGTCGCTTCCTTCGGGTTCGAGACCACGGGCAGCACGGAGGGGTGGGTGCCGGTTGCGTCGGCGACGCTCACCCAGGTGACGGACGCCACCTGTCCTGTCCCGGGTTTCGGAGAGCGTGTGGCTTCCTCGGGGGACGATGATGCCGACGCCGCAACGCGATTGCGGGAGCACGGCGTCCGGAGGGCGGAGTGCTCCTAGCGGCGATCCCCGAACAGCGGGCGGTGGAGCGCTCCCGCGAGCAGCCCGCCGATGAGCGGCGCCACGAGGAACACCCACAGCTGTGCGAGCGTATCCGGCCCCGCGAGCACGCCGGGTGCGAACGACCGGGCGGGGTTCAGCGAGGCGTTGCTGATGGGGATCATCACGAGGTGGAACATCGTGAGCGCGAGACCGATGGCGAGCGGCGCGAAACCGGAGGTGCTGGATCCGGCAGACGTCACCCCGAGGATGATCAGCACGAAGAACAGGGTCGCCACGATCTCCGCCACGAACACCGCCCACAGCCCGAAGTCGGACGGCGAGTGCTCGCCGTAGCCGTTCGAGACGGCCGCGAAGTCGAGGCTCTTGCCGTTGAGCAACCCGACCAGCCCGAGGGTGAGCGAGGCGAGCGTGCCCCCGAACAGCTGGGCCACCCAGTACGGCAGCACCACACCCCAACCCACCCGGCCCGCCACGGCCGCGCCGAGGGTCACCGCCGGATTGAAGTGGCCGCCCGAGATCGAGCCCACCGCGTAGGCGGCCGTCAGCACACCGATGCCGATCGACAGCGCCACCGGAAGCGCGCCGTAGTCGGGGGCGAAGAACAGCGCGGCGCCGAGCACCGAGAACACCAGCAGGTAGGTGCCGAATGCCTCCGCGGCGAGCCGGCGCAGGAGAGGCGGGGGAGCGGTCACGTCGGCCATGGTGGTTCCTTTCGCGGCGGTGCGGACGGGCTCAGATTACCCCCGAACGGGGGTGACCGAGCGGAGGAATCGCGCGGATGGTCGGGCCCGCGTCGTTCGCGATAGGCTCGATTCGGTGGCCGCGATGGAGGAACAATGACCGACTCCGAATCCCCGATCGTCACGGACGAGACGCCCGCCGAGAGCTGCCCCGTCATCCATCCGGCCGGCGGCGTGAAGCCCGCAGGCGCCCCCGCCAACAGCGTGTGGTGGCCCGACCGGCTCAACCTCAAGGTGCTCGCCAAGAACCCCGAGGTGTCGAACCCGCTGCCGGGCTTCGACTATGCGGCCGCGTTCTCGGCGCTCGATCTGGCAGCCGTCAAGCAGGACATCGCCGAGGTGCTCGTCACCTCGCAGCCGTGGTGGCCGGCCGACTTCGGCAACTACGGCCCCCTCATCATCCGGATGGCGTGGCACAGCGCCGGCACCTACCGCATCTGGGACGGACGCGGTGGTGGCGGCTCCGGGCAGCAGCGCTTCGCGCCCCTCAACAGCTGGCCCGACAACGTCAACCTCGACAAGGCGCGGCGCCTGCTCTGGCCGGTCAAGAAGAAGTACGGCCAGTCGATCTCCTGGGCCGACCTGATGATCCTCGCCGGCAACGTCGCCCTCGAACAGATGGGCTTCCGCACCTTTGGCTTCGCCGGCGGTCGCGTCGACGTGTGGGAACCCGACGACGACGTCTACTGGGGCCCCGAGACCACCTGGCTCGCCGACGAGCGCTACACGGGCGACCGCGAGCTGGAGAAGCCGCTCGCCGCCGTGCAGATGGGTCTCATCTACGTGAACCCGGAGGGCCCGAACGGGCAACCCGATCCGCTCGCCTCGGCGCGCGACATCCGCGAGACCTTCGCGCGGATGGCGATGAACGACGAGGAGACCGTCGCCCTCATCGCCGGCGGCCACACCTTCGGCAAGACCCACGGCGCCTCCGACGACTCGGGCGTCGGCCCCAACCCCGAGGCGGCGCCGCTCGAGGCGCAGGGCCTCGGCTGGATCGGCACCCACGGCACCGGGAAGGGCGACGACACCGTCACCTCCGGCCTCGAGGTCACCTGGACCTACCACCCGACCCGCTGGGACAACGAGTTCTTCCACATCCTCTACGGCTACGAGTGGGAGCTCATGGTCTCGCCGGGCGGCGCCCACCAGTGGCGTCCGAAGGACGGCGGCGGTGCCGACCTCGTGCCGCTCGCCCACTCCGACGGGCGCCGCGAGCCGCGCATGCTCACGAGCGACCTCGCGCTGCGCGTCGACCCCGAGTACGACAAGATCTCGCGCCGCTTCAAAGACGACCAGGATGCCTTCGCGGACGCCTTCGCGCGCGCCTGGTTCAAGCTCACCCACCGCGACATGGGGCCGCGCGTGCGCTACCTCGGCGCCGAGGTGCCGGATGAGGTGCTCATCTGGCAGGACCCGGTGCCGGCCGTCGACCACCCGCTCGTGACCGAGGGCGATGTCGACGAGCTTCGCGCGCGCATCCGCGAGTCGGGGCTGACCGCGGCGCAGCTCGTCTCCACCGCGTGGGCGTCCGCCTCCACCTTCCGCGGCGGCGACAAGCGCGGCGGCGCCAACGGCGCCCGCATCCGCCTCGAGCCGCAGCGCAGCTGGGAGGTCAACAACCCCGCCCAGCTCGCCCGCGTCCTCGAAGTGCTCGAGGGCATCCAGGCCGCCTTCGACTCCTCGCGCACCGACGGCGTGCGCGTCTCGCTCGCCGACCTCATCGTGCTCGCGGGCGGTGTGGGCGTGGAGCTCGCGGCGGCGGCCGCGGGCCGCAGCGTCACCGTGCCGTTCCACCCGGGCCGCACCGACGCGAGCCAGGAGCAGACCGACGTCAGCTCCTTCGCACCCCTCGAGCCGGTCGCCGACGGCTTCCGCAACTACCAGAGCCGCACATCCGCCATCCCCGCCGAGCACCTGCTCCTCGACCGCGCCAACCTGCTCACCCTGAGCGCGCCCGAGCTCACCGTGCTCATCGGCGGGCTGCGGGTGATCGGCGCCAACTGGGACGGCTCCGACTACGGCGTCTTCACCGACACCCCCGGGCACCTCGACAACGCCTTCTACGTCAACCTGCTGGAGCTCGGCACCGAATGGAAGCCGCTCGACCCGGGCGGCCACGCCTACCGCGGCACCACGAGCGACGGGCGCAGCTGGATCGGCACCCGCAACGACCTGCTGTTCGGCTCCAACTCGGAACTGCGGGCCCTCGCCGAGGTGTACGCGAGCGACGACGCGGGCGACAAGTTCGTGGCCGACTTCGTGCGGGCGTGGGTGAAGGTGATGGAGCTCGACCGCTTCGAGCTGCGGGCCTAGAGGCGACCGGCGGCCTTCAGCGCGAGGTAGTGGTCGGCGAGAGCAGGGGGAAGCTCCTGCGGGGTCCCGGCCACCACGTCGCCGCCGAGGCGTCGGATGGCGGCGGCCACGCGTGCGGCGTCGAGCAGGGCGCGCTCCGCGGCCGCGGCCCGGTACACCCGCTCGCTCGAGCTGCGGTCGGCGGCGGCCGCGACGACCTCCGGATCGGTCACCGAAGCCACCACGACCGTGTGGCGCCGGGTCAGCTCAGGCAGCATCGCGAGCAGTGGGCGCGCGGCGCCCGGCGCGTCGAGCGAGGTGAGGATCACCACGAGGGCGCGCTGCGAGGTGATCGAGCGCACGAGCGGAGGGATGCCGTACCAGTCCGGCTCGATCAGCTCCGGTTCGACCGGCGCGAGCACATCCACCATCCGGGCCAGCAGCTGGGCGCCGGTCGCCCCCTGCACCCGCCCGCGCACGCGCCGGTCGTAGACGGCGAGATCCACGCGGTCGCCCGCTCGGGTGGCGAGCGCCGCGAGCAGCAGGCTCGCCTCGAACGAGGTGTCGAGGCGCGTCTCGTCGGCGATGCGCGCCGCCGAGGAGCGCCCCGAGTCCACGATGAGCACGATGCGTCGGTCGCGCTCCGGCCGCCAGGTGCGCACCACGAGCTTCGCGCCGCCGCCGGCGGGGTCGCGCCGGCGTGCGGTCGCCCGCCAGTCGATCGAGCGCACGTCGTCGCCCCGCACGTACTCGCGGAGGCTGTCGAACTCGGTGCCCTGGCCCCGCACCAGCAGGCTCGTGCGGCCGTCGAGTTCGCGCAGCCGCGCGATCCGGGACGGCAGATGACGTCGGGAGCTGAACGGCGGCAGCACGCGCACGGCTCCCGCCACCCGCAGCGTGCGCTGACGGGACGCCAGATGCAGCGGGCCGCTCGAGCGCACCGTCACCCCCGCGGCGTGCAGTTCGCCGCGCCGGGTCGGCAGCAGCGTCGTCGTGATCACACGACGTTCACCCGCGGGCACCTGGATGCGCTGGCGGCTCGGGCGTGCTCCCGCCGACGGCTGCCAGGCGTCCCGCAGCACGCCGGTGACGGCGCGGCGCCCGGTGTTGAGCACGAACAGCTGCACCGCGAGCGGCTCACCGAGCCGCACACGCGGCGCGGCCTCACGGGTGACCCGCAGCCGCCCGGGCGAGCCGGCGAGCAGCAGATCCACCGCAGCGCCGAGCACCACCAGCAGCGTCCACACCCCGAGCCCCGGCCAGCCGCCGAGCAGCACGACGGGCACCGCGCCCACGGCGAGCGCCGCCACGAACCACCCCGAGATCGCCATCGGACTAGATCGGCACGCGGACCTGCTGGATGACCGCGCGGAGCACGGCATCCGGCCCGACACCCTCGAGCTCCGCCTCGGGCCGCAGCTGGATGCGGTGCCGCAGCACCGGCAGCGCCATGGCCTGCAGATGGTCGGGGGTCACCCCGCTCGCACCCGAGAGCCACGCCCACGCGCGGGCGGCCGCGAGCAGCGCTGTGGCACCGCGCGGGCTCACCCCGAGCCGCACCGAGGGGCTCTGGCGGGTGCCGCGGGCCAGGTCGACCGCGTAGCCGAGCACGTCCGCGCTCACCGGGAGCTGCGCCACGTCGGCCTGTGCCGCGCGCAAGGTCTCCGCATCCAGCACCGGGGTGACGCCCGCCGCCGCGAGGTCGCGCGGGTTGAAGCCCCCCGCGTGCCGCGCGAGCACCTCCACTTCGGCGTCGCGGGCCGGCAGCTCGAGCACGAGCTTCAGCAGGAAGCGGTCGAGCTGCGCCTCCGGCAGGGTGTAGGTCCCTTCGTACTCGATCGGGTTCTGGGTGGCCGCCACGAGGAACGGCGTCGGCAGCGGGCGGGTCACCCCGTCGGCCGACACCTGCCGCTCCTCCATGGCCTCCAGCAGCGCCGACTGCGTCTTCGGCGGCGTCCGGTTGATCTCGTCGGCGAGCAGGATGTTGGTGAACACCGGTCCCTCGCGGAACTCGAACTCGCCCGTCTTCGGGTCGTACACGACCGAGCCGGTGATGTCGCCCGGCATGAGGTCGGGGGTGAACTGCACGCGGCGGGTTTCCAGGCTCAGCGCCCGCGAGAGCGATCGCACGAGCAGCGTCTTGGCGACGCCCGGCACGCCCTCCAGCAGAACGTGACCGTTCGCGAGCAGCGCGATCAGCAGTCCGGTGACGGCGCCGTCCTGGCCGACCACCGCCTTGCCGACCTCGGTGCGCACACGCGACAGCGCGTCGCGGAGTTCGGATGTGGTGGGCATGGCGTCCGTTTCTCTCGGGATGGTCGGGTGGGTCGGGTCACTGCGGCCGCACCGCGCGGCCGAGCTCGTGCTCGAGGCGGAGCAGCTCGTCGGAGAGCCGCACCAGCTCGCGGTCGTCGCGGGCGGGCGCGGTGTGCAGGAGTGCGCGCACCCGCTCGGGGTCGCGTCCGGTCGCGGCGGCGCACCCGGCGATCACCTCGTCTCGGGTCGCCGTGCGCGGCAGCCCGAGCGTGCGGGCCATCCGGCGGGTCGTCGCGGCACGCACGGTGTCGAGGGCGTGGTCGCGTGCCCCGCCGCGTTCGTACAGTCGGGCTCGGCCGTCCATCGTCTCGCTCGCGCGCACCTCGACGGGGAGGCGCTCCACGACGACGGCGCCCATCCGGCGGCCGCGCCACACGGCTGCGGCCACCGCGACGAGCGCCACCAGCACGACGAGCGGCAGGTACCAGTCCGCCTGCCGGTCGGCGAGCGTGCCGCTCGGCTGCCAGGCGAGGTCGTCGGCGTCGGGCTGATACCACACGAGCCGCCGGGTCTCGCCGAGCAGGCCCAGCGCGAGCGCGGCGTTCCCCTCCCGCGCGATGCTCTCGTTGCTCAGCAGCTCGGCCGCGCCGAGCACGGTGACGCTGCGCCCGCCCGTCTCGAGCCGCACGAGCGAGAACCCGCCCCCCTCGCTCGGGAAGCAGCGGACGGCATCGGCGGGCGCGAGGTACGAGTCGCCGCCCGCGTCGATCGTGCCGGCGCGCACCGCCGCGGCGAGCTCGCAGGCCGCGTCGACAGGCCCTCCCGCGAAGCCCGCGTAGCCGAGCTCGGGGGCCACCGCGTCGAGCGCCTCGTCGTTCGGCAGCACGAGGATGAGCCGCGTCGCGAGCGGGCTGAGCTGCCGGTACGCCTCGGGGCCGAGCGCCCACCAGTCGTCGTCGATGAGCAGCGTCGTGTCCGTGCCGCCGTCGACCGACACGGCCGAGTCCGCCTCGGCGAAGGTCCGCGCCACCGACACCTCGATGCCCTGATCGCGCAGCACCTCGGCGAGGGCGCGCGCTCCCGCCGGCGAGGTGTCGTCGGGCGAACGCAGGTGCTGCCCGGCGCGGTCGCCGCCGTTCACCGCGGCGATGACGAGCACGACGAGCACCACGATCACGGCGAGCGCCGCCCACACCAGGATGACGCCGAGGCGGCGCGGTCGGCGCGCCGGTGCGGTCCGTGCGGTCGCGTCCGTCGTCGGCGCCGTCATGCGCCGACCGCCGCGAGGTCGGGATGGGTGCGGGCGACGGCCTCGTCGAGCTCCACGAGCGTGGCGTAGCGCTCGCGGTCCCCGGGATCGCCGAGGTAGCGGACGGCGTCGAAGTCGTGAGCCGCGCGCTCCAGCGCCTCGCCGTGCGCCGGCAGCACGAGGGCGGCTCGGCGGGCGACGTCGTGCGAAGTGCTGCCGGGCACCGTCGAGACGAGGGTGCGTTCGTGGAGCGAGCGCGCGACGGCCCGGAAGCGTTCCGCGATCGCGAGCGCGAAGTCGCCCGCACGGGCGGCCGCGTCCGCGGCGCGGCGGATCGCCGCCGCATCCCGCACGTCGTCCGCCTCGAACAGCCCCTCGCCGGCCCCCGCGCTGCGCGCCCGCAGTCGGGGCACGCCGAACACGAGGAACGCGGCGACCACGAGCGCGATCCCGACCACGACCAGCACGAGCACCCAGACCGGCGCCGTTCCCTCGCCGCCGAGCGAGTTCAGGAACTCGTCGATGCGGTCCAGGAGCGCCTGCAGCCAGTCGGGGATGCCCGGGGCTTCGCCCGCCTGCTCCTGGTAGCGGGTCTTCGCAAGCTCCTCCATGAGCAGCCGCCGTGCCTCGGCCGCGTCGGGGTCGAGGGGTGCGTCGAGGGGGAGCGCGTGCGGAACGCCCGCGGTCAACTCCACGGCGACCCCGTTCCGGCGGGCGGGACGCTCGCAGCTGCCGGGGCTGCGGCGGGACTGCGCGGGTCGGCGGGCGGGCGGAACGGATCGAGCTCGGCCGGGTCGAACCGGGTGCCCCCCCGCCGCTGCTCCAGGAAGCGGCTGAGCTCCAGGTCGAGCCCCTCGCGGCGCATCCGCAGATCGAGGTAGAGCAGCGCGTCGGTGGCCGTCGTGACGACGAGTCCGACGCCCGTGATCACCGAGCCGACGACGGCGCCCGCGAGCTCGGCCAACCGCTGCATCGCGAGGATGTCGCCCGTGTCGCCGTTGCCCGCGAGGATGCTCGTGGCCCACTGGGCCAGCAGCGCGACCGGGATGCTCACGATCGCGGTCGCGATGCCGATCATCACCCCGCACAGCAGACGGATGCCGAAGGTACGCCAGAACTGGCCGCGCGTGAGGCGCCACGAACGCCGCAGGGCCGTGCCGAGCCGGGCGCGTTCGACCACGAGCACCGAGGGCACGACGGCGAGCTTCGTGCCGAGCCAGGCGAGCAGCACCCCGCCGCCCGGGTACACCACGAGCGCCGCCGTGAACGCCGCCAGCGGACCGCCCACCCCGGCGACGGCGAGGAGCGCCAACCCCAGCCCGCCGACCACCAGGAGCACCACGAGCGCGATCCCCGCCCAGCCGAGCACTCGCGGCGCGAGCCCGGCGCTGCGCCGCCGAGCGCCGCCGGGGGTGAGGCGCCGCCCGATGACCGCATGGGAGACGTCGAGCGCCGAGACCGCCTGCTGCACGAGCCCCACGGCGATCCCGAGCGACTGCCCGACGAGGCTGCCGAGCAGGCCGATGCCGGCCACCGCGAACCAGAAGTAGCCGACATCCGCACCGGTGCCGGAACCCCAGGAGTCGAGCAGGGGGGAGGCGATCCCCTGTTGGAAGCCCACGAGCGCGAGCGCCGAGATGAGCGACAGCAGGATCGCGGGCGGCAGGATCACCGCGGGGTTGTGGCGCAGCGCGCGGAAGGCGCCGCCGAGCAGCTGCCCGAGGGTGAGCGGCCGCAGGGGCACGAAGGGCTCGCGGGCCGGAGGCGTCCAACTCGGCGCGGGGAACGCACCGGCGAACTGCGTCACAGGCCCTCCCCTCGTTCGCGAGTGTCGCTCACTGCGTCTGGGCCATATGCTTCCATACCCCGACTACTCTTGTCGTGAGCGAACCAGGCCCCGCCCGTGCGGGGCGTAACGGAACGAACGAGGTTCATGAACGCGCGCATTCTCGTGGTCGACGACGACCCCGCGATCGCCGAGATGATCGGCATCATCCTCCGCGGCGAGGGCTTCGAGCCGAGCTTCGCCGCGGACGGCAAGGTCGCCATCGAGACCTTCCGCGCCGAGCGGCCCGACCTCGTGCTGCTCGACCTCATGCTGCCGGGCATGAGCGGCATCGAGGTGTGCCGCACGGTGCGTGCCGAGAGCGGCGTGCCGATCATCATGCTCACCGCGAAGGGCGAGCCGACGGATGTCGTGCAGGGTCTCGAGTCGGGAGCCGACGACTACGTGGTCAAGCCGTTCAACCCCAAGGAACTCGTGGCGCGCGTTCGTGCGCGCCTGCGACCGAGCCTCCCCGAGACGAGCGACCGCATCGCGATCGGCGACCTCGTGATCGACGTGGCCGGGCACGAGGTGCGTCGCGGCGACGCGAAGGTGGGTCTCACCCCGCTCGAGTTCCAGCTGCTGCTGGCGCTCGCCGCGAAGCCGCAGCAGGTGTTCACCCGCGAGATGCTGCTCGAGCAGGTCTGGGGCTACCACTACAAGGCCGACACCCGGCTCGTGAACGTGCACGTGCAGCGCCTGCGCGCGAAGGTGGAGCACGATCCCGACAACCCGCGCATCGTGACGACCGTCCGCGGCGTCGGCTATCGCGCGGGCGCCGTCACCTAGGGGTCGTCGTGCGGTGGAACTGGCGCGCCTGGCGGAGTCGCCTCGTCCACCTCTGGCGCGGATCGCTGCGGGTGCGCACGATCGTCATCACGGTCGTGCTCGCGGCGCTCTCGGTGACCGTCATCGGCATCGTGATCGCGACCTCGGTGCGTTCCAACCTCTTCGACTCGCGACGCGACCAGGTGCTCGCCGAGGCGGGGCGTGCGACCGTGCAGGCCCAGCAGATGTTCACCACGGCGGCCGAGCTCGGCGACAGCCCCGACCTGCAGTCGACGGCCGACTCGGTGCTCGACGCGGTGCAGCTGTCGACGACCGCGAACTACCTCGCCTTCCTGCGCGCCGCCGGCCAGGAGGGCCCGATCCGGCTGGATCCCCGCGTGAGCCGGGTGTTCGAGACGGGCGAGCTCTCGGTGTCGACCGAGCTGCGGGAGACGACCGCCGAGGCCTCGGGCACCGAGATCGCCTGGCAGTCGGTCGCGGTCAGCACCGAGACGGGATCCCAACCCGGCATCATGACCGGCACGATCCTCGACACCGTCACCGCGGGGCGCTACCAGCTCTTCCTCTTCTACAACCTCGCCGACGTGCAGAGCACCCTCGACTTCGTGCAATCGACCCTGCTGTTCGGCGGGATCGCGCTCGTGGCGCTGTTCGGCGGCGTCGCGTACCTCGTGGTGCGCCTCGTGGTGGGGCCGGTGCGCATCGCCGCGGACGCCTCCGAGAAACTGGCCGCGGGGGAGCTCGAGGAGCGCCTGCCGGTGCGCGGCGACGACGAGCTCGCGACCCTCGCGCGCTCCTTCAACCGGATGGCCGACAGCCTGCAACGGCAGATCCGGCAGCTCGCCGACCTGTCGCGCGTGCAGCAGCGCTTCGTCTCCGATGTGTCGCACGAGCTCCGCACCCCGCTCACCACGATCCGGCTCGCGGGCGATGTGCTGTACGACCAGCGGGGCGACTTCCCGCCCACCACCGCGCGCACCGCGGAGCTGCTCCACGCGCAGATCGGGCGGTTCGAGTCGATGCTCGCCGACCTGCTCGAGATGAGCCGCTACGACGCGGGCGCCGTGCAGCTCGAGACCGACCCCACCAACCTCGTGCGCCTCGTGGAGGAGTCGATCGCCTCGGTCGAGCCGCTCGCCCAGGAGAAGGGCAGCGAGATCCGGCTCGTCGCCCCCGGCGGCTACTTCGAGGCGGACGTCGATGCGCGTCGCGTCCGCCGCATCCTGCAGAACCTGCTCGGCAACGCGATCGACCACGGCGAGTCGCGACCCATCGTGGTCTACGTCGACTCCGATGCCGACGCGGTGGCGATCGCGGTGCGCGACTACGGGGTCGGCATGGCGCCGGGCGTCGTCGAGCGCGTCTTCGACCGGTTCTGGCGGGCCGACCCCTCGCGCCAGCGCACCACGGGCGGCACCGGGCTGGGGCTCGCGATCTCGCTCGAGGACGCGGTGGTGCACGGCGGCGAGCTCGCGGTGTGGTCGCAGCCCGGCGAGGGCTCGTGCTTCCGGCTCACCCTTCCGCGCCGCGCGGGCACCGCGTGGCACGGGGCGTCGCCGCTCGCCCTGCCGCCCGACGAGGAGGCCGTCGCATGATCGTCCGCACTGTTCTCGCGCGCGGCGCCGTCGCGGCGATCGCCGTCGGCGCGCTGCTCGCGGGGTGCGCGAGCATCCCGACGAGCGGACCCGTCGGCGTGCAGCAGATCGACCCGGACGGGGGCGGCGGCGAGCTCGTCACCCCGGCGACCGGACCGCAGAAGGGCGACACCCCGCAGCAGATCCTCGCGGGGTTCCTCACCGCGCAGACCTCCCCGAAGGTCGACGGCTACAGCGTGGCCCGCGAGTTCCTCACCTCCGAGCTGCGCAGCACCTGGTCGCCGACCGAGCTCGTCCGGGTGAGCAACACCTCCATCTCGCCGGAGCTCAGCGACGACGGCTTCGCGCGCGCGAGCGTGCGCATCCTCGCCCAGGTGAACGCGACGGGGGTGTACTCCGAGTTCGCCGACCCGCAGACCGAGACGCTCGACTACGCCTTCGCGCAGGACGCCGACGGCGAGTGGCGCATCTCGAGCGCGCCCAAGGGCAGCATCCTGCCGGTCAACCGCTTCCGCGAGTCGTTCTCGGAGTATCCGCTGTACTTCTTCGACCCGTCGGGCTCGTTCCTCGTGCCCGATGTGCGCTGGTTCCCCGACACGGCGACGCGCGCGGAACGCGTCGTCACCGAACTGCTCGCGGGCCAGTCGCCGTGGTACCAGGGGGGCGTGCTCGTCAACGCGTTCCCGAGCGGCACGCAGCTCGGGAAGGGTCGCGTGGTGATCGCCTCGGGGCAGGCGAGCGTCGACCTCTCGAACGAGGTCGCCGCACCCGGACCGTCCGACCGCTGGCGCATGCAGCAGCAGCTCGTCGCGACGCTCAGCCTGTCCGACGTCTCGAGCGTGCTCATGACGGTCGGCGGTTTTCCGGTGGATGTGGGCGACGGCGCGATCCCGGACTGGGTGCTCTCCGTGGCCGCGAACCCGCTCGGCCTCAGCGATGCGGGCTTCGGCTACCTCGGTGGCGGGGGAGTGGATGCGGTCCCGGGCATCAGCCCCGCGGTCGAGGGGCTCGGCCCGCTCGCCGTGACGCTCGGGCGCGGGCGCGACACCGCGGCGGTGCGGTCCGCCGAGGGCGCCTGGATCGTGGCCGCAGGCGACGATCCGGTGCTCGTGGACGATCGGGAAGGTCTCGTGGATCCCGGACTCGACGGCAACAGTTTCGTGTGGTCGGCGGTCGCGGCCGACGCGCAGAGCATCATCGCGGTCGACCGCAGCGGCGAGGTGCACCCGATGCCGACGCCCTATCTCGACGGCTCGATCGTGTCGCTCGAGGTGTCCCGCGACGGGGCCCGCCTGCTCATCGGCACCCAGGGGACGGCCGGGCCGACCCTCACCGTGGTCGGCATCGTCCGAGACGGATCGGGGGTGCCGGTCAGCCTCGGCACGACACCGCTGCCGGTCGCGATCGGGTCGGGGCGACTCCTCGACGCCGCCTGGGTCGACGCCTCGACCATCGCGACGCTCTCGGGCGACGGGGCGGCCACCCAGGTGACCCTGTACCGCATCGGCGGCACGCACGAGGGCATCGGGTCCGTGACGAGGGGCGTGCAGCTCGCGGGCGGCAACGGCGTCGAAGGCATCCGCGTGCGCGACGCCGACGGCACGCTGTGGCGGCCGAACTCGAGCGGCGGCTGGCAGACGACCTCGATCGTCGCCTCCCTCCTCGCGACCCAGCAGTAGGCGTTCTCCACCGGCCTCGCGCGAGCGCCCCGGGACGCCGCCGCGCGACGGCACGATGGCGGGATGGGTGGGCTCGAGCGGGTGCGCGAGGCGCTCCTCGACGCATGGGCGCTCGTGCTTCCCGTGACGTGCGCGGGCTGCGACGCCCCCGATCGCGCGCTCTGCGCGTCGTGTCGGGCGCGGCTGGCCCCGCATCCCGTGCGGCTGACCGCACCGGGTGGACTGCAGGTCGTCGCGGGTGCCCCGTACCGCGACACCGTGCAGCGGGTCGTGCTCGCCGTCAAGGACGGCCGCACGCCGCTCGCGGGGGAGCTCGCCCTCCTTCTGCGCGCTGCGCTCCGGGCCGCGGCGGCCGACGCCGCCGTCGAGCCGTGCCCAGTGCCGTCGAGCCGCGCGGCACTGCGGGGCCGCGGCTTCGACCCCGTGCTGCTCGTGCTCGCGCGGGCGGGGGTGCGCCCGGCGCGCGTGCTGCGGACGGCCCGTCCGCACCGCACGCAGAAGGGCCTCGGTCGCGTCGAGCGGGGTGCGAACCTGCGCGGGGTGCACCGCGCGCGACGCCGGCTCGACGGCCGCCGGTTCATCCTCGTGGACGACGTCGTGACGACCGGCGCGACGCTCGCGGAGGCGGCGCGCGCCATCCGCGAGGCGGGCGGCGAGGTCGTCGGCGCCGTGGTGATCGCCGCCACGCCGCGCCTCGGCGCCGCCGCCGGGCCTCACGGCGTGCGCCCGGCGAAACGAGGGTGACATCCGAGGGATCGCGGACTACGGTAAGCGAAAAGGCGCGAAGGAGACGACCGCCCGATTCCCCAGGCGGCCCCGTCGAGCCGGATCAGGGAGGGTCGCCATGGATGTCACGATCACCGGACGGAACGTCGGAATCCCGGATCGATTCGAGGATTACGTCACCGAGAAGGCCGACAAGGTCGAGCTGCTGGCGCCTCGGGCTCTCGCGCTCGAGGTGCGGCTGTGCCGCCACCACGAGACCAACGGGACCGCGGGCGACGACCGGGTGGAGTTGACGCTCATCGGCCCCGGACCGATCGTGCGGGCGGAGGCAGGCGCCGGCGACAAGTACGCGGCGTTCGACCTGGCCTACGACAAGCTCGTCGAGCGCATCCGCCAGGCGAAGGACCGTCGCAAGGTGCATCGCGGACAGCACCGCCCCACCTCCCTCCGCGAGGCGGCCACGGGCGGCTTCAGCGGGGTCGACATCACGCCGGCGTCCGTCGAGGTGATCGAGAAGCTCGCCACGGGCTCCATCCCGGTGGTCGCCGACGAGGACGAGCAGGAGTGGAGCCCCGTCGTGATCCGCGAGAAGGTGTTCCCGGCCGAGCTCATGACCGCCGAGGAGGCGGTCGATCGGATGGAGCTCGTCGGCCACGACTTCTTCCTCTTCGTGGACGCCCGCACCGATCGCCCGAGCGTCGTGTACCGACGCAAGGGCTGGGACTACGGGGTGATCGGCCTCGACGCCGAGAACGCGCTGGTCGCCTCCCGCTGAGTCCGCCCCGGCGCGCTCCCAGCCTCCCGGCGGTTAGGCTAGGCAGGTCAAGGGCGCTTCCGCGCGCCCGGAAGCCCAGACTGGAGGCCATTCGTGGCGAACGTTGTCGAGAAGGTCCTGCGTGTCGGCGAGGGCCGCACCCTCCGCAGACTGAAGGCCTACGCCGAAGCCGTAGGCGAGCTCGAGGACGCGTTCGCGGAGCTCAGCGACGAGGAGCTCCGCAACGAGACCGTCGAGTTCCGGGAGCGCTACGCGAGCGGCGAAACCCTCGACGACCTGCTGCCGGAGGCCTTCGCCGCCGTGCGCGAGGCATCGAAGCGCACCCTGGGCCTGCGGCACTTCGACGTGCAGCTCATGGGCGGCGCGGCGCTCCACCTCGGCAACATCGCCGAGATGAAGACCGGTGAAGGCAAGACCCTCGTCGCCACGACCGCCGCCTACCTCAACGCCATCGCCGCCCGCGGCGTCCACGTCGTCACCGTCAACGACTACCTCGCGAGCTACCAGTCGGAGCTCATGGGCCGCGTCTTCCGCGCCCTCGGCATGACCACCGGCTGCATCCTCGCCGGTCAGACCCCGGCCGAGCGCCGCGAGCAGTACGCGGCCGACATCACCTACGGCACCAACAACGAGTTCGGCTTCGACTACCTGCGCGACAACATGGCGTGGCAGGCATCCGACATGGTGCAGCGCGGCCACTTCTTCGCGATCGTCGACGAGGTCGACTCGATCCTCATCGACGAGGCCCGCACCCCGCTCATCATCTCGGGCCCCTCCTCGGGCGAGGCGAACCGCTGGTTCGGCGAGTTCGCCTCCATCGCCAACCGGCTCGTCGAGGGCGAGGACTACGAGGTCGACGAGAAGAAGCGCACCGTGGGCGTGCTGGAGCCCGGCATCGAGAAGGTCGAGGACTACCTCGGCATCGACAACCTCTACGAGTCGGCGAACACCCCGCTCATCTCCTTCCTCAACAACTCCATCAAGGCCCGCGCGCTGTTCAAGCGCGACAAGGACTACGTGGTGATGAACGGCGAGGTGCTCATCGTCGACGAGCACACCGGCCGCATCCTGGTCGGCCGCCGCTACAACGAGGGAATCCACCAGGCGATCGAGGCGAAAGAGGGGGTGCAGATCAAGGCCGAGAACCAGACCCTCGCGACCGTGACGCTGCAGAACTACTTCCGCCTGTACCAGAAGCTCGCGGGCATGACCGGCACCGCCGAGACCGAGGCGGCCGAGTTCATGTCGACCTACAAGCTCGGCGTGGTGCCCATCCCCACCAACCGGCCGATGATCCGCAAGGACCAGCCCGACCTCATCTACAAGAACGAGACGGTCAAGTTCGAGCAGGTCGTGGAGGACATCGTCGAGCGTCACCGCACCGGCCAGCCGGTGCTCGTGGGCACCACGAGCGTCGAGAAGAGCGAACACCTGTCGCGCCTGCTCGCGAAGCGCGGGGTGAAGCACGAGGTGCTCAACGCGAAGAACCACGCGCGTGAGGCCGCGATCATCGCCCAGGCCGGTCAGCTCGGCGCGGTCACGGTGGCCACCAACATGGCGGGCCGCGGAACCGACATCATGCTCGGCGGCAACGCCGAGTTCCTCGCCGTCGCAGAGATGCACAACCGCGGCCTCAGCCCGATCGACACCCCCGACGAGTACGAGAAGGAGTGGGACGCCGTCTTCGCGGCGGTGAAGGCGCGTGTCGAGACGGACGCCGCGAAGGTGCGCGACGCCGGCGGCCTCTACGTGCTCGGCACCGAGCGCCACGAGTCCCGCCGGATCGACAACCAGCTGCGCGGACGCTCCGGCCGTCAGGGCGACCCCGGCGAGAGCCGCTTCTATCTGTCGCTGCAGGACGATCTCATGCGTCTGTTCAACACGGGCGCCGCCGAGATGCTCATGCGCGGCGCCCCCGACGAGCTGCCGATCGAGTCGAAGACGGTCTCGCGTGCGATCCGCTCGGCGCAGAGCCAGGTGGAGCAGCGCAACGCCGAGATCCGCAAGAACGTGCTCAAGTACGACGACGTGCTGAACCGCCAGCGCGAGGCGATCTACTCGGACCGCCGCCACATCCTCGAAGGCGACGATCTGCACGATCGTGTGCAGAAGTTCCTCAGCGATGTGGTGGGCGACATCGTCGACCAGCACACCACCGAGGGGTCCAGCGACGACTGGGATCTCGAGGCGCTGTGGACCGAGCTGAAGACCCTCTACCCGGTGTCGATCACCATCGACGAGGTGCTCGCCGAGGTGGGCTCGAAGGGCAGCCTCAAGGCGAAGGCGCTCAAGGAGGAGGTGCTCTCGGACGCCAGGATCGCCTACCAGCGTCGCGAAGAGCAGCTCGGTGAGGCCGCGACGCGCGAGCTCGAGCGTCGCGTGGTGCTGAGCGTCATCGACCGCCGGTGGCGCGACCACCTCTACGAGATGGACTACCTCAAGGACGGCATCGGCCTGCGCGCCATGGCGCAGCGCGACCCGCTCGTCGAGTACCAGCGCGAGGGTTTCGCGCTGTACCAGAGCATGATGGGCGCGATCCGCGAGGAGTCGGTCGGCTTCCTGTACAACCTCGAGGTCGAGGTGACGGGTCCGGACGGTCAGGCCGTGTCGGCAAAGGGTCTCACCGCCCAGCAGCCGGCGCAGGGGCTCAGCTACTCGGCGCCGAGCGACGACGCGTCGGGTGGGGTCGAGGTGCGCAACCAGCGCGGCCAGGTGGAGCGTGCGGCGACGGCTCGCGCACAGCAGGCGGCGGCGCGGCAGGCTCCCGCCGCGGCTCCGCAGGCACCCGCGGCCCGCGGTGCGTTCGGGCAGCGCGTCGACGGGGCGCCCGAGCAGCAGGCGCCGCTCAACCGGGCCCAGCGTCGCGCCCAGGAGCGCGGCGGCCGCTAGAGCACGTGGATCGCGGTCGCCCGCCAACGGCGATCGAGACCCTCCAGCCGGATGGCGACGGCACGCGTGCGCCCGCGCCCGTGGACGACGATCACCGCCTCCACGACGCCGTCGCGCGGCTCGCACAGCACGGGCGCGCCGAGGGTGAACATGGGGCGCCGCGGCGCGCGGCCGGTCGCGTTGCGCGCCTGCGCCGAGAGCACCACGCGCTTGAGCAGCGATTTGTAGACGGAGTCGTCGACCCACCGTGCGATCTGCTCGAGGTCGCGCGCGCCCGCGATGATCTCGATGACGCAGCGTGCGAGGTTCTCGAGCAGCGGGCCGGGGTCGGGGAGTTCGCGCGTGGCCGCGGGCTGCGGCCCGAAGAGCTCCTCATCGTCGAGACGCGCCGCGACCGCTCGCGCGGTGGCTCCGAGGGCCGGCATTCCGCGTCCTGTCGCCGTCATGCGTACCATCCTCGACGGATCTGTCTGCCCCCCGACTGAGGGGTGGGAACACTCTGGCATATGACGCTTTCTCGTGTCGAGGTGGTCAAGTGCCCTGTGGAGAACCGTCCGCTCCGGCGTGCGGCGACGGCTACCGTCGCCGTGTGCGCTGGGATGAGCTGTTCGCCGACCTCGAGGGGCAGCTCGAGCAGGAACTCGATGCGGAGCGACTCGACCTGGCCGCGGAGGAGGAGCGACTGCGACTGGGGCGGCTCACCATCCGGGATCGCCTGATGGCCATGTCGCGGGGCGGCGCGGTCGTGCGCGTGGCGCTGATCGACGGAGCCACCGTGCGGCTCCGGATCGACACCGCGGGACGGGACTGGATCGCGGGCTCACCCGAGGCGGGGGCGGGCTCGGTGCTCGTGCCGCTTGCCGCCGTCGCCGCCGTGCTGCCCGAGGGCGACCAGCTCGCCCGCGGGTTGAGCATCCGGTCCCCGGAGCCGGGCGCCGAGCTCGCGGGGCGACTCGGTCTGGGATTCGTGCTGCGCGACCTGTGTCGCCGGCGAGCGGGCGTCGACGTCGTGACGGGGGACGGCATCCATCACGGCACGATCGACCGGGTCGGCCGGGATCACCTCGATCTGGCGGAGCACGAGGAGGGTTCGGCTCCCCGTGGCGGTGCCGTGCGTCGGGTGCGGATCATCCCCTTCGGGCGGATCACCTGCGTGCGGCTCTGATCCGGCGCGAGCGGGGGAGACGGTCCGATCCGAACGGCACCGTCGGCGTCAGGCGAAGAGCTCGGGGAGCGGCGCGGTCTCCGACTGGTTCCAGAGGCTCAGGCGTCGCGATTCCTCGTACTTCGCGGCGATGTAGCCCTCGAGCACCTCGCGTTCGACGCGCCACTGGCCGTGCGCGCCGATCTTGATGGCGGGCAGCTCGCCGCTGCGGACGAGCGCGTAGGCCTGCCCGGCGGAGATGTTGAGCACCTCGGCCGTGTCGGCGAGGGTGAGGAAGCGGCCGAGGCCGGCGGCGGGCTCCGCTGTCATGCCCCGATTATGCGGCGACCGACCGCTCGCCCGGTGGGGCGACCGAGCCGCCTGTGGATAACTCGCTCGCCCCGTCCGGCCGCGCGGGCACGATGGTGCGCGCCGCCCGGTGGGCGGGCGAGAGGAGCATCCCGTGGCACGAGCAGCAGGGTCCGCGCGTGGCCGAGCCGTCGTCGACCCGCGTCTGCTGATCGGGCTTGCGCTCGTGATCGCGTCGGTGGTGGGGGTCGTGGGACTGCTGTCGGCGGTCGACACCCGCACCCGCGTCTACGCGGCAGCGGCGGCGCTCAGCCCCGGCGACCGGATCGATCGCGGCGACCTCGTCGAGCGCGCCGTCGCCCTCGACGGCGCGGAGTCGCTCTACCTCGGCGTCGACGAGCTGCCCGAGGACGGCCTCGTCGTGGTGCGGGCGGTGCGCGACGGCGAGCTGCTCCCGCGCACGGCGCTCGGCGACGACGCGGGGCTGCGCTCGACCTCCCTCGTGCTCGAGCTCGCCTCGCCGGTCGCGGCCGCCGTGCATCCGGGGGCCGCCGTCGACGTCTGGTCGACGGCCCTCGACATCGAGACACGCGCGTACGGCGCACCGGCGGTGCTCGTCGCGGACGCCGTGGTGGTGCGCGTCCTCGAAGACGACAGTCTCGTGGGTGCCTCGAGCGGTGGCGCGGTCGAAGTGCTCGTGCCGCGGAGCCGGCTGGCGCGGATCCTGCAGGCGCAGGCGGCCGGCGACGCACTCGCCGTGGTCGCGGCAGGCCTCCCCTGGGGCGGGTGAGGTGCGGGTCGCGCTCGCGGTGGGTCTCGACGACGAGCACCGGCTCACCGGGTCGGCCGCCTACCACGGTCACGAGGTCGTCGCCGCATGCTCGGGCGGTGACGAGCTCGCCGTGCGGCTGCCGCAGCTGCCGCTCGACCGGGTGGTCGTGGCGGCCACCCCCGAGCACCTGACCCCGCGGCTGGTCGACGCCGCGGACGAGCTGGGGGTGCGGATGCTCGTCGTCGCCGACGACGAGGCCGCGCATCGGCACGCGGTGCGGGTGGGCGTCATCGACGCCGTCGACGGCCCCGCCAGCTGGACGCTCCTGGAGGAGGGGTCGTCGCGCATCGCGTCGGCGGGTGAGGGCGTGCTCGCGAGCGCGGACGCGGAGGAGCTGCCGCCGAACCGCAGCGCGGGAATCGTGGTCGCCGTGTGGGGACCGCACGGTTCGCCGGGGCGCACGAGCATCGCGATCGCGCTCGCCGCCGAGCTCGCCGCCGCCGGGCGTCAGGTGGTGCTCGCCGACGCCGACACGCATGCCGCATCGGTGGCACCGTCGCTCGGCCTGCTCGACGAGTCGCCGGGCTTCGCGGCGGCCTGCCGGCTGGCGGGCACCGGCGGGCTCGACGAGGTGCAGTTCCACCGGCTCGCGCAGCTGCACCGGGGTGCACGGCACCCCTTCCGCGTGCTCACCGGGATCGGGCGCTCGTCGCGCTGGCCGGAGCTCGGCGAGCAGCGGGTGGCCGGGGTGCTCGCGGCAGCGCGGCAGTTCACCGAGGTGCTCGTGGTCGACGTCGCGGCGAGCCTCGAACAGGACGAGGAGCTCACGAGCGACGTGGGCATCCCGCGCCGCAACGCGGCCGCGCTCGAGGTGCTGCGGAACGCCGACCGCATCGTCGCGGTCGGGGCGGCCGATCCGGTCGGCATCACCCGGTTCCTGCGCGCGCACGCCGAACTGCTCGAGATCGTCGACCCGGCGCGCGTGACGGTCGTCGTGAACAAGCTGCGGGCGGCGGCGATCGGGGTGAACCCCGGCGGGCAGGTGCGGCAGACCCTCGCGCGCTTCGGCGGGGTCGGCGAGCCGGTGCTCGTGCCGTGGGATCCGGCAGCGTTCGATGCCGCGCTCCTGGCGGGGCGGCCCCTCGCGGACGCGGCGCCGCGATCGAGCGCACGGGCGGCGATCCGTGAGCTCGCGGCGACGCTCGAGCCGTTCCGTCCCGCGGGGAAGGTGCGGGCGCGTCGCGGACGGCGGCTAGCCTAGGAGCGTGTCAACGCTCTCCGAGCTCATGCTCGCCCAGGGCCGCTCCACCGAGGCCGACATCGAGTGGCTGCACCTGCTCGTCGCCGACGGACAGCTGCTCGCCGACCTCGCCTTCGCCGACATCGTGCTGTGGGTGCCCACCGCATCCGGCAGCTTCCTCGCCGTCGCCCACTCGCGCCCCTCCTCGGCTGCCACGCTGTTCTACCGCGACTTCGTCGGCCAGGAGATCAAACCCGAGTGGCGCAGCCAGGTGAGTCAGGCCTTCGACGAGGTGCGGATCGTCGACACCTCCGCGCCCGACTGGTACGAGGAGACCCCGACGCGCGTGCGCGCGGTGCCCGTGCTGCGACGCCTCGCGCCGTCCGGTGCGGCGACCACGACCCTGCCGATCGCCGTCCTCACCCGCCACTCGAACCTCTCCGAGGCGCGGACGCCGAGCCGCCAGGAGCTCACCTTCAACCACTGCGCCGACGATCTGTTCGGCATGATCGCGAGCGGCGACTTCCCCGACATGGGCGCGCCCTCGCTTCCGCGACGCGGCGCCCCGCGCGCATCCGACGGCCTCATCCGCCTGGATGTGGACGGCATCGTGACCTTCGCGAGCCCCAACGGGCTGTCGGCCTTCAACCGGATGGGCTTCGCGGGCGAGCTCGAGGGGGAGTCGCTCGCCGAGGTGGCCACCGGGCTGCTCTCGGGCAAGCTCACCGTGGACGAGTCGCTGCCGCTCGTGGTGACCGGGCGCGCCCCGTGGCGCACCGACATCGAGGCGCGCGGGGTGACCGTGACGCTGCGCACCATCCCGCTGCGGCATCGCGGCGAGCGGGTCGGGGCGATCGTGCTCGTGAGGGACGTGACCGAGTCGCGCCACCAGGAGCAGGAGCTCATCACCAAGGACGCGACGATCCGCGAGATCCACCACCGGGTGAAGAACAACCTGCAGACGGTCGCCTCACTGCTGCGCATCCAGAGCCGGCGCACCCACAACGACGTCGCGCGCGACGCGCTCACCCAGGCGATGCGCCGGGTGGCGGCGATCGCGGTCGTGCACGACACCCTCTCCGAGGGGCTCAATCAGAACGTCGACTTCGACGACGTCTTCGACCGGGTGCTGCTGCTCGTGGCGGAGGTGGCGTCGAGCCACAACACGACGGTGCGTCCGACCAAGACCGGCTCGTTCGGCATCCTGCCGTCCGAGTACGCGACGCCGCTCGCACTCGCCCTCACCGAGCTCGTGACGAACGCGGTCGAACACGGGCTCGCGGGGCGGGACGGCGAGGTCGTGATCGCGGCGAAGCGCAAGAACGACCTGCTCGCGGTGCGGGTGCGCGACAACGGGGTCGGGCTGCCCGAGGGCAAGGTCGGGTCGGGGCTGGGGACCCAGATCGTGCGCACCCTCATCCAGGGTGAGCTGGGCGGCACGATCGACTGGCACACCCTCGAGGGTGAGGGCACCGAGGTGACGATCGAGGTGCCGCTGCACTACCTCACGGCAGGGGAATCGGCCCGCTGAGCGGGCCGCATCCCGCGTTCAGGAGGCGCGGCGGGCGCGTGCGGCGCGGCGCTTGAGCGCGCGGCGCTCGTCCTCGCTCAGACCGCCCCACACGCCCGAGTCCTGATTGGTCTCGAGCGCGTACTGGAGGCACTGCTCGGAGACCGTGCAGCGCCCGCAGACCGTCTTCGCCTTCTCGATCTGATCGACGGCGGGGCCGGTGTTGCCGACCGGGAAGAACAGTTCCGGGTCGACGGTGAGGCAGGCGGCCTTGTCGCGCCAGTCCATGCGTGCGGTGCTCCTTCGTGTGTTGCTGATGACGCACGCGGATGCTCGTATCGGAATCCGCGCATGGTCGAAGAGGGTCCGAATGTGTGGGGGTTTTGTCGAATCGGACGCACTCACCGCGTTGTGAGCGTCACATCAACCGGGTTCAGGGTTTCATACTTGTAACCTCGAATCAATAGCTTTGAATGGGATATCCCTGTGAGAAACCCGGCTCGTCCGCCCGTGTTCTGGGGCCTCGTGGGCCTGCTGACGCTCGAGTTGCTCGCGGCATCCGTGATCGCCCTCGTGCTGCTGTTCGACCTCGTGGCGGCCGAGCCGGCGTCGCTCGCGAGTGCGATCGCGCTCACCGTGCTCGTGCTCCTCGCGGTCGCATGGATGGCGGCCACGATCGTCGGTCTGCTGCGCGGGCAGGCCTGGACGCGTGCGTCGGCGATCGTCTGGCAGGTGCTGCAGTTCGCCATCGGGCTCGGTGCTCTGCAGGGATCCTTCGCCCAGCCCGCGTGGGGGTGGCCGATTCTCATCGTCTCGGTTCTGACCTTCGCGGTGCTGTTCCTGCCTCCCGTGGTGAAGGCGACGACGGGGCGCGCCGCCCGCGACTGACCGGTCCGAGCCCCCCGCCTCCATCCCAAATCAAGGAGACGCGCAACCCATCTCAAGGAGTCCAGGCGGCGGAACGGGCTCACCAGGCTCACCGCCCCCAGGAGCCACACCGCATCCTTGAGATGGGTTGCGCGACTCCTTGATTTGGGACGGAGGCGACGGCGGGGACCGGACGACGGGGTCGGGGACCGGGGGCGGGCCGCCCGCGGCCGAGCGGGTCAGAGGGGGAGCCGGAGACGCTTGCGCAGCATCGCCACGTGGCCGGTGGCCTTGATGTTGTAGAGCGGCAGGGTGATGCGGCCGTCCTCGTCGAGCACGAAGGTCGCCCGGATGACGCCGTGCACGGTGCGCCCGTAGAGCAGCTTCTCGCCGTAGGTGCCGTAGAGCTCGTGCACGTGGCGGTCGGCATCCGACAGCAGGGGAAAGGTCAGCTGCTCCTCGCGCGCCATCTTCGCGATCGCCGGCAGTTCGTCGCGCGAGACGCCGACGACCTCGTAACCCTCGCTCGTGAAGGCGTCGAGCCGGTCGCGGAAGTCGCACGCCTGACCGGTGCACGCGGGGGTGCCCGCCTCGCCGTAGAAGTACAGGATGGTCTTGCGTCCCCGCGACTGCGAGAGGGTGAACGGCTCGCCGTGCTGGTCGAGCAGGGTGAAGTCGGGGGCGATGGCGCCCGCCTCGAGACGGACCGGGGCAGGGGAGGGCGCGGATGAAGTCATGCTCCGGTCATGCTATCGTTGACCCTCGGCCCGTTCGTTCGGGTCGCGCACCTCTAGCTCAATTGGCAGAGCAACTGACTCTTAATCAGTGGGTTCCGGGTTCAAGTCCCGGGGGGTGTACGAAAGCCCCGTCTCCTCTCGCCAGGAGCGGGGCTTTTTCCGTGCTCAGGCGGAGCCGCGCACGATCAGCTCGGGGGCGAGCACCTCGTGACGCGCGGGCATGCCGGGGTCGTCGATGACGTCGAGCAGCAGGCGGGCCATCTCGGCCGCGATCGCCTCGATGGGCTGCCGGATGGTGGTGACGGTGGGGCGGCACATGAGCGCCGCGATGGTGTCGTCGTAGCCGACCACGGCGACATCCCCGGGCACCTCGAGTCCCTGCTCGTGGGCGGCGAGGATCGCGCCGACGGCCATGTTGTCGTTCGAGGCGAAGACGCCGTCGACGCCTTGGGCGAGCAGCTGGATCATGGCGTGCGCGCCGCTGTCGACCGAGAAGGTGCCCGCCGCGGTCGCGACGTCGTCCATGCTGAGTCGGCGGGCGGCGGCGAGGAAGCCTTCGAGACGATCCTCGGCGCCGGCCACCTCGACGGGGCCCGTGATGATGCCGAGCCGGCGGCACCCGCGGGCCACGAGGTGGCGCGCGGCGAGCGCGGCGCCTTCGTGGTTGTCGACGTCGACGTAGGAGATCGGGGCGGGTTCGCTCGGACGCGAGAACAGCACGACCGGGATCTTGGCGCGCGTGAGCATGCCGGGAAGCGGGTCGCTCGCCTCCGCCGAGACGAGGAGCACGCCATCCGCGTTGCCCTCGCGCACGTAGTTGACGACGCGTTCGCGTTCGGGTTCGGAGACGGCGAGCATGAGGACGGGGTCGATGTTGCGGGGGCGCAGCGAGCCCATGAGGCCGCCGGCGACGCGCGCGAAGAACGGGTCGGCGAGGACCTCGCCGAGTCCCCATTGGCGCAGGCTCGAGTCGGCGCCCGAGACGACCACGAGCACCGTCCCGGTGCGCCCGGTGACGAGGGTGCGCGCCGCGCGGTTGGGCACGTAGCCGGTCGCGGCGACCGCCGCGGTCACCGCTTCGACGATGTGCGGGGCGACGCCGGGCTTGCCGTTGACGACGCGCGAGACGGATGCGCGGGAGACGCCGGCGATGCGCGCGACCTCTTCGAGGGTGCTCGCGATCGGCGGGTTCGCCGCGCCCGACGGCTGCGTCTCGGTGGTCACGCCCCGAGCCTAGGGCGTGGGAGCGCTCTCCCCGGAACAGCAAGCGGAGAGCGCTCTACGGATTTCCAGAGAGCGCTCTATGAAACTTTCGGCATTTCGTGCATACTGGGCACGTCTGGGCGCCAGAGAGCGCTCTCTGACGTGTTCGACGATGATCACGACCCCGATTCAGGAGTTCCCCGCAATGACGCGAGCAGCCTCCCCGCTGACCCACAGCCCCCTCCGTCGACTCACCGCAGGCATCGCCGCGCTCGCCATCGCGATCGTCGGCGTCGGCCTCGTCACGGGAGTCGGTGCCGAATCCGCACGCGCCGCCGGCCCCGCGCTGCTGTCGCAGGGCAAGACCGCGACCGCGACGAGCGGCGACGCCGCGCTCGCCTTCGACGGCAACGCCGGAAGCCGCTGGGAGTCGGCGCACGGCGTCGATCCCCAGAGCATTCAGGTGGACCTCGGCGTCGTCTCCGACCTCACCGAGGTGCAGCTCGACTGGGAGGCCGCGAACGCCAAGGACTACACGCTCGAAGTGTCCGACAACGGCACCGACTGGGATGTGGTGGCGACCCGGACCGACATGGCGGGCGGCAACCGCTCCGATGTGATCACGCTCACGGACGTCGAGGGCCGCTACGTGCGCGTCGTCGGCACCGCGCGCAACCTCATCTACGGCTACTCGATCTTCGAGTTCCGCGTCTACGGCACCATCGCCGTCTCCTCGCCCGCGACGCCCACCGGCAAGACCGTCGAGGTCGTCGGAAGCTACGGCGACTGGGACCTCTACGTGAACGGCTCGCCGTACACCGTGAAGGGCATCACCTGGGGGCCGGTGACGAGCGGCGCGGGCGCGATCTCGGCGGAGAAGCTGGATGAGTACCTCGACGACCTCGTGTCGCTCGGCGTCAACACCATCCGCACCTGGGGCACGGACGCCGGCTCGCAGGTGCTGTTCGACGCGGCAGCGGCACACGGCATCAAGGTGATCGCGGGATTCTGGATCCAGCCGGGCGGCGGCCCCGGTTCCGGCGGGTGCCCGAACTTCGTGAGCGGCACCGACGCCTACCTCGACCAGGTGCGCACCGACGTGGCCACCTTCGTCGCCCAGTACAAGAACCACCCCGCCGTGCTCATGTGGAGCCTCGGCAACGAGTCACTGCTCGGCCTCGGCAACTGCTACACGGAAGGCGCCCTCGAGTCGCAGCGCAACGCCTACGCCGCGTTCGTGAACGAGCTCGCGCTCGCCGTGAAGGCGATCGACGTCAACCACCCGGTCACCTCGACCGACGCCTGGGTGGGCGCCTGGCCGTACCTCAAGGCCAACGCCCCCGCGCTCGACCTCTACGCGATCAACGCCTACGGTGCGCTCGCGGGCGTGCAGGACGCCTGGGCCGCCGGCGGCTACACGGTGCCCTACATCGTGACCGAGACGGGTCCGCAGGGGGAGTGGGAGGCGCCGCTCGACGGCACCGGCAAGCCCTTCGAGGCATCCGACACCGTCAAGGCGCAGGCCTACACGGACGCCTGGGCCGAGATCAGCTCGAACCAGGGCGTCGCCCTCGGTGCGACGCTGTTCCACTTCGGTACCGAGACCGACTTCGGGGGCGTGTGGTTCAACATCTTCCCGGGTGAGAAGAAGCGCGCCGCCTGGTACGCGATCGCCCAGGCCTACGGGGGACCCGCGGCGTCCGGCAACAAGCCGCCGGTGATCTCGGCGGTCGGCGCGCCCACCGCCTCGGTGGTCGGCGGCTCGAGCTTCACGATCACCGCGACCGTCACGGATCCGGAGTCGGACCCCACGGATGTCACCATCCGGCAGTCCGGCAACTACGCGACGGGCTCGAACGCCCTGACCGCCGCCACCGCGACCGGAGGCTCCGGCAGCTGGACCGTCACCGCCCCCACCGATGCAGGAGTCTGGAAGTTCTACGTGACCGCCACCGATGACCACGGCAACATCGCCTACGCACCCGTCTCGGTCGTGGTGACCGATGCATCCGGCGTCAACGTCGCGCTCGGCAAGACCGCGACCGCGAAGAGCTCGCAGGATCCGGCCGCGAACGCCGTCGACGGCAACGCCGCCACCAAGTGGGGCTCGGCACTCGACGGCAACTGGAACGGCCAGGACGACGAATGGTTCCAGGTGGACCTCGGCGCCCGCTACCGCGTCAACCAGGTGAAGCTGCTGTGGGAGGGCGCCGCCTACGGCAAGGACTACGACATTCTCGTGTCCACCGACGGCACCAACTGGACGACCGTGGCCGAGAAGCGCGACCAGACGCAGGGCACCCATGCCGTGCCGTTCAGCGAGACCGAGGCCCGCTACGTGAAGCTGCAGGGCATCCACCGCGGCAGCACCTTCGGCTACTCGTTCTACGAGTTCCAGGTGTTCTCGCCCGACGGGCTCTCCCTCGACGCGCAGACGGTGTGCGGACGCGACCTCGTGAACGCGGGTGGCGTCACCGCCACCGCCTCGCGCGGCAACGCGGCCGACGCCATCAACAACAACGTGTGGGCGCGCTGGGACTCCGGCGCCACCGAGGAGCCCCCGGGTTCGGGCAACTGGGTCGGCCGGGACGGCGAGTGGATCCAGCTCGACCTCGGCGCGAGCCACAGCGTCTGCGGCATCAAGACCTACTGGGAGGCCGCCTACGCCCGCGACTACGACGTGCTCGTCTCGCTCGACGGCAGCTCCTGGACGACCGCCGCGCAGGTGCGCGGGGTGGCGGGCGCCGGCCCCGAGGTCTCGCGCTTCGACCCGGTGACCGCGCGCTACCTCAAGATCGTCTCCGTCACCCGTGGCACCCAGTTCGGCATCTCGCTGTGGGACCTCGAGGTGTTCGAGGCCCGTTCGATCGACGTCCCGACGACCGAGCTGCTGGGCGACCACGTGCTCGTCTTCGACCCCTCGATGGACGCGCTCGACATCCAGGCGCTCATGGACTCGGTGTTCGCCGACCAGGAGGAGGACCAGTTCGGCGAGGGTCGCTGGCAGTTCTTCTTCCTGCCGGGTGAGTACGACGTGGACGCGCGCGTCGGCTTCTACACCTCGCTCGCCGGTGCCGGCCTCGACCCGACCGAGGTCGAGATCCACGGCGCCGACTGGGTCGACGCCGAGTGGTTCGACATGAACGCCACCCAGAACTTCTGGCGCTCGGCGGAGAACCTGACGTACGTGCCGGACGGCGGGGTCGGCCGGTGGGCCGTCTCGCAGGCCGCGCCGCTGCGCCGGGTGAACGTCGAGGGCGATCTGCTGCTCGACTCGGGCCGCTACGGCTGGTCGTCAGGTGGCTTCCTCGCCGACTCGAAGGTGTCCGGCTGGGTGAAGTCGTGGACGCAGCAGCAGTGGTACAGCCGCGACAGCGAGGTCGGCACCTGGGGTGGCGGGGTGTGGAACTTCGTCTACTCGGGTGTCGAGGGCGACGTCGCGAAGGGTGACGCGGGGGCGGACGCCGCCATCCGCGCGACCCTGCCGAACAGCTACGCCGCGTGGCCGACGCCGCCCATCACCGCGCTCGCCACGACGGGTGCGGTGGCCGAGAAGCCGTTCCTGTACCTCTCGGGATCGGATGTCGAGTCGGCCGCCGACTGGTCGGTGTTCGTGCCGGGTCTGCGCGAGGGCACGACGGGTGCCACCTGGACCGACGGGACCGACGCCTCGGATGGCGCCTCGCTGTCGCTCGAGGACTTCTTCATCGTGAAGGAGGGGGCGACCGCGACCCAGGTCAACGCCGCGCTCGCGGCGGGCAAGAACATCCTGTTCACGCCCGGGGTGTACCGCATGGACCAGACGCTGCAGGTGACGAACCCCGACACCGTGATCCTCGGCCTCGGGCTCGCGACGATCATCCCGACGGGCGACTCCTTCGGGATGCACATCGCGGATGTCGACGGCGTGCGCATCGCGGGGCTGCTGTTCGATGCCGCGGTGACCGAGTCGCCCGCGCTGCTCGTGGTGGGCGACAAGGACGCCCACACCGACCACTCCGCCAACCCGATCGTGCTCAACGACGTGTACATGCGCGTCGGCGGCCCGGTGGCCGGCAAGGTGAAGGCGGCCATGATCGTCAACGCCGACGACACGATCATCGACCACCTGTGGTCGTGGCGCGGCGACCACGGCGAGGGCATCGGCTGGGACCAGAACACCTCGGACTACGGTCTCGTGGTGAACGGCGACAACGTGTCGGCCTACGGCCTCTTCGTGGAGCACTACCAGAAGTACAACGTGCTCTGGAAGGGTCAGGGCGGGCGCACGATCTTCTACCAGAACGAGCTGCCCTACGACGTGCCGAACCAGGAGGCCTGGAACCACGACGGTGTCCGGGGCTGGGCCGCCTACAAGGTCGACGAGGGGGTGACCACGCACGAGGCCTGGGGTCTCGGCTCGTACTCGAACTTCACCTCCGACACGGAGGAGGACGAGATCACCGTCGACAACGGCTTCGAGGTGCCGAAGGGCGAGCCGGGCGTGAAGCTGCACCATCTGCTGACGGTGTCGCTCGGCGGCGAGGGCATCTTCGAGCACGTCATCAACGGTGTCGGCGCCCGGCAGTTCGACACGGCCTCGATTCCGTCGTACGTCGCCGAGTACCCCGTGCCGGGAGATCCGGACGCGGGCACCGACCCGGCGGCGGCGCCCGCGGACCCCGCGACGAACCCGGAGACGGATCCCGCGGCACACCCCGTGACGGTGCGGCTCTCGGCCGGCTCGGTCGTGCAGGGCGGCACGGTGCACGTCGAGGCGAGCGGGCTTCCCGCGGGGGCGACGGCCGAGGTGTGGATCTACTCGACCCCGCAGCTGCTCGCGACCACGACGGTCGACGGACTGGGGCGGCTGTCGCTCACGGTCCGCGTGCCCGCGGGCATTCCGGCGGGATCGCACACCATCGTGGTCACGGTGCCGGCGGCATCCGTCAGCGGCACGGCGGCGCTGCAGGTGACTGCCGCGCGGCTGTCGGCGACGGGTGCGGACCCGGGCGGGGCGACCGCGGTCGCCGTGGCGCTGCTGCTCGCGGGCGCTGCGGCGCTCGGGCTGCGCCGACGCAAGCGGGCGATCGCGGCCTGAGTCAGGCTCTCGGGGCCGGCCCGGTGCGCAGCACCCCGGGTCGGCCCCGATTTCCGTCGTGGGGCGGATGCTGCGGCCCCGATCGCGCGCGAGAGTGAAGCCGTGAGTCCGAACGGACTCGGGGAGGAGCCGCCCATGGACGACAGGACGGCATTCACGTCGGCGACGTGGGAGCGCAGCGGCCGCGGGCGCGAGGTGCTCGGCACCCCCACCGGCACGATCGCGACGCTCGAGCGGCACCGAGCCTCCGCGAGCATCCACGCGGACGGCGTCGTGCTCGGGGGTGCCGGTGCCCGCGGAGGCTGGACGCTCTCTGATCACGCGACCGGCGAGCAGCTCGCCGTGGCCGATCGCAGCCGCTGGTCGGGTGCGCGCCGGGTGAACCTGGCAGGTCGTGAGCTCGTGTGGACGCCCAACTGGGCGCGTTCCTCCGCGGTGCTGGCGGCGGACGACGGCGAGATCGTGCTCGTCGCTCGCCGCCGTGGCTTCTGGGTGACCGCGCTCGAGGTCGAGGTGCCCGCCGCGCTCCCGTTCCGGCTCGCGCTGGCGGCCGCCGCGATCGCCCGACTCGTCTGGCGCGACGACGAGGACGCCTCGGCGGCGGTCATGGCTTCGACGATGGCCGGTTCGGGCGCCTGATCCGACCGGGCGCCCGAACCCTACCCACCATCAGCTCGCGCCGCTGTCGAAGACCTCCGACTCCATGGCGTCGTAGCCCTCGGCCTGCGGGTCGCCGTGCAGCCCGCCCGAGAGGGCGTACTCCTCCTCCGGCGACAGCACGAGGCGCTTGCGCCCCCACACGGCGAAGCCGATGAGGATCAGCAGGTAGACCGCGGCGATCGCCACGATCGCCGGCTGGAACGCGGTGTTGAGCAGGAAGCCCACGAAGATGAGCGCCGCGATGACCGCCGCGATCGCCGCGCCGGGGATGCCCCACGGGCTCACGTAGGGGCGCTTCGCGTTGGGGTACCGGCGGCGCAGGATGATGAACGACACCATCTGCAGCAGGTAGGCGAGCACCGCGCCCCAGACCGCGATGTTGAGCACGATCGCACCCACCACCGACCCCGCATCCGGGTTCAGCCGGGTGACGATGTCGAGCACCTCGAGGGCGATGAACCCGATGACGGCGCCGACCACGAGCGCGACCCAGGGGGTCTGGCGCTTGCCGGTGAGCGAGAAGAACTTCGGGTAGTAGCCGGCCCGCGAGAGCGAGTACATGTTGCGGCCGTAGGCGAACATGATGCCCTGCAGCGAGGCGAGCAGGCCGATGAGCGCGAAGAGCGCGAGCACCGCGGCCCAGGTGTCGCCGACGATCGCCCGGAAGCCGTCGAGCAGCGGCTCGACGGACACGCCCATCGCCGCCGCACCCGTGACGCCCGTGTTGAGGAACAGCACCAGCAGGCCCGTGACGATGAGCGTGCCGCGCGCCCAGAGCCCCGCCCGCGGGATGTCTCGTACGGGGTTGTGCGCCTCCTCCGCGGCGAGCGGCAGCTCCTCGATGCCGAGGAAGAACCACATGGCGAACGGCAGCGCGAACAGGATCGGGATCGGTCCGTGCGGCAGGAAGGTCGACTGGCCGGCGTCGGGCTCGATGTCCCACAGCGAGCCCCAGCTGAAGGCGCCCGAGAAGGCGGCCATCGCCGAGAAAACGAGGATGATGCCGATCGAGATCACCGAGACGACGATCGCGAACTTGAACGAGATCGCGGCGCCCGCGGCGTTGAGGGCGATGAACACCAGGTAGAGCACGATCCACCAGATCCACATGTTCTCGGAGAGATCGAAGTCCAGCAGCTCGGAGGTGATGAAGTTGGCGTACTGCGCCGAGAAGAACACGATCACCGCGGTCGTGGCGACGTACTCGATCGTCTCGGCGAGGCCCGTGATGAGGCCGCCCCATGGCCCCATCGCGGAGCGGGCGAAGGAGTAGGCGCCTCCCGTGTGCGGCATCGCGGCCGCCATCTCGCCGATCGAGAAGATCATGCCGTAGTACATGGCGACGAGCACGACGAAGGCGATGAGCATGCCGCCGAATCCCGCGAAGTCGATGCCGAAGTTCCAGCCGGAGAAGTCGCCCGAGATGACGGCGGCGACGGCGAGGCCCCAGAGCCCCCACACGCCCGCCGCGCGCTTCAGTTTGCGCTTCTCGAAGTAATCCGATCCGGCGGACGTATACGTGACGCCCGACAGCTTCTTCTGCTCTGCCATTGGGGGTCCCTCCACGTGGTGGTGTGGACGCGCCAGGACTTCGGCGTCCACGCTTGGGGGAAAGAATGGCGTTCATTGGTACTAAATGTCTACCTTTGGACGTAAACATCTTGTGTCGCCTGCCGAGGGATTCTCGGAAGCGCCTAGGGTGTAATGGTCGGATCGAGGGCCGATTCGGCGAGGGGAGAGTCATGGCGGTGCGCTCCGGCAACCTCGAGCTCGACGAACTCGAGCGCCTCATCCTGGATCGCACGATCGACACCGTGATCGTCGCCTTCCCCGACATGCAGGGGAGGCTCGTCGGGAAGCGCGTCTCGGCCAGGCTGTTCCTCGACGAGGTGGCCGAGCACGGCGCGGAAGCCTGCAACTACCTCATCGCCGTCGACGTGGAGATGAACACCGTCGACGGCTACCGGCTCTCGAGCTGGCAGACCGGCTACGGCGACATGGTGCTGCGCCCCGACTTCGACACCCTGCGGCTCGTGCCGTGGCTGCCCGGCACGGCTCTCGTGATGGCCGAGCTGCGCACCCTCGACGGCGAACCCATCGTCCAGAGCCCACGCGCCGTGCTGCAGGCGCAGCTCGACCGGCTCGCCGCACGCGGGCTCACGGCGTTCGTCGGCACCGAGCTCGAGTTCATCGTCTTCGACGAGAGCTACCGCCAGGCGTGGGCGAAGGGCTACCGCGACCTCACCCCGGCATCCGACTACAACATCGACTACGCGCTGCTCGCCTCCACCCGTATGGAGCCGCTGCTGCGCGACATCCGGCTCGGCATGGAGGGCGCCGGCATGTACTGCGAGGGCGTCAAGGGCGAGTGCAACCTCGGTCAGCAGGAGATCGCCTTCCGCTACACGGAGGCGCTCGCCACCTGCGACAACCACACCATCTACAAGAACGGTGCCAAGGAGATCGCCGACCAGCACGGCAAGAGCCTCACCTTCATGGCCAAGTTCAACGAGCGCGAAGGCAACTCGTGTCACATCCACCTCTCGGTGCGGGATGCCTCGGGAGCGGCCGTGATGGCGGGCGACCGCGCGCACGGCTTCTCGCGGCTCATGGAGCACTGGATCGCCGGGATCCTCGCGACGATGCGCGAGCTGACCCTGTTCTCGGCGCCCAATATCAACTCCTACAAGCGCTACGCGGAAGGCAGCTTCGCACCCACCGCGGTCGCCTGGGGCATCGACAATCGCACCTGCGCCCTGCGGGTGGTCGGCCACGGGCCCTCCCTGCGCGTGGAGAACCGGGTGCCCGGAGGAGACGTCAACCCGTACCTCGCGGTGGCGGCGATCATCGCGGGCGGGCTGCACGGCATCGAGAACGAGCTCGAACTCGAGCCGCTGCTCGCCGGAAACGCCTACACCTCGGATGCACCGCGCGTGCCGTCCACGCTGCGGGAGGCCGCGGAGCTGTTCGCGTCATCCGAGGTCGCGCGCGCGGCGTTCGGCGACGCGGTGGTCGACCATTACCTCAACAACGCGCGCGTCGAGCTCGCGGCGTTCGAGTCGGCGGTCACGGACTGGGAGAGGGTGCGCAACTTTGAGCGGTTCTGACTTCCCCACTGGTCGAGTAGCCCGCGCAGCGGCCACCCCCGCTGGTCGAGTAGCCCGCGCAGCGGGCGTATCGAGACCCACGATCGGCCTCACCACCTACCTCGAGCAGGCCCAGCAGGGCGTCTGGGACGTGCAGGCCTCCTTCCTGCCGAAGGTGTACTTCGAGGCGGTGAACCGGGCGGGCGGGATCGCCGTGCTGCTGCCCCCGCAACCGGTCGACGATGCGATCGCCGCCGCCGTGCTCGACGGACTCGACGGCCTCATCGTGACCGGTGGCAAGGACGTCGACCCGGCCCGCTACGGGCAGCAGCCGCATCCCACCACCGACGCCCCGCGGCCCGACCGCGACGCCTGGGAGGACGCCCTGCTGACCGCCGCGATCGCGCGCGAGCTGCCCTTCCTCGGCATCTGCCGCGGGCTGCAGCTGCTCAACGTGGCCCGCGGCGGCAGCCTCATCCAGCATCTGCCCGACGTGGTCGGCTCGACCCGCTACAACGCGGGCGGCGGGCGCTTCACCGTCAACGAGGTCGGCATCGAGGGCGGCACGCGACTCGCCGCGCTGCTGCCCGAGGCGACGCTCGACGTGAAGAGCTACCACCACCAGGCCGTCGACGAGCTCGGCGAGGGACTCGTGGTGACGGCCCGCAGCGACGACGGCACGGTGCAGGCCGTGGAACTGCCCGGCGTCCCGTTCGGGGTGGCCGTCCAGTGGCATCCCGAGGAGGACGCCGCCGAGGATGCGCGGCTCTTCGCGGGGCTCGTGGATGCGGCGCGCGCGTACCGCGCGGCACGGAAGGACGGTGCCTGATGGCCGGCACGACCCTCATCGACCCGGCGACCGAGCAGGTCATCGGCGAGGTGGAGCACACCCCGCTCGAGGAGGTGGACGCCGCCGTCGAGCGCGCGCGCGTCGCGCAGCGCGGCTGGGCCGCGCTCGCTCCCGCGGATCGCGCCCTCGCCCTGCGTCGTTTCGCGACCGTCGTCGACGGCCACCTCGAGGAGCTCGCCCAGCTCGAGGTGCGCAACTCAGGACATCCCATCTCGTCCGCCCGCTGGGAGGCGGGGCACGTGCGCGATGTCCTGAACTACTACGCGGGCGCGCCCGAACGGCTGCTCGGGGCGCAGATCCCGGTGGGGGGCGGCATCGACGTGACCTTCCACGAGCCGATCGGCGTGATCGGCGTCATCGTGCCGTGGAACTTCCCCATGACGATCGCCTCCTGGGGCTTCGCCCCGGCGCTCGCGGCCGGCAACGCGGTGCTGCTGAAGCCCGCCGACTGGACCCCGCTCACCGCCATCCGCCTCGGCGAGCTGGCCCTCGAATCCGGGCTGCCCGAGGGGCTGTTCCAGGTGCTGCCGGGGCGTGGCTCGATCGTCGGCAACCGCTTCGTGACGCATCCGCACGTCGGCAAGGTGGTGTTCACGGGCTCCACCGAGGTGGGCAGGCAGGTCGCCGCGGGCGCCGCCGAACGCCTCAAGCCGGTGACCCTCGAGCTCGGGGGCAAGAGCGCCAACGTCGTCTTCGCCGACGCGGATCTCGAGCGCGCGGCCGCCTCGACGCCGGGCTCGGTGTTCGACAACGCGGGTCAGGACTGCTGCGCCCGCAGCCGCCTGCTCGTCGAGCGCAGCGTGCTCGACCGCTTCCTCGAGTTGCTCGAGCCCGCGGTGAAGGCCTTCCGGGTGGGCGCGCCCGGCGACGAGGCGACCGAGATGGGCCCGCTCGTCTCGGCCACGCACCGCGACGCGGTGGCGTCGTTCCTCGACGACACCCTCGACGTGGCCTTCCGTGGCAGCGCCCCCGGCGGCCCCGGCTACTGGATGGCGCCGACCGTCGTGCTCGCCGGTCGCGGCGATCGCATCGCGACCGAGGAGGTGTTCGGGCCCGTGCTCACGGTGCTGCCCTTCGAGGACGAGGCGGATGCGATCGCGCTCGCCAACTCCTCCATCTACGGTCTGTCCGGGTCGATCTGGACGAACGACCTGGGCCGCGGCATCCGCGTGGCCCGGGGTGTGCAGTCGGGCACGATCAGCGTGAACTCGCACTCCTCGGTGCGGTACACGACCCCCTTCGGCGGCATGAAGGCATCCGGTCTCGGGCGCGAGCTCGGCCCGGACGCCCCGCTCGCCTTCACTGAGACCAAGAACGTCTTCTTCGCAACATCCGCTGGTTGAGTAGCCGCGAAGCGACCAACCTCGCTGGTTGAGTAGCCGCGAAGCGGCGTATCGAAACCAGCATCAGAAAGGACCACAGATGATCGACCTCACCCAACGTCTCGCCGGCCGCGTCGCCGTCATCACGGGCGGCGCGAGCGGCATCGGGCTCGCCACCGCGAAGCGCTTCGCCGCCGAAGGCGCGACCGTCGTCATCGGCGACCTCGACCCGGTCAGCGGCCAGGCCGCCGCGGATGAGGTCGGCGGGCTGTTCGTGAAGGTGAACGTGGCCGACAAGGCCGAGGTCGACACGCTCTTCGACACCGCCGCATCCCGCTACGGCTCGGTCGACATCGCGTTCAACAACGCCGGCATCTCGCCCGCCGACGACGACTCGATCGAGACGACCGAGCTCGACGCCTGGGACCGCGTGCAGCTCGTCAACCTCACGAGCGTGTACCTGTGCTCGCGCGCGGCGCTGCGGCACATGGTGCCCGCGGGCAGGGGCTCGATCATCAACACCGCGTCGTTCGTGGCGGTGCTCGGATCGGCGACCTCGCAGATCTCCTACACGGCGTCGAAGGGGGGCGTGCTCGCGATGACGCGCGAGCTGGGCGTGCAGTTCGCCCGCCAGGGCATCCGGGTGAACGCGCTCTGCCCGGGACCGGTCAACACCCCGCTGCTGAAGGAGCTGTTCGCGAAGGACCCGGAGCGCGCGGCCCGCCGCCTCATCCACGTGCCGGTCGGGCGTTTCGCCGAGCCGGAGGAGCTGGCCGCCGCGGTGGCGTTCCTCGCGAGTGACGACGCGAGCTTCATCACGGCATCCACTTTCCTCGTCGACGGCGGCATCAGCTCCGCCTACGTCACCCCGCTGTGATGGATGACGACGGCGAGAGCTCGCTCGTCCACGACCTCGTCTTCCGGCCGGTGCGGTCCGGGAACGCCCTCGAGGACACCATCGCGCGGCTCATGCAGACCATCCGGCTCGGGGTGGTGCCGCCGGGCGGTGCGCTGCCGGCGGAACGCGAACTCGCGACGCGCTTCTCGGTGAGCCGCGACACGGTCCGCGAGGCGATCAAGGAGCTCTCGGATGCCGGCTACCTGAGCGCGCGCCGGGGACGCTACGGCGGCACCTTCGTGACCGACCCGCCCCCCGCATCCGGTTCCACGAGCCCGCCGGAGCCGGGCGAGCTCGACGACCTCATCGGGGTGCGTGCCGTGCTCGAGGCGGGGGCCGCGCAGCTCGCGGCGGGGCGCGAGCTGGGGTCCGCCCAGCGTGCCGCGTTGTGGAGCCGGCTCGCCGAGGTGCAGGCGGCGTCGCCCGCCGACTACCGGCGGCTCGACTCGCGGCTGCACCTGTCGATCGCCGAGCTCGCCGGCGCCCCGACGCTCGTCGCCCTCATCGCCGACAACCGCACGCGCGTCAACGAGCTGCTCGACAGCTTCCCGCTGCTCGCGCGCAACATCGAGCACTCGAACCGTCAGCACGAGGCGATCGTGCTGGCGATCCTCGCGGGCGACACCCGCGGCGCCGAGGATGCGATGCGCGAGCACCTCGAGGGCTCGGCCGCCCTGCTGCGGGGCTTCCTGGCGTAGCCCGAGCCGGTGGTCTCGGGATCACCGGGAGCCGGTCACCAGTCCTCGGCGTCCTTGGCGTCTTCGATGGCGGTGCCGATCGCGACCGCGACCGTCGAGGCCCAGCCGATCCAGATGAGGATGAGACGCCAGTCCCGAGGTCCGCGGCGCGTGGCGTTGATCGCGCCGACCGCGCCGAAGAGGGCACTCAGCACACTCGTGTTGAAGAGGAACTTGCGCACGGCCCCACGCTACCCCGCGGACGCAAGATGGGCATCCGCTGTACGTTCACCGCCAGTTTGACCGATCGGTCAGAAATTGACCGATCGGTCAGTTACCGTCGATCGCATGCAGACCACCGCGTCCGGACTCCTCCAAGCGGCCCTCGAAGAGTTCGCCTCCGACGGCTACCTCGCCACCTCGCTCCAGTCGATCGCGGATCGCGCGGGCGTCTCGAAGGCGAGCGTGCTCTACCACTACGGCTCCAAGGAGACCCTGCTGGATGCCGTGCTGAGCCCCGCGATCGACGAGATCTCGGCGCTGCTGCCGCTCACCGCGAAGCTCGCCGGCAGCGAAGAGGACCGCGCGACCTTCCTCGAGGCGTTCGTCGACCTGCTGCTGCGGCACCGACTGGCCTCGCAGATCTTCATCACCCAGTCGGGTGCGCTGGGCGACGTGCCCGTCGTCGCGCGCGCCCACGCCCTCATTCAGCAGATCGCCATCGCCCGCCCCCAGCAGTCGGTCGACGACCAGGTGCGCTTCGCGGTCGCGCTCGGCGGCGCCGCCTACCTGCTCGCCCAGACGGGGCAGTTCGAGGCCCCCGGAACCCCCGACGACGAGGCCCTGCGGGCCTCACTCATCCGCATCCTCGGCGAACTTCTCGCCCCCGTCACCGCCTGAGACCCGAAGGACTCGCATGGCCATCCTGCTCTCGCGCATCGGACGCTTCGCCTACCGACGGGCCGTGCCCGTGCTCATCGCCTGGCTCATCATCGCCGCCGGTGCCGTCGCGGGCGGGCTCGCCCTCGGCGGGAAGATGCAGGACTCCTTCTCGATCCCCGGCACCGAGTCGCAGGAGGCGATCGACCGCCTCGCGGCCGTGTTCCCGCAGACCGCGGGGGCGAGCGCGCAACTCGTCATCCACTCCACCGACGCGCGCGTCGACGAGGGCGCCCTGCGGGACGCCATCGAGCGCCTCGCGACGGAGCTCGGCGACGTCGCGGGCGTCGACTCCGCCATGTCGCCGTTCGGCGAATACGCGGTCGATGCCGTGAGCGACGACCACCGGACCGCCGTCGTGCAGGTGCAGTTCACCGAGCCGAGCGAGCAGGTCTCCGCCGCCTCGCTCGACGGCGTGCAGCAGCTCGGCGACACCCTCGCCACCGACACCGTGCAGGTGGAGTACGGCGGGCAGGTGTTCCAGCAGTTCACCTTCGGGCTCACGATCGTCGAAGTGCTCGGCGTGCTGTTCGCGGCCGTCGTGCTCATCGTGACCTTCGGCTCGCTGCTCTCCGCCGGCCTCCCGCTGCTCTCGGCGATGCTCGCGCTCGGCGCCTCGATGGGCGGCATCCTCGCGCTCGCCGCCTTCACCACCCTCTCCACCACGACCCCCATGCTCGCCCTCATGATCGGTCTCGCGGTGGGCATCGACTACGCGTTGTTCATCCTCTCCCGGCACCGAACCCAGCTCGCCCGCGGGATGGATCCCGAGGAGTCGGCGGCGACCGCCGTCGCCACCGCGGGCGGCTCGGTCGTGTTCGCGGGGGTCACCGTGATGATCGCGCTCGCCGGCCTGCTCATCGTGGGCATCCCCTTCCTGGGGATGATGGGCGTCACCGCCGCGCTCGCCGTGCTGCTCGCGATGCTCGCGGCCGTCACCCTGCTGCCCGCGCTCATGGGGCTGCTCACGGGCCGGCTCGCCCCGAAGCCCGGATCGCGCACCGCCCGCCGTGCGCAGGAGCACGACGCGGAGCCCGCCGACGGCGCGGCTCCCCGCCGCACGACGCTCGGCGAGCGCTGGGTCGCCCTCGTGCTCAAGGCGCCGGTCGCCTTCATCCTCGGGGTCGTCGCCCTCCTCGGCGTCGCCGCCGTGCCCGCCACCCAGCTCGCGCTCGCCCTGCCCGACGGCGGCTCGCTCTCCGAGGAGGAGACCTCCCGCCGCGCGTACGACCTCATCGCCGACGCCTTCGGGCCGGGCCGCAACGGCCCGCTCATCGTGACGGTCGATATCACCCAGACCACCGACGTCATGGACGACCTCGACCGCGTCGCCGAACGGATCGCCGAGGTGCCCGGCGTCGCCTCCGTCGGCGCCCCCATCCCCAACCCGACCGTCGACACCGCGATCATCCAGGTCATCCCCGAGACCGGGCCGACGGATCCCGCCACCACCGAGCTCGTGCAGCACCTCCGCGGCATCGCGGGCTCCATAGAAGCCGACTACGGCACCCCCATCGCCGTCACCGGATCGACCGCCGTCGCGATCGACGTGTCGAGCCGCCTCGACGAGGCGCTGCTGCCGTTCGGGATCGTCGTGGTGGGCTTGTCGATCCTGCTGCTCATGATGGTGTTCCGCTCGATCGTGGTGCCCATCAAGGCTGCGGTCGGCTACCTGTTGTCGGTGCTCGCCTCGTTCGGCATCGTCGTCGCGGTGTTCCAGTGGGGCTGGGGAGCGGACGCGCTCGGCGCGGTGCCCGGCCCCATCCTCAGCTTCATGCCGATCCTGCTCATGGCGATCCTCTTCGGCCTCGCCATGGACTACGAGGTGTTCCTCGTCTCGGGGATGCGCGAGGCGCATGTGCACGGCGCGACGCCGAAGCAGGCGATCACGCGCGGCTTCTCGGGGGCGGCGCGCGTGGTGACGGCCGCCGCGCTCATCATGTTCTTCGTCTTCGCGGCGTTCGTGCCCGAGGGTGCCTCGATGATCAAGGTCATCGCGCTCGGCCTCGCCGTGGGCGTCGCGATCGACGCCTTCCTCGTGCGGATGACGCTCGTGCCCGCCGTCATGGCGCTGTTCGGCAGGCACGCCTGGTACCTGCCGCGCTGGCTCGACCGGATCCTGCCCGACGTCGACGTCGAAGGCGAGGGGCTGCGCACCCACCTCGATGACCTCGCCTGGGCCGAATCACGCGTCGCCGCAGGCGAGGCGATCAGCCTCGACGGGCTCGTCGGCGGCATCGGCGACGCGCGCGTCGGCCCGGCCTCCGGCGCCGTACCGCGCGGCGCGATCGCGCTCGTCGGCGGCGAAGCGTCCCGTCGGCGCCTGCTCGCGGCGACCGTGGCGGGGCGGCTGCCCGCGCTCTCGGGACGCGCTCAGATCGCGGGCCGCCCCCTGCCGAGCGAGGCGGGACGCGTGTCGCGGATGGTGTCGTTCGCCGAATTCGGCGGCGCGGCCCGCGAGAGCGAGCTGCCCCTCGGCGAACTGCTCACCGAACGGCTGCGGCTCACCGGACGCTGGTACCGCGCCTTCACCGCGCGTCGCCGGGCCCGCTCCTGGGTGGCCCGCATCCACGACGTGCTGGGCGCCGCGGGATCCGCGGTGCCGATCGGCTGGAACACCCCCACCTCGTCGCTCCCGCCCGTGGAACGCGCCGTCGCGCTGCTCGGGCTCGCGCTCAGCGAGCGCACCCCCGTCGTCGTGATCGACTCCGTCGACCCGCTGCCGGGTCGCGACCACGGCGCCGCGTTCCTCGCCGCCGCCGACCACCTGGCGCCCGCCTCGACCACCGTGATCGTCGGCGCCGCGGTCGCCGACCAGCTCGACGCGCCGGCGCTCACGCGCCCCGTCATCCACTACCGACCCGCCGACCTCGTCGAAGGAGCCCCGCGATGAGCCCGCACACCCCCGCCCCGCGCGCACGCCGCCGCTGGATCCGCGTGCTCGCGATCGTCGGCGCGGCGGTCGTGCCGCTCGCCTTCGCGGGCCTCACGATGGCCTCGCTCGCCGACACGGAGGACGGCATCCACCGCATCCCCGCCGCGATCGTCAACCAGGACGAGATGGTCGACCAGACCGCGCCCGACGGCAGCACGACCCCCGTGCTCGCGGGGCGGCTGCTCGTGACCGAGCTCACGGGCACCGACTCGCCCGGCATGGACTGGCGGCTCTCCAACGCCGCCGAGGCGAAGGCGGCCCTCGCCGACGGCGAGGTGTACGCGGTCCTCACCATCCCGGCCGACTTCTCGGCGTCGGTGATCTCGCTCTCCGGCAGCGACCCCGTGCAGGCGCAGCTCTCGCTCACGACCGACGATGCCCACTCCTACCTCGCCGGATCCGTCGCCCAATCGCTCGGCGAGGGCATGGTGCGCGCCTTCGGCTCCACCCTCACCGAGCAGTACATCTCGGGCATGTACACGCAGTTCGGCACGATCGGGGAAGCCTTCACCCAGGCGGCCGACGGCGCCGGGCAGCTGGCCGACGGTGCCGCGCAGGCCGCCACCGGGTCCGCCCAGTACGCCGACGGCGTGGCGTCGTACACGCGCGGGGCCTCCTCTCTCTCGGCAGGGCTGCAGACCATGAAGCGCGAGACCGCGGGACTGGGGCAGCTCGGCGCCGGCGTGCTCGACTACACGGCGGGCGTCAGCCAGCTCTCCGCCGCCCTCACGGCGGCCGCGAACGACGTCGCCGCGAACCCCGGCGACCCGCAGAAGCTCGGCACCCTGCAGTACCTCACCGCGCAGCTCGAGCTCGCCGCCGCGAAGGGCACCGCCCTCGGCGACGGCGCCTCGGGGCTCGGCGCCCTCGCCGACGGCATCGCCCAGACCGCCGACGGCGCCGCGCGGCTCGCGACCAGCGGGGGAGCGATCACCTCGGGTGCGCGCAGCCTCGCGGACGGCAACGCGCAGCTCGCCTCCGGCGCCTCCGAGCTCGCGAACGGCCTGCAGGCCGGCGCCGCGCAACTCGGCAGCGCCGACGCGACCGCCTCCTCCGATGCCGCATCGGTGGCCGCCGACCCGGTCGGGCTGGACGTGACCGTCGCCAACGCGGTCACCGGCATCGGCCAGGTGGTCGGCACCTACCTCGTGCCGCTCGGCCTGTGGGTGGGCGGTCTCGCGATCTTCCTCGTCGTGCCGCCGCTCAGCCGCCGCATCCTCGCCTCGACCGCCGGCTCGGGCCGGGTGCTCGGCTCGGCGCTCGCCCGGGCGACCGCGGTCGCCGGAGTGCAGGCGGCACTGCTCGTGCTGCTCATGCACCTCGTCGCCGGGGTCTCCTGGACCCTGCTGCCTGCGACGCTCGCCTTCTCGCTCGTCGCCGCGGCCGCCTTCACCGCGTTCCATCAACTGCTGACGGTCGGGCTCGGCCGCGCCGGTCTCGTCATCTCTCTGCTGCTGGTCTCGCTGCAGCTCGCGGCGGTCGGCGGCATCCTGCCGAGTCAGGCGCTCGCGGGGCCGTTCGCCTGGCTCGGCGGCATCATGCCGCTCGGGTGGGCGACCACGGGACTGCACCAACTCGTCGCGGGCGGAGACGCCGGGACGGTCGTCGCGAGCGCGCTCGGCCTCGCCGTGTTCGGTGCGGCGAGCCTGCTCGTCAGCCGCCTCGCGATCCGCCGCACCCGTCGCGCGAACGCCCTCGGGATGCTGCTCCCGGCCGCCCCCTGATCCGCTCCGCCGCAGAAATGCAGGAGATTCTGACGTCGGCTGCCCTCGCCACCTGAATATCCGGCCCCCCGCCACAGGATCTCCTGCATTTCTGAGGGGCGAGGGCGGTGACGCGGATCAGGCTCTCGCCGGGGCGCCGGCGACCCACCACCTCAGAAATGCAGGAGAAACCGCCTGACGTCCCGCACGGACGGCGTCAGACGGGGCTTCCGCCGCAGTATCTCCTGCATTTCTGGGGTGGGATGTGCGAGGGGGGCGGCGGGCGTGCCGGATGAGGAGCGCGGCTCAGCCGCGTCCGGCGCGCTTCTGGGCGCGCCGCGCCTGGCGGATCTTGAGCGGCAGGGTGCTGCCCGCCGCGATCGGCTCGCGGGTCGCATGCAACTGCCCGAGGTGCTCGCGCGCGAACGCCACCGTCTGAACGAGCTTCTCCAGCCGGTACTGCTCGTCCTTCTCCTGCCGCACGTTCACCTCGGCCACCACGTTGCCGTCCCAGCCGCTCCCGGCGAGGTACCGCAACGTCTCGGCGACCGGCTGAGTGCCCTCGCCCGGCAGCAGGTGCTCATCCAGGATCGCGCCGTCCTCCGCCGAGGTCGCCCCGTCGCAGAGGTGGATGTGGCGCAGCTTCGGCCCCATCGCCATCGCCATCTCGAGGCTGTCGCGCCCCGCGAGGGAGGCGTGCGAGAAGTCGAGGGTCATCGCGTCGACGTCGAGGTCGAGCGGGTCGGGACTCGGCGCGTAGGCCTTCATGCCCTTGCCGCGCACCGTCCACGGGAACATGTTCTCCACCGCGATCTCGACGCCCGTGTTCGCGGCCGTCTGCCGCACGATCCGCTCGAAGTTCTGCGCGTAGTTCGACTGCCAGCGGAACGGCGGATGCACCACCACCGAGTCGGCGCCGACGGCCGCCGCGAGCTCGCCCGACTTCTCGAGCTTCACCTGCGGGTCGCGTCCCCACACGAAGGTGGTCAGCAGCAGCACGGGCGCGTGGATCGACACGATCGGCAGGCCGTAGCGTTCGCTGATCTCGAGCAGCTTCCCGGCATCCTGGGTGACCGGGTCGTTGGTGACCATGATCTCCATCGAGTCGAAACCCGCCAGCCGAGCCATCCGGAATGCGTGCTCCACCGCGAAGGGGTAGACGCACGTGGTGCTCATGCCGACGGAGATCATCACCTCCACGCTAGTCATCCTGTGTGTCCGGCGCGTGAAGTCACAGCAATCCCTCATCGCCGGCCGGGGGAACCCCCCGCGGGCCTCCCGTGTACCGTGGGGTCATGGCCGACGAGAGCTACCGCTTCGTCGTCGTGTCCAATCGGCTGCCGGTGGATCGCGTCGTCGACGACTCCGGTGAGGCGAGCTGGCGTCAATCGCCCGGCGGACTCGTGACGGCGCTCGAACCCGTGATGCGGGCGAGCGGCGGAGCGTGGGTGGGCTGGGTCGGACAGCCCGACCTCGAGATCGAGCCCTTCGACGAGAACGGCATCCGGATCATCCCGGTGCCCCTCAGCGACTCCGACCTCGAGCTCTACTACGAGGGGTTCAGCAACGACACCCTGTGGCCGCTCTACCACGATGTGATCGCCCAGCCGGGCTACCACCGGGTGTGGTGGGAACGCTACGCGGTCGTGAACCGGCGCTTCGCCGAGGCCGCGGCCGCGGTGAGCGAACCGGGCGCCACCGTGTGGGTGCAGGACTATCAACTGCAGCTCGTGCCCGCGATGCTGCGGGAGCTGCGGCCCGACCTGCTCATCGGCTTCTTCAACCACATCCCGTTCCCCGCGTACGGCATCTTCTCGCAACTGCCGTGGCGCACGCAGATCATCGAGGGGCTGCTCGGCGCGGACGTCGTCGGCTTTCAGCGGGTGGCGGATGCTGGCAACTTCTCGCGCGCGGTGCGGCGCCTGCGCGGTTACCCCACCCGGACGCCGTACATCGAGGTGCCGGGCATGGGCGACCAGCCCGCGCGGCGGGTGATCGCGAAGGCCTTCCCCATCTCGATCGACGTCGCCGGGTTCGAGGAGCTCGCGGCACGACCCGAGGTGCAGGAGCGCGCCCGGCAGATCCGTCACGATCTGGGGGATCCGGCGACCGTCATGCTGGGTGTGGATCGGCTCGACTATACGAAGGGCATCACGCATCGCCTCAAGGCCTACGGCGAGCTGCTCGCGGAGGGCCGGCTCTCGGTGGAGGACGTCACGCTCGTGCAGATCGCGACCCCTTCGCGTGAGCGGGTGGAGAGTTACCGGCAGCTGCGCGACGAGATCGAGCTCACCGTCGGGCGCATCAACGGCGACTACGGCACCATCAGCCACCAGGCGATCAGCTACCTGCACCACGGGTTCCCGCGCGAGGAGATGGCGGCCATGTACCTCGCCGCCGATGTGCTGCTCGTGACGGCGCTGCGCGACGGCATGAACCTCGTGGCGAAGGAGTATGTGGCGGCGCGAGCCGACGAGGACGGCGTGCTCATCCTCTCCGAGTTCACCGGCGCCTCCGACGAGCTGCGGGCGGCGCTGCTCATCAACCCGCACGACATCGACGGGGTGAAGGATGCGATCGTGCGCGCCATCGAGATGCCGCGGCACGACCGGCGCAAGCGGATGCGCTCGCTGCGCAAGCGGGTGGCCGAGAACGACGTGAGCCACTGGTCGAACAGTTTCCTCACCACCCTGCGGGAGTCGCGCGGGACCCAGACGCCGTTCGGCGGCGGGGCTCCGTTCGACGAGGGGGAGTGGACGATCGAGCGGGCACCGCGGCCGTGAGCGGCGGGCTTCCGGAGTCGCTCGTCGGGGCTCTTCGCGAGTTGGCGCGGACGCGCCGGCTGCTCGTCGCGCTCGACTTCGACGGCACGCTCGCCCCCGAGGTGGATTCGCCGGAGCGTGCCCGGGCGCTTCCGGAGGCGCGGGAGGCCGTGCTGCGGCTGCTCGAGCTGCCGCGCACGCGGGTCGCCGTGGTGAGCGGGCGCGCCCTGCGCTCGCTCGTGGAGGTGGCTCAGCTGCCCGATACGGCGCTGTTGGTGGGCTCGCACGGGATCGAACTGCGGCTCGACGACCCGTACACCCGCGTCCAACTCGACACCGCGGAGCTCGAGCGGGTGGACGTGCTGCACGAGGTGCTGAGCCAGGTGGCCGACTCGATCGACGATGTCTGGCTCGAGGCGAAGCCGGCCGGCTTCGCGCTGCACACCCGTCTCGCCACGGAGCAGAACTCGCGCCTCGCACATCTGGTGGCCCTCAGCGAGGCGCAGGCCGAGGATGACGACCTCACCATCCGGGAGGGGAAGAACGTGCTCGAGTTCGCGGTGCGCTCCACCACGAAGGGCGAGGCGCTCGAGCATCTGCGCCGGTACACGGCGGCGGATGCGGTGTTCTACGCGGGCGACGACACGACCGACGAGGATGCCTTCGATGCCCTCCAGCCCGACGATGTGGGCGTGAAGTCGGGTCCGGGGGCGACCCTCGCCCCCTTCCGCGTGCCCGGCCCCGCCGAGATCGCCGAGGTGCTCTCGCTCCTCGCCCTCTTCCGTTCCGGCGACCTCCACGAGCAGTAGCCCGCGAGATGTCAGTTGTTGCGGATTTCGAGGCGGATTCCTGCAACAGCTGACGTCTCGCGGGTGGTCAGCGGGGGATGGGGGGCGGGGGTAACCTCGGATGCATGCCGGATAGCACCGCCCCGGGTACCCCTGCGCCCGTGATCGACCACAAGCCCCGCTCGCGCACCGTCACCGACGGCATCGAGGCCACCACCTCCCGCGGCATGCTGCGCGCCGTCGGCATGGGGGACGCCGACTGGAACAAGTCCCAGATCGGCATCGCGAGCTCCTGGAACGAGATCACCCCCTGCAACCTGAGCCTCGCGCGTCTCGCGCAGGCCGCCAAGGAGGGCGTGCACGCGGGCGGTGGCTACCCGCTGCAGTTCGGCACCGTCTCGGTCTCGGACGGCATCTCGATGGGCCACGAGGGCATGCACTTCTCGCTCGTCTCGCGCGAGGTCATCGCCGACTCGGTCGAGACCGTCATGCAGGCCGAGCGCCTCGACGGCTCGGTGCTGCTCGCCGGATGCGACAAGTCGATCCCCGGCATGCTCATGGCGGCGGCGCGACTGGATCTGGCATCCGTGTTCCTCTACGCCGGCTCGATCGCTCCCGGCTGGGTGCGCCTCTCGGACGGCACCGAGAAGGACATCACGATCATCGACTCCTTCGAGGCGGTCGGCGGCGTGAAGGCGGGCATCATGTCCGAGGAGGACGCCCACGCCATCGAGTGCGCCTTCGCGCCCGGCGAGGGTGCCTGCGGCGGCATGTACACCGCCAACACGATGGCCTCGGTCGCCGAGGCGCTCGGTCTGTCGATCCCGGGCTCCGCGAGCCCGCCCAGCTACGACCGCCGCCGGGACTACTACGCGCACCGCTCCGGCGAGGCCGTCGTGAAGCTGCTCGAGAAGGGCATCACGGCCCGCCAGATCCTCACCAAGAAGGCCTTCGAGAACGCCATCGCGGTCGGCATGGCCCTCGGCGGCTCGACGAACATCGTGCTGCACCTGCTCGCGATCGCGCACGAGGCCGAGGTCGAGCTGACCCTCGACGACTTCAACCGGATCGGCGCGAAGGTGCCGCACATCGGCGACCTGAAGCCCTTCGGCCGCTACGTCATGAACGACGTGGATCGCCGCGGCGGCCTGCCCGTGCTCATGAAGGCGCTGCTGGATGCGGGTCTCATGCACGGCGACGCGCTCACCGTGACCGGCAAGACGCTCGCCGAGAACCTGGCCGACATCGGCCCCATCCCGCCGCTCGACGGCCAGGTGCTGCGCACGCTCGACAACCCGATCCACGCGACCGGTGGCCTCACGATCCTGCACGGCACCATGGCGCCGGAGGGTGCGGTCGTGAAGACGGCCGGCTTCGACGCCGCCGTCTTCGAGGGTCCCGCGCGGGTCTTCGACCGCGAGCGTGCCGCGATGGACGCCCTCACCGAGGGCACGATCAACCACGGCGACGTGGTCGTGATCCGCTACGAGGGCCCCAAGGGCGGGCCGGGGATGCGGGAGATGCTCGCCATCACCGCGGCCATCAAGGGCGCGGGCCTCGGCAAGGATGTGCTGCTGCTGACCGACGGCCGCTTCTCGGGCGGCACCACGGGCCTGTGCATCGGCCACATCGCGCCCGAGGCGGTGGATGCCGGGCCGATCGCCTTCGTGCGGGACGGCGACCGCATCCGCGTCGACATCGCCTCGCGCTCGATCGAGCTGCTCGTGGACGAGGCCGAGCTGGCCGCCCGTCGCGAGGGCTGGGAGCCGCTGCCTCCGCGCTACACGCGCGGCGTGCTCGCGAAGTACTCGCGCCTCGTGCACTCGGCCGCCGAGGGCGCCGTCACCGGTTGACCGTCGCGCCTGTCGCGCCCGCCGCTTCCACGCCACCTCAGAAATGCAGGAGATTCTGCGAATGCGGAGCCGCGGCGCCCGCGGATGCGGGGACGCGGCGGCAGGTCTCCTGCATTTCTGGCCGGGGAGAGGGCGGATGGCGGATGCCGCGCCGCCGGCGGGGTTCCGCGCGATCCATGCCGGGGCGGGGCACCCGTGAAACGCCCGCGCAACATCGGCTAGCATTGCTGTCGATAGACACCCGGGTGGCACAACCAGTCCTGGAGTGGGCGCGGCTCGCATCACAAGCGGGTCGCGGCATCTGATCAGGGCGACGACGTCATTCGCGCGCTTCACGCCCTGATTCCCACCGACTGCCACCTTTCGGAAGACACTCATGACCTCTGCAGCCGTGCCTGCGCCGTCCGCGGCGCCGACCAAGCGTGACGCCCCACCCATCCTGACCGGCTCCGGTGCCGTGCTCGCGAGTCTCGAAAAGCTCGGCATCACCGACGTCTTCGGCCTGCCGGGCGGCGCCATCATGCCGTTCTACGACGAGCTGATGGCCTCCACGGCCGTCCGCCACATCCTCGTGCGCCACGAGCAGGGCGCCGGCCACGCGGCCGAGGGCTACGCCGCCGCATCCGGGAAGGTCGGCGTCGCGATCGCGACCTCCGGCCCCGGGGCCACCAACCTGGTCACCGCCATCGCGGATGCGCACATGGACTCGGTGCCGCTGCTCGCGATTACCGGCCAGGTGTTCTCGACCTCGATGGGCACCGACGCGTTCCAGGAGGTCGACATCGTGGGCATCACGATGCCGATCACCAAGCACTCCTTCCTCGTCACCGATCCGGCCCAGGTGCCGGCGACGCTCGCGGCGGCGTACCTGATCGCCACGACCGGCCGCCCCGGCCCGGTGCTCGTGGACATCACGAAGGATGCGCAGCAGAACTCGGCGCCGTTCATCTGGCCGCCGAAGGTCGAGCTGCCCGGATACCGCCCGGTGACCAAGGCGCACGGCAAGCAGATCCAGTCGGCGGCCGAGCTCATCGCGGCGGCCCACCGCCCGGTGCTCTACGTGGGCGGCGGCGTCATCCGCGCCGAGGCGTCCAAGGAGCTGCTGAAGCTCGCCGAGCTGACCGGCGCCCCCGTCGTGACGACCCTCATGGCGCGCGGGGCGTTCCCCGACTCGCACCCGCAGCACCTCGGCATGCCGGGCATGCACGGCTCGGTTCCCGCGGTGCTCGCGCTGCAGGAATCCGACCTCATCGTGTCGCTCGGCGCCCGCTTCGACGACCGCGTGACCGGCAAGGTGAGCGACTTCGCCCCGGATGCCAAGGTCGTGCACGTCGACATCGACCCCGCCGAGATCGGCAAGATCCGCCACGCCGACGTGCCGATCGTGGGGGACGCGCGCGAGGTGATCATCGACCTCATCGACGCCTTCCGCGATCAGGCGATCGTGCCCGACACGGCCGAGTGGTGGGCGCGCCTCGAGCAGCTGCGGGCCAACTATCCGCTCGGCTACACCGAGCCGGAGGATGGCCTGCTCTCGCCGCAGTACGTCATCCAGCGGATCGGCGCGCTGTCCGGACCCGAGGCGGTCTACGCGGCGGGCGTCGGCCAGCACCAGATGTGGGCCGCCCAGTTCATCGACTACGAGCGCCCGCACGCCTGGCTCAACTCCGGCGGCGCCGGCACCATGGGCTACTCGATCCCGGCCGCGATGGGTGCGAAGGTCGCCCAGCCCGACCGGCTGGTGTGGGCGATCGACGGCGACGGATGCTTCCAGATGACCAATCAGGAGCTCGCCACCTGCACCATCAACGACATCCCGATCAAGGTCGCGATCATCAACAACTCCTCGCTCGGCATGGTGCGCCAGTGGCAGACGCTGTTCTACGACGGCCGCCACTCCTTCACCGACCTCAACACGGGGGCCCTCGACGGCGAGAACACCACCCGGATGGTGCCCGACTTCGTGAAGCTGGCCGAGGCGTATGGCGCTCTCGGCATCCGCGTCACGAAGAAGGAGGAGATCGACGCGGCGATCACGCTCGCGATCGAGACCAACGACCGGCCGGTGGTCATCGATTTCGTGGTGAGCCGCGACGCGATGGTGTGGCCCATGGTGCCGCAGGGCGTCGGCAACTCGCAGGTGCAGTACGCGCGCGACCACGCGCCCGCGTGGGAAGAGGAGTAAGGCCATGTCGCATCACGTGCTCTCGCTCCTCGTCGAGGACAAGCCGGGCCTGCTGACCCGCGTCGCGGGACTGTTCTCGCGCCGCGGCTTCAACATCAACTCGCTCGCGGTGGGTCCCACCGAGATCGAGGGGCTCAGCCGCATCACCGTCGTCGTGGACGTCGAGGATCTGCCGCTCGAGCAGGTGACGAAGCAGCTCAACAAGCTCATCAACGTCATCAAGATCGTCGAGCTCGACCCGGAGCAGTCCGTGCAGCGCGAGCACCTGCTCATCAAGGTGCGCGTCGACAACACGAGCCGCAGCCAGATCCTCGAGGCCGTCAACCTGTTCCGGGCGCGCGTCGTGGATGTCGCCCCGGATGCCCTCGTCATCGAGGTGACGGGCGACTCGGGCAAGGTGCAGGCGCTGCTGCGCGTGCTCGAGCCCTACGGCATCCGCGAGATCGCCCAGTCGGGCCTGCTCGCGATCGGACGCGGCGGCAAGAGCATCACCGAACGCGTCTTCAAGAACTAACCCCAAGAGAACGAAGGAAACCAGTGACCGAGATCTTCTACGACAAGGACGCCGACCTGTCGATCATCCAGGGCAAGAAGGTGGCGATCGTGGGCTACGGCTCGCAGGGTCACGCCCACGCCCAGAACCTGCGCGACTCCGGTGTCGAGGTCGTCATCGCGCTCAAGGACGGCTCGAAGTCGATCCAGAAGGCGACCGAGGACGGCTTCGAGGTGAAGTCGGTCGCCGACGCCACCGAGTGGGCCGACCTGATCATGATCCTGGCGCCCGACCAGCACCAGCGCGGCATCTACACCGACTCGATCAAGGACAAGCTGGCCCCCGGCAAGACGCTCGCCTTCGCCCACGGCTTCAACATCCGCTTCGGCTACATCGACGCGCCCGAGGGGATCGACGTGATCCTCATCGCCCCGAAGGCTCCCGGCCACACGGTGCGCCGCGAGTTCGTGGCCGGCCGCGGCATCCCGGACATCATCGCCGTCGAGCGCGACGCCTCGGGCCACGCCTGGGACACCGCGCTCTCCTACGCGAAGGCGATCGGCGGCACCCGCGCGGGCGTCATCAAGACGACCTTCACCGAGGAGACCGAGACCGACCTGTTCGGCGAGCAGTCGGTGCTCTGCGGCGGCGTCTCGCAGCTCGTCGAGTACGGCTTCGAGACCCTCACCGAGGCGGGCTACCAGCCGCAGATCGCCTACTTCGAGGTGCTGCACGAGCTCAAGCTCATCGTGGACCTCATGTGGGAGGGCGGCATCGCCAAGCAGCGCTGGTCGGTGTCCGACACGGCCGAGTACGGCGACTACGTGTCGGGCCCGCGGGTCATCGACCCGAGCGTCAAGGAGAACATGAAGGGCGTGCTCGCCGACATCCAGTCGGGTGCCTTCGCGGAGCGCTTCATCGCCGACCAGGACGCGGGGGCTCCCGAGTTCTACGCCCTGCGCGAGAAGGCCGCCCAGCACCCGATCGAGGCCGTCGGCCGCGAGCTGCGCGCCCTGTTCGCCTGGAAGCAGCAGGACGCCGACTACACCGAGGGCTCCGCCGCCCGCTGAGCTCGGTTGTTCATGGCGCGGCTGGAGCCGTGACCTCGGGGCGGGAGAAACGACTCCCGCCCCGTTGTCGTTTCTCCCGCCGCACCGGGTTGCCCCGCCGCCCCGCGCGACCCCGCACCCCGCGACCGCGCCGTCCCGCGAGACGAGGTTGTTGACGCCTCAACTGGGGGCGGCGAGAGTGTTCCGCGGTCGGCAGGATCGAACCAGCGCCCTTCGTCGGCGTCCGTGACTCCGTACCCTGTGACCGCCCGTTTCGTGCCCATTCTTCTCGAACGCTCCGCCGAACTCGCCGCCATCGTGCGCGCGCTGGATGAGGCAGCGGCCGGCCGCGCCCGCACTGTCGTGCTTCGCGGCGAGCCCGGCATCGGCAAGTCGTCGCTGCTCGACGCCGCCACGCGCACGGCGTCCGATCGCGGATTCCGGGTGCGGCGAGCCGGCTTCACGGTGCTGAGCTCGCAGGCCGCGTTCGGGCTCGTCTGGGACTGGTTCGGCGCCGACGCACTCGCCGCCGACGACTCGAGCTTCGACGGTCCGGCCCGGCTGGTGCGCGACCTCATCAGGGGGCACGCGACCGCCGAGCCCATGGCACTCGCCTACGCGGTGCACTGGCTCGTCGCCTCGCTCGCCGAGCACGAGCCGGTGCTGCTCGTCGTCGACGACCTGCACTGGGCCGACGATGCGAGCCGTCGACTCCTCACCACCTTGCTGGCGAAGCTGTCGACCGAGCGGGTCGCGGTCGTCGTGGCCACCCGGCCGCCCCTCGACGCGGCGGTCGAGGCGGATCTCGCCACCATCGCGGCCGCGCCGCGCAGCGTGCTGCACGAACCGCGCCCGCTCTCGCTCGATGCGATCGCCACAATCGGCGGATCCGCGGATGTCGACCCAGCGCGCGTGCTGCATGCGAGCGGCGGGGTGCCGTTCTACGTGCACGAACTCATCGCGCACGGGCTCGAGGCGAGCCCGGCCCGGGTGCGCGAGGGGCTCCTGGCTCGCCTCGCGCAGCTGCCCGCCGACGCGCGGGAGGTGGTCGAGACGGCCGCGATCGCCGCCGACGGGATCTCCCCGACCGTGCTCGCGCACGCCGCCGGAGTGACGTCCGAGCGGATCGCGGGGCTGCTTCCCGTGCTCGACGCGGCCGGCCTGCTCGTGACGCGCGGAGACGCGGTCGTTCCGACGCATCCGATCGTCATCGAGGGGGTGCTCGACGGCCTCGGCGCGGTCCGCCGGGCGCAGCTGCACGCCCGGGTGGCGGGGGCGTTGCGCGCGGCCGGCGCGCCGCCGGTGGCGATCGCGGCGCACGAGGTGGAGACGGATCCCGCGGGCGACGTCGAGCGCGCGCGCTCGATCTCGGAGGCGGCGCGGCTCGCGCTGCAGTCGGGCAACGCTCAGCTGGCCGCGCGCTTCTTCGCGCGGGCTCGCATCGAGGGCGGGATCGCGCCCGAGGAGACGGGCCGGCTGCTGCTCGAGGAGGGGCGCGCCCGCGTGCTCGCCGGCGACCCCGCGGCGGGGCTCGAGCTCATGCGGCAGGCGACGCGCGCGGGAGAGGACCCGCGGGTCAAGGCGGACCGTCTCCTCGAGCTGGGAGACGCGGCCTACATGGCCGGCGACTACGCGACGGCGGGGGAGGCGTACGCGGGCGCGCGCGTGACGATGGCCGCGATCCCGGGGGTGAGCGACCGCGAGCGGCGCCTCGTGCTCGGCAAGACCGCCGCGAACGAGCTCACCTTCTCCCCGGAGCCGCTCGGCGAGGTGCTCGCCGAACTGCAGCAGATCGAACCGTGGCCGCCCGAGGAGGACACCGACGCCGACCGGGCGCTGTTCGGCGTGGCCGCGCTCGCCTTCGCACTGTCCGGTCGGGACGGCGGAGCCGAGTACGCGCTGCGTGCGCTCGGCGATGGACGCGGCATCCGTCCCGGGATCGGCGACGACCCGCTGACCTACATGCTCTCCGGGGCCCTCAACTACCTGAGCCTGTTCGCGGAGGGGGAGTTCTGGCTGACGGCCGCGCTCGCCGACGCGCGCGACTCCGGAAGCGTGCAGGCCTTCGGCACGGCGAGCTACGCGCGTGGCGCGCTGCGGATCGCGCACGGGCGCCTGCGCGCGGGCCTCGCCGACCTCGAGGCGGCGCGGGGCGCGTCCGAGCTCGGCTGGCGCAACTACTTCCCCGCGATGCAGTACTTCCTCGCCAAGGGCTACCTGTACACCGGCGAGGTCGAGCTCGCGGGGGAGGTCGCACGGCTGGATCCCGGACCCCAGCCGGCCGGATTCGCGTCGGTGGGCCTCGCCGCCCAGCTCATGTACCTCGTGGCGGCCGGCGAGCCGGAGGAGGCCATCGCCTTCGCCCGTGCCCGGCTGGCCGACGGCCCCAACCTGCTGGCGACGCTGGGGGAGGATTGGCGCGTCCCGCTCGCCGAGGCGTACGCGCAGCTGGGGCAGCCGGATGCCGCGCGTCGCGTGCTGCGGAGCGCCGCCGAGCTCGCCCCCGCATCCGCGCCCGCCCACAGCAAGGCCACCCGGATCGTCGCCGTCGCGGGGCTCGAAACGGATCCCGCGGCGCGGGAGGCGCTCTACCGGCGCGCCCTGGAGCTCGTCGACGACCACTACCCGCAGGCGGCGGAGGCGCAGCTGGGTCTCGCCGAGCTCGCTCTCGCGCGCGGTCACGACGAGGTGGCGCAGCATCACGCGCGGGATGCCCTGCGCTATGCGCTCGCCGAGGGTGCAGTGCCGCTCGCGACACGGGCCCGCGAGGTGCTCGCCCGCGCAGCCCCGGGGGAGTCGGCGCTCCCCTCCGACGACCGGCTGGCGCTGTTGACGGCCAGCGAGTTGCGCATCGCCGAGGTGGCCGCCCACGGCAAGCGCAATCGTGAGATCGCCCGCTCGCAGTTCGTGACGGTCAAGACCGTCGAGTTCCACCTCGGCAACGTGTACCGCAAACTCGGCATCCACTCGCGCGCCGAGCTCGCGAAGATCCTCGGCGCGACGGCCGACGACGGCATTCTCGATTTCTGACGCGCGCCGAGGCGCTGGTGGGCAGCGCTGCATCGCCGACCAGGACGCCGACGACACCGAGGGCCCCGCCGCCCGCTGAGTCGGCTGTCCATGGCGCGGCTGGAGCCGTGGCCTCGGGGCGGGAGAAACGGCTCCCGCTCGAGGCCTTGTGGGCGTCGCGTCAAATGCTATGGTTCCCTCACAGATCGCCGTCAGCGGCTCTGCCCCGAAGTGAACTGAGGAGTTGGATGCCGTCGAAACGTGGACTCCGCGTCGCCATGGCGATGAGCGCGTTGCTGGCGATGAGCGTCGCCGCGGCCGCTCCCGCAGAGGCCGCCCCGAGCCTCGACGAGGTCACCTCGTCGATCTCGGGCATGGTGAGCCTGGAGGGCGGTGCAGCCATCGCAGCGGGCGAGGTGGCTGTCTACTACGAACGTCGGGTAGGTTCCGACTTCACGGGTATCTGGGATGCTCCGGGGGTACCCGTCGGACCGGGCGGGTCGTACCAGATGGCGGGACTTCCGCTCGGTACGTATCGCGTGTGGTTCGAGTATCGCGGCTCAGGCAGCTTCCAGAGCGCATACCTCTCCATCGGGGTTCCGCAGCTCAACAACCGCGCTGCCGTCGACCTCACGGCGAGCCCCAAGGTCATCAACTTCACCATGCCGACGTTGAAGCAGGTCAGCGGAATCGTATGGCTCGGGGCATCCGACAGTGGAGCCGCGATCCCGGCCGGCGCGGATGAGGTCGAGGTGACCTGGGCGCGGGCATCTGATCCCGGCGGTCCCGCGGTCGCCGAACTCGGGCGGTCCGTGGTCACCGCCGCGGATGGCAGCTACACGATCCCGTCGCTGCAGTGGGGTTACTACACTCTCACCTTCACCTATCGCGGAAGCGGTGCTCGCTTCGACGTCGGCAGCGCCGCAGTCGAGCTCGTCTGGAATTCGGTTACGGGCGCGAACACGGGCCTTCAGCGACGAGTGGCCTACGGCGGCCAGGTCTTCCTCGGCTCGACCTCGAGGCCTGCGACATCCGGGGAAGTCACCGTGGGTCTGTACACCATATTCGACGCTCCCATCGCCACGACGTCGACCGACGAGAGCGGTCGGTTTGCATTCCCCGACGCGCCCGCCGGCAGCGCTCGCATCAAGTACGAGTTCGTCGGCACCGACGGAGCGTTCACCAGCAGCACGGAGCAGATCCGCGTACCGATCGCCGGATCCACGACGGTATCGAAAGTGCTCGCGAAGTCCTCGGGGATCGCCGGGAGGGTCACCAACACCGGGGGCGATCCCGTCGCGGATGTCACGGTGTACATCGACCGCTTCACCCCGTCCCACGTCTTCGTGGAAGAGCTCGAGGTCGTGACGGATGCAGATGGCCGCTTCGTCTACGAGCCCGCACTAGCCGGACGGTATCGATTCACCTTCGTGGACTCCGACGCGACGTACTCGATCCAGACTTGGAACCACAAGAATCCCTATCTCGGTGCCGACTACCTTGAACTGGCCGCCGGTCAGCGGCGCGAGGACGTCGACGTCGTCCTCTACCGGGGCGCCGCCATCGAGGGCACCGTCGCCGGAGTGCTGCCTGAGGACCTTGCCGCCGGGCTGGTCACGGCGGAGTTGCGCATCTACTCGGAGTTCAGCCAGGCGTGGATGACGACCGGTGATCCTCGGCCGGTCGCGGCCGACGGCAGCTTCGAGATCAACGATCTGATGCCAGGGACCTACCGTGTGGACCTTCGCTACCGGAATGGGCAACGTGTCGGCTTCGCCCTCTCCGATCCGATCGAGCTCTCAGAGGGCGAGCGTGCGCAGTACCCGGCGACTCTCGTGCCTCCCGGGTTCTCGACCGCGACGACCGCATTCGTCCGCTCGCTCTACGAGGATTTCCTCGGACGGGAGCCGTCGCCGAAAGACTTGGCATGGTGGGCGGCGAACGTGGAGAACGGCGCCCCGCGCTCGGCGATCGTCCGGAGCTTCGCCACGAGCGACGAGTACCGGCTGATCCGTATCGACGCCGCCTACGAGGGCATCCTGGGACGTAGTGCGGATGCGAGCGGCCGCATGTGGTGGCTGCAGCAGATGAAGGCGGGGCGCATCACGACCGACGACATCGAGCGGCAGTTCTTCGCATCCGCGGAGTACGCCATGCTTGCGGGGATCGTCGGCGGTGGCGGATGCGCCTTGACGACCGATGTCCTGGGGTGGCTCGACCGGACCAGCGGCGCCCTGCGGCCAGGTGACTACAACCCCTGGGCGTTTGTGCGGTGCCTGTACGCGGACCTGATGGGGCGGTATGCCGACCAGGCCGGTCTCGACTACTGGTCGAACCGGTCCAGGTCCGAGGGCCGGCAGGTCGTGGTGGATGCGCTGTGGCGGGCACCGGAGGTCGCTCGATCCCGAGTCGGATGGATGTACGCCTCGTATCTCGGACGGAGCCCTGACGCCAGAGGTCTCGCATTCTGGACGTCGTTCATCGTGGCCAACGGCGACACGGCGACCCGTGCCGCAATCACCGAGAGCGAGGAGTACTACAACTTGACTCACGATCGATACCCTGCGGGCTGAGTCTCGCATGCGTCTGCACGCGGGATGCGGTTGGATCGAGGGGTGAGCACACGCCCAGAGGTCCCCGGCGAGGAACCGGATGACGACGAGGCGCTGAGCTGGGCGGGGGACGACGCCCGCGGGCAGTCCGCGCCTCGGCTGCGCGTCGCATCCGATCCGCTCGTCGCGGCCGGCTCCGACGGGTTCGATCCGGACGCGGCGGGTGCCGCGGCCGCGTCCGCCCCGCGCCGCACCCCCGCCGAGACCGCGCTGCTGGTGGCGACGGGCGTGTTCGCGGGCGTCTACCTGGCCATCGCGGTCGGCTGGATCCTCTCGGTGCAGCTCATCGCCTCGCCCTACTACGAGCTGTTCGGCGAGATCATGTGGCAGTTCGGCGAGTTCCTCG